>NZ_JBEGIA010000011.1:0-249 GCF_040676455.1 Microbacterium sp. LMI12-1-1.1 | reverse complement strand
ATCTCGACGAAGAGGCGCATGCGCTCTCCGAGGCCGAGCGCGGCGAGCCGTCGGCCGGGGCCGCCGATGACGCCGTCGAGGACGAGTCCGCCCGCGTCGTCTGACCGACTCCTGACGACGGATGCCGGTCCTCACCCCCGACCGCTCGCCTGTCACGAATCGGGGACGAGGCTCACCATTCGCGACAGGTGAGCGGGATCGCGCCGGCACCTCTGCGGAGGCAGGTAGCGTTTTCCTCATGGTCAATTA
>NZ_JBEGIA010000010.1:0-252 GCF_040676455.1 Microbacterium sp. LMI12-1-1.1 | reverse complement strand
TATCCTCGCTGACCATTTGTTTGGTTGGTGGGGGTCCTTTTTGGATCAATTCATGGATGTCAGTTTGATATTCGTTTTTGGTCATGGTTGAACTCGCTGCTTCTTGTCCCTTTTTCCGGGGTGGGTTGCAGTATTCATTTTTTATGGAGAGTTTGATCCTGGCTCAGGATGAACGCTGGCGGCGTGCTTAACACATGCAAGTCGAACGGTGAAGCCCCGCTTGCGGGGTGGATCAGTGGCGAACGGGTGAGT
>NZ_JBEGIA010000009.1:0-255 GCF_040676455.1 Microbacterium sp. LMI12-1-1.1 | reverse complement strand
TTTGACATGGCATCAGCGCAGCTGGTTCCTACTAGTACGCCGCGTCTCTTCGGGGGTGTGGTTGGAGGGTGGGGGTTGGTGAGCGGGGTGCCTGCACGCTGTTGGGTCCTGAGGGACCGGACGCTGCTGCTGTGATCTTTCCTTTTGGGGAGGGTTGTGGTGGTGGGTTTGACTCTCTGGGCTTCCTGGTTGCCGGCTGTTGCCGGTGGTGGGGGGTACCGCCCGTACTTTGAGAACTACACAGTGGACGCGAGC
>NZ_JBEGIA010000008.1:0-255 GCF_040676455.1 Microbacterium sp. LMI12-1-1.1 | reverse complement strand
CCACACCCCCGAAGAGACGCGGCGTACTAGTAGGAACCAGCTGCGCTGATGCCATGTCAAATGTTCCACCCTGAGCCCCAGCCACACACAGTCGGTGTGGTACTGGGTCCTGGAACCCCCCGAAGAGAGTTCAGGTGCTCCTTAGAAAGGAGGTGATCCAGCCGCACCTTCCGGTACGGCTACCTTGTTACGACTTAGTCCTAATTACCGATCCCACCTTCGACGGCTCCCTCCACAAGGGTTGGGCCACCGGCT
>NZ_JBEGIA010000007.1:0-256 GCF_040676455.1 Microbacterium sp. LMI12-1-1.1 | reverse complement strand
GTGGGGGGTACCGCCCGTACTTTGAGAACTACACAGTGGACGCGAGCATCTTTTGGATCGGCCTTCGGGCTGGTTCATATTGATGATCTTAAAGATCATTAGTCAATTTCAGCCTGGACTTTATTGTCTGGGTTCGATTCTTGATGAAACTCATGTGATTTCAAGTCTTTAAGAGCAAACGGTGGATGCCTTGGCATCTGGAGCCGAAGAAGGACGTAGCAATCTGCGATAAGCCTCGGGGAACTGATAAGCAAGT
>NZ_JBEGIA010000006.1:0-298 GCF_040676455.1 Microbacterium sp. LMI12-1-1.1 | reverse complement strand
ACGCCGACGTCCTCACCCTCAAAGGGGCCAGCTATCGACTCCGCGGACGCGGCATCGACAGCCTCCCCAGCATCAGAACCCAGGATCCGGCAGACTGAGCAAACGACAACCAGGTGGCCTCGTTGTCAACCGTCGCCGACGTTGAAGAATGAAGTCGTCCCTGTTCCGGGGGTGACCCTGTCGTCGACGGGCCGCGTGCCTTGCATCTGATCTGTCTATCCGGGACAGGGTTTTGCGAGCCGGTCAGGGCTGGCATGACCTCATAGGAGCTTGGGTCGAAGCCCCGTCAAGGTCTTGT
>NZ_JBEGIA010000005.1:0-472 GCF_040676455.1 Microbacterium sp. LMI12-1-1.1 | reverse complement strand
CCTCGCCCACGTCGAGAACGAACTCAACCGCCGACCCCGGATCACCCTCGGCGACCGAACCCCAGCCGACCTCTTCGCCACGCTGCTAGCCTCCCAGAATCACCCCTCGTTGCGATGACTGCTGGAATACAAGCCGTCGCTATGGCCCCGTTTTCAACCGTCGCCGACAGAAAGGTCACCCGAGCCGACAACTCCCCCAGCGGGTGGGCCACTCCCCCGCTGCCGAAAGTGCGGTCGACCCCTCGACCGGTTACTCGAGGCACGCGGACTCCACGTCATGTGCGAGCCGGGAGCATACTGGCCGCGAGTGCGGTAAGGAAGCTGACCTAACTGTTCTCACAGGCCGTGATGCTCCTATGGTGTCAAGTCGGTGAGTTGAGCCAGTTTTCGTAGGCGGTGAGGAAGACGGCGTCGTGGACCTGTCCGCGTTCGGCGAGGGAGATCTTGGCGGTGCTGACGCCGAGTCCGACGG
>NZ_JBEGIA010000004.1:0-658 GCF_040676455.1 Microbacterium sp. LMI12-1-1.1 | reverse complement strand
ACTTGCTTATCAGTTCCCCGAGGCTTATCGCAGATTGCTACGTCCTTCTTCGGCTCCAGATGCCAAGGCATCCACCGTTTGCTCTTAAAGACTTGAAATCACATGAGTTTCATCAAGAATCGAACCCGAACAATAAAGTCCAGGCTGAAATTGACTAATGATCTTTAAGATCATCAATATGAACCAGCCCGAAGGCCGATCCAAAAGATGCTCGCGTCCACTGTGTAGTTCTCAAAGTACGGGCGGTACCCCCCACCACCGGCAACAGCCGGCAACCAGGAAGCCCAGAGAGTCAAACCCACCACCACAACCCTCCCCAAAAGGAAAGATCACAGCGGCAGCGTCCGGTCCCTCAGGACCCAACAGCGTGCAGGCACCCCGCTCACCAACCCCCACCCTCCAACCACACCCCCGAAGAGACGCGGCGTACTAGTAGGAACCAGCTGCGCTGATGCCATGTCAAATGTTCCACCCTGAGCCCCAGCCACACACAGTCGGTGTGGTACTGGGTCCTGGAACCCCCCGAAGAGGGTTCAGGTGCTCCTTAGAAAGGAGGTGATCCAGCCGCACCTTCCGGTACGGCTACCTTGTTACGACTTAGTCCTAATTACCGATCCCACCTTCGACGGCTCCCTCCACAAGGGTTGGGCCACCGGCT
>NZ_JBEGIA010000003.1:0-1056 GCF_040676455.1 Microbacterium sp. LMI12-1-1.1 | reverse complement strand
AAGTTCGTGCCACCGCTCGAGCTGCTTGCCGCCCGCACGATCTCGCCCCGGTTCCTCTCCGAGGCTGAGCGCATCCAGATCGCCGATCTCGCCAGCCGAGGCCTCGGCCCGACGGCCATTGGACGCGCTCTGGGCAGAGCGCCGTCGACCATTAGTCGAGAGCTGCGCCGCAACCTTCACGCGTCCGGTCAGTATCGCCCGTTCCACGCCCACTCCGCTGCGGCGACGCGGCGGCGTCGCACCCGCCCGCTCAAGCTGTCCATGGACGGCGCATTGCGCGCGTTCGTGCTCGCCAAACTCCGAGAGCGGTGGAGTCCGCAGCAGATCGCCCGGGCACTCAAGCTCGCGCACCCCACCGACCCAAGTGCGCGGGTGGCGACAGAGACGATCTATCAGGAGATCTACCGGCCGAGCTCAGGGATCGTCCGCAAGCCGGAGCCCTCGCCGCTTCGCACCGGGCGTGATCATCGGCGCGGACAGAGCCGCCAGGTCCGCACCCGGCCGCGGTTCGCGCAGCCGATGCTCTCCGTCCATGACCGCGGCTTCGAGCCGACAGACCGATCGATCGCAGGTCATTGGGAGGGCGACCTCATCGTCGGACCGCACAACCGCTCCGCGATCGGCACGCTCGTCGAACGGCAGACCCGGTTCGTGAAGCTCCTGCACCTCCCCGCGCACAACTCGACCGAGCTGCTCCGGGCGCTCGTGAGAACGCTCAACGAGCTACCGCCACCGTTGCGGCGGACGGTGACATGGGACCAGGGCACGGAGATGGCCCGACATCTTGAGATCACCCAGGCGACCGGCACGCGCATCTACTTCTGCGACTCGGGCAGCCCGTGGCAGCGCGGGTCGAACGAGAACACGAATGGGCTCCTCCGCCAGTACTTCCCGAAGTCGACGGACCTCTCCCTCCACAGCGCCCGCGACCTCGCCCACGTCGAGAACGAACTCAACCGCCGACCCCGGATCACCCTCGGCGACCGAACCCCAGCCGACCTCTTCGCCACGCTGCTAGCCTCCCAGAATCACCCCTCGTTGCGATGACTGCTGGAA
>NZ_JBEGIA010000002.1:0-1406 GCF_040676455.1 Microbacterium sp. LMI12-1-1.1 | reverse complement strand
GTGATGCTCCTATGGTGTCAAGTCGGTGAGTTGAGCCAGTTTTCGTAGGCGGTGAGGAAGACGGCGTCGTGGACCTGTCCGCGTTCGGCGAGGGAGATCTTGGCGGTGCTGACGCCGAGTCCGACGGCCGCGTGGACTTGGAGCAGACCAAGCTGTTGGCGCTTCGGCCGCAACGCTCGATAGTCGGCTGCTGGCGGCGGGTTGGTGATCAGGGTGAAGACCTCGCGGGCGATCGCGCGTTTCAGGCAGCGAAGGATCTCCTTGGTGTTCTTCCCTTCGCTGCGTTTCCTGGCGATGTATTCGCGGGTGCGTTGGTCGCAGGTGATTCGGGCGACGGCGATCTGGTGCAGGGCGGAGTTCGCGTGTCTGTCGCCGCCGCGGTTGAGGCGGTGACGGGTGGTCTTGCCGCTGGAGGCGGGGATCGGGTTGGTGCCGCAGAGCGCGGCGAAGGAGGCTTCCGACTTGAGTCGGTCGGCGTTCTCGCCGGCGGTGATCAGCAGCTGCGCCGCGGTGACGGTGCCGATGCCCTTGACCTGGTGCAGGGCGGGGTTGGCTTGGGTGACCAGTTGCTCGAGCTCGACGTCGAGTACGGCGGCTTCCGCGCTGAGGTGTTGATATCTCCGCGCCAGCGATTTCAGCGAAGTGAGGACTGTCCGGCTGAGGAGGTCTTCCTCCAACGCGGGCCGGGTGCGGGCCAGGCCCGGAATCAGCGTGATCACGGTGTGATTGCGGTATCTGGCACGGATTTGCTCGGGTGCGGTGACCAGGAGACTCTTGATCTGGACGCGGGTCGCGGCACGTGCCTTGATCGCGCTGCGGCGTGCTGCGTGGACGTAGCGGAGGGCTTCCACTACGCCGTCGAGCCGTTTCGGTTCTGGGTGATCGGGTCCGGCCAGCACTGCTTTTGCCGCTTCGTACGCGTCGATCGGATCCGACTTCCCGCGCATCCGGCGAGCTTGACGATTCGGTCGGATGATCTCCACGACACGCATCCCGGCCGCTTGCAGATGGACCGTGACGCCCGCGCCATAAGAGTGTGTTCCCTCGACTCCCACCTGCCGGACCAAACCGAACGCAGCGATATAGGCCGTGATCGCTTGGTAGCCGATCAGCGTGGCCGGGAATCCGGCATCGCCGAGTCTCCGCCCGTCGATGTCATCACGGCGACGTGGTGAGTGTCGGCGTGCGTGTCGATGCCGGCGATGATTTCCGGCTGGATCATTGTCATGATGGTTCTGCCTTCCATTCCCTGTGAGGGCTCGCCGGTCAGGGAGGGCAGACAAGACCTTGACGGGGCTTCGACCCAAGCTCCTATGAGGTCATGCCAGCCCTGACCGGCTCGCAAAACCCTGTCCCGGATAGACAGATCAGATGCAAGGCACGCGGCCCGTCGACGACAGGGTCAC
>NZ_JBEGIA010000001.1:1548114-1857996 GCF_040676455.1 Microbacterium sp. LMI12-1-1.1 | reverse complement strand
CGGAACCCCGTCCGCGACCAGCCGCCTGATCAACGCCCAATCTTCCAAGGAGATCACCCACCCAATCTGGTCTGGGTGGCCTAGTTTTCAAGCGTCGTTTTGGCCGGGTTCTCGAACGTCGCCGACAGTCTGACCTGGGAAATGAAGAAACCCCCTCCATATAGAAGCTAGGAGAGGGTTTCAGTGGCTCCGCCGGGCGTCGATCCCGTGACCTCACGGTTTTCAGTTGATGAATGAGCCAAGCCCTAGTGGGAATCGACCCAGGCGGCCAGGGTTTCGACCGCCTTCCGGCCCTCGGCGGTGAGCACGTGACGGTAGGGGTCTGATGCCTCCGGGCTGCCGTGACCGCTGACACCCGCGGACGCTGACCACGGGATTCCGGCGTGCTCGGAGAGCGTGACGTACGAGTGGCGGAACCAGTGCGTGGTCGCGCCCGGTCGGTCGACGCCCGCGCGAGCCAGCGCCGTTCGCAGGTCGGTGTTGTCGTCGGTGTTCGTCTTCGGCGAGCCGTTCGCACGATGCCAGATCAGCCCGTGCGGGTTCGGACCGAGATCCGCGTCGCGATGAGCGCGCAGCTGCTTGATCGCCGACTCGGTGAGGGGGATCTCGCGGGGCTGCGTATTCTTCGGACGTACGAGCACGTGTCGATCCTCGAGTGGTACCCAGTCGAGGTCTGCGGCGAGATTGATTCGTCGCTGCGGGCAGTTCCCCGCACGATTCCTGCCGCATTCGCCATCACAGCCGTGGGTGAACGTTGCATCGGTCAGCGACCACGCCACGCTCGCGATGCCCCGATCAAGCTCGATGTCCTCCCAGCGGAGCGCACGCGCCTCGCCGCTGCGCAGTCCGGTGAGTAGCGCGAGCGTCCAACGCGGATCGCCCGCTCCGAGCAGCGTGCGAGCCTCCTCGCGTGTGAGCGAGGACCGGGCCTTCCCTGGGCGCGTGCGTCGGGGAGGGGTGAGTGCGGCGACGTTCTCGGCAATGAGGCGTTCCGCCCTCGCATGCTCGAGCAGGCTCACCAGTGTGCGATGCGCGCTCGCGACCGTGGAGTCTCCGGCGCCGCGTTTTCGCACGGTGGCGTGCATGCGTCGCACGTCGGCGGGGGTGAGGTCGGCGGCGATGCGATGACCGAGGACCGGGAGGATGCTTGCCTTGAGGTTGGATCGATACCCGGTCAGCGTCTTCGGCTTCGTGCGGCCGGTGACGTCATCGAGCCAGGCCTGAGCCAGGTCGCTGACGCGCGTGGAGCGATCAAGGACCAGGCCCATCGAGTCGCGCTCCCGCAGCATGAGGTTCAGCTTCTTGACGGCCGCGTCCTTGGTCTTGGACATCCGCGCCTTCTGCAGTCGCGCGCCGCTCTCCGGGTCGAATCCGACGTCCACTACTGCGCGCCACATCTTTCGGCTCTCGACCCAGTACAGGGCTCCTTGGCCGTGCTCACGCGACTTCGGCATGCCCGCATCGTAGCAACAGGTATACACATAGGTGTTCACATAGCGATGGCGTGCTGTGGCGAGGTGTGTCGCGAGAAGGCCGGAAATCCGCGGAAATTGATCCGCAGAGTGCCCCATCAGTTGGGTGGTCTCCGATTGGGAAGCAGAAGTTCTGCCATTGAACTACAGCCCCGGACGCCGGATCCCGGCGCGTGGCAAGGATAACAGAGCGGATGCCGTGGGCACGAAGTCGCGGCATCCGCCCGTGTCGATCAGAGCGATGCCTCGATGATGCGCGCGCTGGCCGCGGCGCCGTCCTCGTCGGCGTACGCCCGCTGCACGTCCCGGGCGACGGAGCGGATGCCGGGGTCGGACAGCACGCGGCGCACGGCGTCGAGGAACTCGGGCGATCCGGCACGCTTCGGCGGGATCGCGATGGCGTGTCCGCGCTTCTCGCACATGCGCACGTGCCAGGTCTGCTCGGGCTGCAGCCCCATTCCGACGAAGGGGATGCCGGTGGCGCACGCCGTCTGCACGGTTCCCTGTCCGCCGTGGAGCACCGCCGCGTCGACGAGACCGCCGAGCCGGTGAGCGGGAAGGAGATCGGTGATGTGGACGTTCGGCGGGAGGTCGTCACCCGGTTCGAGGTAATGGGCGATCGGGGCGACGACGTTCACCGGCAGCGTGCCGAGCGCGCGGGCCGCACGCAGGGCGAGTTCGCGGTTGGCCGACGAGCCGAGCCCCAGATAGACCAGCGGCTCGGCGGCCGCTGCGAGCTGCTCGACGATCTCGGGAAGCGGAGCGTCGATGTGGGCGAAGATCGGACCCACGCGCTCGAAGCCGTCGGGCAGGGTGAAGCCGTCGAGCTCCCACGGCATCTCGGTGATCAGGTTCCGGTCCGCGGTGATGAGGGAGGCGACCGTGCGCAGCGGCGGCACGCCGTTGTCCGCGGCGACCTGGGCGAACGCCCGAGGCGCGAGCGGAGCCTTCGTGTAGATCCACCGGAAGGCCGCCGTGGCCAGCAGATCGGCGAACCGGGCGAGCCTTCCTCGTCCGCCGACGAGGAACAGGTGGCGCGCCTGCCGCACCTGCGGCTCGGTCAGCGCGAACGGCACCGGGTAGAAGAGCGGCACCTGCTCGGCGCGGGCCGAGATGTACGACGTCAGGTTCGATCCCGTCACGACGGCGGCGGCGGAGTGCTCGCGGATGAGCTGCCGTTCGACGTCGACGCGGGCGCCCACGAGCTCGCGCGTCAGCGGGCTCTTGAGAGTCTTGCCCTGGTCGAACGCGATCAGCTGGTCCCGCTCGCGCGACGTGAACACCGGCGTGCACGGGACGTACTCGAACCCCGCCTCGCGGATGAGTGCGACGTAGTCGTCCTCATAGCCCATGAAGACGATCCGGTGCACGGGATCCATGGCTCGTGCGACCTGGATCATGCGCGTGGTCTCGGCCAGGTTGAACGTCACCGGGCAGAAGAGCACGGTCGCCATGTCATCCCTCTCTGTCGGGGCCGGCGCATGGGTGGGTGCACGCCGGGCGGCGGCATCCGTCATCGTCGTCTCGAGCGTAGGGCCCGTCACGTTCGGTCGGCGAGGACGCCGCCCGGATAGGCTGGCTGCGTGCTGCTCAGTGACCGCGACATCCGGCTCGAGATCGACGCGGGACGCATCGGGCTCGATCCGTGGGACCCGGCGATGGTGCAGCCCTCCAGCGTCGACGTGCGGCTCGACCGGTACTTCCGTCTCTTCGACAACCACAAGTACCCGTTCATCGATCCGGCCGAGGACCAGCCCGAGCTCACGCGGCTCATCGAGGTCGACCCCTCCGAGCCGTTCATCCTGCACCCCGGCGAGTTCGCGCTGGGGTCCACGTTCGAGCAGATCTCGCTCCCCGACGACATCGCGGCCCGCCTCGAGGGCAAGTCGTCGCTCGGTCGTCTCGGCCTGCTGACGCACTCGACCGCCGGCTTCATCGACCCGGGGTTCACGGGTCACGTCACGCTCGAGCTGTCGAACGTCGCGACGCTCCCGATCAAGCTGTGGCCGGGCATGAAGATCGGGCAGGTCTGCTACTTCCGGCTCACCTCGCCCGCCGAGAGCCCCTACGGCTCCGGTCCCTACGGCAACCGGTATCAGGGTCAGCGGGGGCCCACGGCATCGCGCTCGTTCCAGAACTTCCACCGCACGAACGTGGGGGACAGGGATGCCGGGAGCCGCGGCTCCTGAACGCTCAGGGCGTCGGCTCGACGATGCTCGGCTCCCGCGCGTAGACCCGCACGTTCGGCCCCTCGAGCACGAACTGGAGCGACGTGCCCAGCGGGAAGCGCTCGCGCAGCTCGTCGGGCGACGACTGGACGACCTCCAAGGACGCCGACGCCGGATACGACCCGGCAGCACAGCTGCCCGCACCGAACCCATCCGGCGGGGTCAGGATGTAGAGGCAGGTCTGGGAGCTGCCCGGTACGACGGATTGGCGAAGAGACAGCACGCGGAGGCCGTGGAAGTCGTCGAAGACGCGGCCACCCGAGGGGCGTACCCCGAAGGACTCGTCCGGCCACTCGGCCTCCGCATCCTCGCTCAGGACGGCGACTCCGCCCTCCTCGATGTTCTGGATCCAGGTGGACAGCCCCGCGCCGATGAGCAGGGCGGCGACGACCGAGGCCGCCCACAGCACCGGGATGCGGCGCCACCATGGCCGGACCGGCGCGTCCGTGGACATATCCGAGGTCGGAGCGTCATCACCGCCGGGGTCGGTCGCCGCCGGTCCGGCATCGGCGTCCGCAGCTTCGGAGACGCCGCGCCGCACTCCGGCGCCGGCAATGGCACCGGGTGGCGTCGCCGCCCCGGCCATCGGTGCGGGAGCACCGGATCCCAGTGCGGGTTCAGCCGAGGCCGTGGCGGCGCGGTGCGCGCCGGCTGCGGCATCCGTCCCCGCTCCGTCCTCGCCTGGGAGCGGCGGCTGACGGACAGCCGCCCCGGGTGCGACTGCCCGCGATGCCCCATCGGCGCCGATCTCTGCCGGCGCGCCGCCTGCCGCCGTCTCGACGCGGGTTGCCGCCTCCAGCCCCGGAGCGGCGTCGGCTGCCGGCGCGGTCGACCCGGCTCGCGCGGCAGACGCCATGGCCTCGAGCTCGTGCAGCCGCGCCAGCGCTGCGGGATCGGAGTGGATGTCGGCATCGCGCCCGTAGGCGCGCGCCTGGAGAGCGCGGAGCTCGTCCAGCGGCAGGTCGGTCGGCGTTGACATCGAGGCCATCCTCCCTCACCCCGGGGGCGAAGGCGATCGTGCGCCGACGGGCCGCAGCATCGTGTCGGGCAGCGTGCCGGGCGAGGGATGTGCGGCGGGCGATCCCCAGATCGCCCGCCGCACGGACGAGCCCGCGCCCCCACGTCGTGCCCGTCCTCGGAAACGGTCCCTGTCCTCAGACGGGATGCCGCGCCCACGCTTACTGCACTCCGCAGTATAGGCTCGATCGCGCGCCGGCGGGATTTTTTTTACGCTCTGCGACGGAAGCCGATGCGAAGAGGAAGGAGCCCACCGTGGCCGATCGCGAACTCTCGACCACGGGCTACCTCATCCTGGGCCTCCTGGCCGACCACGACTGGTCGGCCTATCAGCTCGCCGAGCAGCTCGGTCGTGGCGTCGCCGAGCTGTGGCCGTCGGCGGACCGGGGTCGCTACGCCCTGCTCAACCGCCTCAGCGACGAGGGTTTCGTGCACACCCGACAGGAGCACACCGGCAAGCGGGCGCGCACCATCTACTCGATCACGACGGCCGGTCGGGAGGCGCTCGCCGCCTGGCTGAGCACGCCGGTGCGCCCGCCGACCCTGGAGTTCGAGGGCATGGTGCGGGTGCTGCTCGCCGACCAGGGGTCGGTCGAGGACCTCCGCCGCACGCTCGCGCAGACGAAGGAGCGGGCTCTTGCCAACCGCGAGATGTTCGCCCGCTACGCCGCATACATCAGCGCCACAGGTGGCACGTTCCCCGAGCGCCGCCACCTCTTCGCGCTCGCGAACACCTTCATGATCGGCCACTACGAGCACATCGTCGCGTGGGCGGACTGGGCCGAGGACCAGATCGCGTCGTGGCCCGACACGGTGACCCCCGCCACCACGCACGGCGACCAGGTGCGCGAGATGCTCGCCCCCGGACGCGACGCCCTGCAGGGCGACGCCCCGGAGGCCTGAGACTCACACCGCGGAGCGCAGCGGCAGCTCCAGCTCGAAGACGCATCCTGCCGCCGCATTGCGGACGGTGGCGGAGCCGCGATGCGCGTCGGCGACGCCGCGGACGATCGCGAGGCCGAGCCCGGCGCCGGCATCCGTCGGCCGTGCTGCGCTGCCACGCCACCCTGTCTCGAAGACGTGCGGCAGGTCGTCCGCGGCGATGCCGCCGCACGCGTCCGCGACCGCGATGCGGAATGCGCCGTCGTGCAGTTCGACGGTGGTCTCCACCATCGAGCCGGACGGCGAATGACGGATGCCGTTGGCCACCAGATTCGCCACGGCCCGCCGCAGCTCCGGCGCGGCGACCCGCGCGCGCACGCCGGTCTCGGCGCGCCCCGCTAGCGTGACGCCGCCGGCGTCGGCGAGCGGACGCAGCGACGCCACGGTGTCGGACACGAGATCGCCGACATCGACGTCGGTGCGTTCGAGGGCGACCGACGGCGCCTGCAGCCGGGAGAGCGTGAGGAGGTCGTCCACCATGTCGCTCATGCGCTCTGCGTTGCGCTGGATCGTGGTGGCGGCCGCGGCGGTGTCGGGCAGCACGCCGTCGTGGATGCCCTCGGCGGTCGCACGGATGCCGGCGAGCGGCGTGCGCAGGTCGTGCGAGATCCACGCCACGAGGTCGCGTCGCTGTCCCTCGACCCGGCGCTCCGTCTCGGCGGCCGCGGCGGCGCGCTCGGCGGCGCGTGCGGCGGACTGGATGCGGGCGGCGATGACGATGCCGGCGGCGAGGGCGGCCGGCACGCTGGCGAGCAGCACGAGCAGCAGGCCGGTCATGTCGCCGGCGGTGAGGAGCATCGAGGCGGCGCCGACGACGACGCCCACCGCGATCGACAGCACGACCACGAGCGGGGCGACGATGGCGGCGGCCGCCACGCGCACGCGGGCGAGCGCCAGCACCAGCGCCGCGCCGACGATGCCGGTCGCCGCCGCGGCGCCGGCGGAGAACAGCAGGGCGTCCGTCGAGACGGTCATGGCGCGGCATCCCAGCGATACCCGACGCCGAACACCGTCACAAGCCGCCGCGGTGCCGCGGGGTCGTGCTCGATCTTGTCGCGCAACCTGCTCACGTGCACGGTCACGGTCGAGGGGTCGCCGAAGTCCCAGCCCCACACGTCCCGCATCAGGTCGTCCCGGCGCAGGGCGTCGCCGGGGTGGGCGACGAGCCACGAGAGCAGGTCGAACTCGCGCACGGTGAGCGAGAGCTCGCTGCCGGCCAGGTGCACGCGACGGGCGCGCCGGTCGATGACGAGGTCTCCGTCGACCGCGATGTCGGGCAGTTCCGCCGGGGCCGACAGGTCGGCGGCGGGCGAGACGCTGCGCCGCAGCACCGACTGCACGCGCAGCACCAGCTCCCGCGGGCTGAACGGCTTGGTCACGTAGTCGTCGGCCCCGACCTCGAGCCCGCGGATGCGGTCGTCTTCTTCGCCCCGGGCGGTCAGCATGACGATCGGGAGCCCGGGCGACCTCTGCCGCAGCCGGCGGCAGACCTCGAGGCCGTCGATGCCGGGCAGCATCAGGTCGAGCACGACGATGTCGGGACGATCCGCGATGACCGCCTGGAGCGCGTCGATCCCGTCCGCGGCCCGCCGCACGACGAGACCGGCGCGGCGGAGGTACGCGGCGACGACGTCGCCGACGTCCTCATCGTCGTCGACGACCAGCACCGTGCTCACGTGGTCAGGATAGGTCTCCGGCGGAGCGCCTGCACCGGTCCAGGCGCCTTCCCGCCGGTGCGAAAGGACTTCGTAAGGACTCGGCGAGGATGCCGTGCGTCTCAGTGGGCGGTGCGGACCCCGACGAGGTCGTGCACGAGCACCGCGGCGGCGCGGGCTCCCTGGCCGGCGGCGACGATGAGCTGCTGCGGACCCGGTGAGGCGGCATCCCCCGCGGCGTACAGCCCCGCGACGGACGTGCGCCCGGAGCGATCGGTGACCAGGTTGCCGAACTCGTCGCGGTCGAGCTCGATGCCGCCGACGAAATCGAGCGCCGGGTGCCACTGGGGTCGCACGAAGCCGCCGTCGATCTCGACGCGGGTGCCGTCGACGAGCCGCACGGCCGACACCGCACCGCGGTCGCCTTCGAGGTCGTCGATCGACCGTCTCTCGACGACGATCCCGGATGCCGCGAGCTCCGCCTCTTCGACCGTGTCGACGGCATCCGACCCGTTGGTGAAGACGGTGAGCCGGTCGGTCCAGCGGGCGATCAGCCGGGCGCGCGCGGCAAGGTCGGGCGTCTCGCCGATCAGCGCGAGCGGACGGTCCTGCAACTCCCACGCGTCGCAGGCGGCGCAGCTGAAGATCGTCATGCCGTAGAACGCGCGCAGGCTCGGGATGTCGGGCAGGGTCTCGCGGAGCCCGGTGGCCACGAGCACGGATCGCGCCGCGACGGCGGGCGGGATGCCGGAGCCCCGGCCGTGCAGCGCGGCGATGAAGCGCAGCCCGTCGCCGCCCTCGTTCTCGAGCAGCGCCGTGACGACGGTGCGATCGAGCACGCGCACGTTCGGGTAGGCGGCGAGCTCGGCGCGGGCGAGCTTGCGCAGCTCGAGCGGCGGCACGCCGTCGCGCGTGAGGAAGCCGTGCGAGCGCATCGTGGCGGCGTTGCGCGGCCGCCCGGCGTCGACCAGCACGACCGAGGCGCGGGCGCGCCCGAGGTTGAGGGCGGCCGAGAGCCCCGCGGGGCCGCCGCCGATGATGACGACGTCGACCTCGGTCGACTCCGCCGCGGGAAGGGGGTCAGTCATGGCCGTCTCCTTGGGGAGGAAGCGCCGCGATGACCGGGTGGTCCTTCGCGATGACGCCGGTCTTGGCCGCACCGCCGGGCGACCCGATGTCGTCGAAGAACTCGACGTTCGCGGTGTAGTAGTCCTGCCATTCGTCGGGCAGGTCGTCTTCGTAGTAGATCGCCTCGACCGGGCAGACCGGCTCGCAGGCGCCGCAGTCGACGCACTCGTCGGGGTGGATGTACAGCGACCGCTCACCCTCGTAGATGCAGTCCACCGGGCACTCGTCGATGCAGGCGCGGTCCTTCACATCGACGCACGGCAGGGCGATCACATACGTCACTGGACGAGCACTCCCCGTGAGATGCCGACCTGCTCGTCGCGCGGCACGACCTTGACGCGCTCGCGGGTGTGCACGTGGTTCGCGCCGAGGTCGCGCTCGTGCGCGTCGAGGGCGAGCCAGCCGTCCCACGTCGTGTACGCGACCTCGCGCTCGCCGAGCACGTCGAGCACGTCGCCGCCGACGGTCGGGGCCGACAGGCGCCCGGCCTCGACGTCGGACACGAGGTGCGCGATGGTCTCCATCGCGTCGGACTTCGTGTGGCCGATGAGCCCGACCGGCCCGCGCTTGATCCATCCGGTGGCGTAGAGGCCCGGGATCACCGGAGCCTCGGCGTCGCCGGTGGTCGCGGCGTCCTTCACACGTCCCTCGACGTTCGAGACGACGCCGGCCCTCTCGTCGAAGGGCGCGTCGATGACCGGCGTGCCGTAGTAGCCGACAGCGCGGTACACCTGCTGCACGGCGATCTCGCGGAACTCGCCGGTGCCGCGCACGCGTCCGTCGCCGGTCGGCTCGGTGCGCTCGAAGCGCAGGCCCTCCACGCGGCTCTCGCCGAGTACCGCCACGGGCGCGTGGTAGAAGTGCAGGTGCAGGCGCCGGCTCGCGCCCGTCGACTCGCGCGTGCGCCAGCTGTTCAGGACCCGCAGCATGACCTTGAGCTGGTTGTTGGCCGCGTTCGCGGGGTCGGCGTCGACGAAGTCCTCGTCGTGCACGACGATGTCGACGTTCGGCACCTCGCCGAGCTCACGCAGCTCGATGGGCGTGAACTTGATGTCGGCGGGCCCACGCCGACCGAAGACGTGGACGTCGGTGACCGCGGATGCCTCGAGACCGGCCAGCACGTTGTCGGCGATCTCGGTGGAACGCAGATCCACGGCGTGCTTCGCGAGCACGCGCGCGACGTCGAGCGCGACGTTGCCGTTGCCGATGACGGCGACCTCGCGCTGGTCGAGCGTCCACTCGGTCGGCACGTCGGGGTGGCCGTCGAACCAGGCCACGAAGTCGGCGGCGCCGTACGAGCCCGGCAGGTCGATGCCGGGGATGTCGAGGGCGGCGTCGCGGATCGCGCCGGTCGCGATGATCACGGCGTCGTAGCGTTCCTGCAGCTCGGCGAGCGAGATGTCGCGGCCGACCTCGACGTTGCCGATGAACCGCGTGGTGCCGGCGTCGAGCATCTCGTGCAGCGAGTTGACGATGCCCTTGATACGGGGGTGGTCAGGGGCGACGCCGTACCGGATGAGCCCGTACGGGGCCGGCAGCGACTCGAACAGATCGATCGACACGGACCCGCCGGCCTCGACGACCGAGTTGGTGAGGATGTTGCCGGCGTAGATCCCGGCGGGGCCGGCGCCGACGATCGCGACGCGGAGATTGCGGAGGCTCGAAGAAGTCACAGTGGGGGTTCTTTCGGGTCAGGCGGACGGAGCGCGCGTGCGGCCGGTCAGGCGCGCGGGCTGCGCTCGGGAGTGAGCGGGTCGTACGAGGACAGATCGAGGGTCGCCAGCGCTGCGGGTGCGTAGGGACTGAGCCGCACCACGTCGCCGACGACCACGACGGCGGGGGAGCGGATGCCGCGGGCCGCCGCCTGGTGGGCGATGGTCGAGAGCGTCCCCACCGTCACCCGCTGGCGCGGCCCGAAGCCGTCCTCGACGACCGCGACGGGGCAGTCGCCGCCGCGATCGCCGCGGGCCAGCGTGATCGCGGAGTTCGCCAGCGTGGCGATCCCCATGAGCAGGACGACGGTGTGGTCCGGCCCGCCGCCGAGCGACTCGATCTGGTCGTGGGCGGTCGCGACGGTGAAGGCGGTCGCGACGCCGCGGTGCGTGAGCGGGATGCCGGCGATCGCGGGCACCGAGATGGCGCTCGTGATGCCGGGGACGACCTCGACGGCCACACCCGCGTCCTGGCAGGCGGCGAGCTCCTCGCCACCACGGCCGAACACGTACGGGTCGCCGCCCTTGAGGCGGACCACTGTCTTGCCGTCCTGGGCGAGCTGGACGAGCAGGGCGTTGATGGCGTCCTGCGGCACGGCGTGGTGACCCGGCTGCTTGCCGACGTCGACGACGTCGCCCGGCAGGACCACGCCGTCGGCGGCGAGGCCGTCGAGCACGGCGCGCGCGCCCAGCCGGTCGGCCACGATGACGTCGGCGGCCTCGAGGGCGCGCAGCCCCTTGATGGTGAGCAGCCCGGCGTCGCCGGGCCCCGCGCCCACGAGCCACACCTTGCCGGCGGTCGTCGATTCCGGTCGTTGAGCGAGCTTGCGAGACGAAACGTCCTCAGCCGCATCGCGAACCGTGGGCGTTTCGTCTCGCTCGTTCCTCGCTCGCTCAACGACCGGCAGGGTTCCGGGCTCATCCGCGGTCATCGGGCGCCTCCCGTGACGAGCAGGCCGCGACGCTTCAGCATCCGTCGCTCGAGAGGTCCGAAGAAGACGAGCTCGATGAGGATGCCGATCGCGAGGATGACGATGATGGTGCCCAGCACGCCGGCCAGGTCGGCGAGCTCGCGGCTCTGGTCGAGCATCGAGCCCAGCCCGAAGCCGATGGTGCCGCCGGTCGCGATGATCTCGGCGGCCATCAGCGAGCGCCACGAGAACGCCCAGCCCTGCTTGAGCCCGGCGAGGTATCCCGGGAGCGCGGCGGGAAGGATGACGGCGGTCGCGAGCTGCCACCGCGAGGCGCCCAGCACGGTGCCGACCCTCCGCAGCTGCGGCGGCACCTGGTCGATGCCCGCGATCAGGCCGTTGACGATCGAGGGGATCGCACCCATGAGGATGACGAAGTAGACGGTGGCGTCCGACAGGCCGAACCAGATGATGGCGGCCGGCACCCATGCGACCGAGGGCAGCACCTGCAGGCCCGAGATGATGGGGCCCACAGCGCGGCGGATCGGCCGCACCTCGGCGAGCAGCAGGCCGATGGGCGTGCCGACGACGATCGCGATGAGGAAGCCTACGATGCCGCGCTCGAGGCTCGTCGCGACGGCCACCTGCAGGCGGCCCGAGTCCCACGCCAGGCCCAGCGCGTTCCACACGTCCACCGGCCCGGGCACGATGTCGGGCCGCGGCTGGGCGATCACGACGTAGAGCTGCCACGCGACGATGAGGATGATGACGAAGAGGATCGGCGGCACGACGCTGGTCGCGAACCGGCGCCAGGGGCCGGGCCCCAGGTCGGCATCCGTCTGGAGGTTGTCGAGACCGGCGGCAAGGCTGCGCAGGTCGTTCGCTTCGGTCGACGAGCGAGCTTGCGAGTCGAAACGCGCCGGCGAAGCGTCGTGCGTCGGCTCGTGGCGTTTCGTCTCGCTCGCGGTCCCTGAGCCTGTCGAGGGGCGCTCCCTCAACGACCGGACTGTGTCACGCGGCATTGCGGCGGATCTCCTTCCGCAGCTGGTCGGTGATCTCCACCGACAGGGCGGCGACCTCGGGCGACTCGATGCGGCGGCCGGTGGTCTTCGCGATGGTCCACTCCTGCACGATGCGGCCGGGGCGGCTTCCCATGAGCACGACGCGCTGGCCGAGCCGCGCGGCCTCGCGCACGTTGTGCGTGACGAACACGATGGTGCGGCCGGTCGCCCGCCAGACACGCTCGAGCTCTTCGTGCAGCAGGTCGCGGGTGATCGCGTCGAGCGCGGCGAAGGGCTCGTCCATGAGCAGCACCGGGCGGTCCTGGGCCAGAGCCCGGGCCAGAGCCACGCGCTGGCGCATTCCGCCCGACAGCTCGTGCGGGCGCTTCTCGGCCGCGTCCGCCAGGTTCACGGCATCCAGTAGCGTCAGCGCCTTCTCACGCCGCTCGCCGCGGGGGACGCCGCGCAGGCGCAGCGCCAGCTCGACGTTGCGGCGCGCGGTGAGCCACGGCATGAGCGCCGCCTCCTGGAACATCACGGCCGCACCCTCGGCGGGCGTGTCGATGCGCCCGGCGGTGGGCTTGTCGAGGTCCGCGATGAGATTGAGGAGCGTCGACTTGCCGCAGCCGGAGGCGCCCAGGAGGCACACGAACTCGCCCGGCGCGATGTCGAGCGACACGTCCTCGAGCACGACGGGCCCGGCGCCGAAGCGCTTGGAGACGCCGTCGATCCGCACCGCGGGTGCGGGCGCGGGTGCCGCTGCGGGCACGGGGGTGACGCTGTCGAAGCTGGGGCCGAGAGGACTGCGGGGCGTCGCGCGGGCCTGCTCTTGGGCCTGCGCGCCAGCTTGCTCGTGGGCCTGCGCGCCAGCTTGCTCCTGGGCTGGCGCGCCCGCCACCGGGGTCGCCTGCGCGGCCCCGGAGGCGGATGCGGGAGCGGTGCTCATGTCAGTCCTCGCCGAGCCCTGATGCCGAGACGGTGTCTTCACCCTCGGCCTCGAGCTGCTTGTTCAGGAGGCGCAGATCGAAAAGCCCCTCGATCGAGCCCTCCTTCTGGGTGCCCGCTTCGATGCCGTTCTCGACGAGCGTCTCGAACGTGTCGGCATGGGGATCGACAGAGAACGTCACGTGCTCGAGCGCCCGCTCGATCACGGCGTCGTCCAGCGGCTTGCCGGTCTCCTTCTCGATCGCGCCGTTGATGACGGCCGGCGCCTCGTCGGGGTTGTCGGCGATCCACTGCACGGCTGCCTCGTGGCCCTTCAGCAGGGCGGCGACCACGTCGGGGTGCTCGTCGAGGAACTCCTTGCGCACCAGGAGCACGGTGGTCGGGAACTCGCCGTCCTCCCACAGGTCGGCCTCATCCTGCAGCACGTGCGCGCCGGCATCGAGGACCAGGCGCGACACCCACGGCTCCGGCAGCCAGGCGCCGTCGAGCTCCCCCTGCTGGAAGAGCGTGAGGGTCTGCGCGTTCTCGGTGGGCGTGACCTGCACGTCGCCGCCGCCCGAGGTGTCGGTCTCGAAGCCCTCGTCGGCCAGCCACTTGCGCAGTGCGACGTCCTGCGTGTTGCCCAGCTGCGGCGACGCGAGCGTCGTGCCGGCGAGGTCGTCCGGCGAATCGATGCCCTCGCGCACGACGAGCGCCGCGCCGCCGGTGGCGGCGCCCGCGACGATGCGCGCCGACGCTCCGCCAGACTGGATGAACGTGTTGATCGACGGGTTCGGGCCGATGTACGTGGCATCGATCGCGCCGGCCGAGAGGGCCTCGATGGCGGCGGGGCCGGCGTTGAACACCTGGGTCGTGACGTCGACGTCGCCGAGCGCGTCCTCGAACAGGCCCTCTTCGAGTCCGACGAGCGCGGGAGCGTGGGTCACGTTGGCGAAGTAGCCGAGGCGCACCTCGTCCACCGGCGCGGAGGTCTCGCCGCTGCCGGGGTCCGCCGCAGCGGAGGCGCACCCGGCCATCATGGCCGCCACGAGTCCCAGGGTTGTGATTGCGGTCGCGGTGCGGATTGTGTTCACGGTGTCGCCTCCTTCGGTTCGGATGTTGCTCGGTGGGCTGGTGTGCGCGACCGGTCAGTCGCGCACGATGCCGGCGGCGAGTGTGGCGCCGTCGGACGGATGGATCACGAGGAACGAGCCCCCGTGGCGGCTGGTGCGGTACGGCTCGAGCGGCAGGTCTGCCGCCACCCGCAGCCGCACGCGGCCGATGTCGTTGGTCTCGAGCGTCTGCGCGGGCTCGTGCGTGAGCGCATCGAGGTCGTAGCGCGACTCGATCTGCGCGACGATGGCCTGCACCGTCGCGGTGCCGTGCTTGATGAGGACACGGATGCCGGGGGTCAGCGCCCGCGCATCGAGCTGGAACAGCTCGGCGTCGAACTCGCGTCGGGGCGCCGGCAGCGAGCCGGCCGCGACCACGAGTGCACCGCGTGCGGTGTCGATATCGTCCTCGAACTCGAGCGAGACCGACTGCGGGGCGGTCGCCTCTTCGACCTCGGTGCCGGCGGAGCGGATGCCGGTGACCGTGGTCGCCCGCCCGGAGGGGAACACCTCCACCCGGTCGCCCACACGCACGACGCCGCTCGAGATACGGCCCGCGACCGCGCGGTAGTCGCGCAGGCGCTCCGCCTCGGCCCTGTCGATGCCGGGTGCCAGGCCGCCCTGCGGGCGCAGCACGAGCTGCACCGGAAGCCGCAGCGGCTCGAGCTCCTGCTCCAGCTCATCGGTCGCGGGAAGCGTCTCGAGCAGCTCGAGCAGCGCCGGGCCGTCGTACCAGGGCGTGCGGTCCGAGCGGTCGACGATGTTGTCGCCCTCGAGCGCCGACACGGGCAGCACGTGCAGATCCTCGATGCCGAGCTCGGTCGCGACGGTGCGGGCCTCGGCGGCGACGCCGGCGAAGGCATCCGCCGAGAAGCCGATCAGGTCGATCTTGTTGACCGCGACGATCACGTGGGGAACGCGCAGCAGCGCCACGACGGCGAGATGCCGCTTGGTCTGCTCGAGCACGCCCTTTCGGCCGTCGACGAGCACGATGACGGCGTCGGCGGTCGTCGCGCCGGTGACCATGTTGCGCGTGTACTGCACGTGGCCCGGGCAGTCCGCGAGCACGAACGATCGCGTGCCCGTCGAGAAGTAGCGGTAGGCGACGTCGATCGTGATGCCCTGCTCGCGCTCGGCGCGCAGGCCGTCGGTGAGGAGGGCGAAGTCGAAGTCGCCGTGCGCGAAGCCGCGGTCGGCGGACGTGCGGGCGACCTGCTCGAGCTGGTCGGCGAGGATCGCCTTCGAGTCGTGCAGCAGCCGGCCGACCAGCGTCGACTTGCCGTCGTCGACCGATCCCGCGGTCGCGAACCGGAACAGCGTCGGCTGCTGCTCCACCCCGGTCGTTGAGCGAGCGAGGAACGAGCGAGACGAAACGTCCTGGGTCTCGAGAGTGGTCATCAGAAGTACCCGTCCTTCTTGCGGTCCTCCATGGCCGCCTCGCTGAGGCGGTCGTCGGCGCGGGTCGCGCCGCGCTCGGTGAGGGTGGAGACGGCGACCTCGGCGACGATCGCGGCGAGGTCCGCGGCATCCGATTCCACCGCTCCGGTGCAGCTCATGTCGCCGACAGTGCGGTAGCGCACGGTGCGGCGCTCGACGTGCTCGTTCTCGCGGGGCGGCGAGAACGGGCCGACGGGGCGCCACATGCCGTCGCGGGCGTAGACGTCGCGCTCGTGTGCGAAGTACAGCGGCGGCAGCGCGATGCCCTCGCGCTCGATGTAGCGCCAGACGTCGAGCTCGGTCCAGTTCGAGATCGGGAACGCCCGCACGTGCTGGCCGGGCGTGTGGCGTCCGTTGTAGAGGCTCCAGAGCTCCGGGCGCTGGTTGCGCGGATCCCACTGCCCGAACTCGTCGCGCAGCGAGATGATCCGCTCCTTGGCGCGGGCCTTGTCCTCGTCGCGGCGGGCGCCGCCGAACACGGCATCGTGGCGGCCCGCGGCGATGGCGTCGAGAAGCGGCACCGTCTGCAGCGGGTTGCGGGTGCCGTCGGCGCGCTCCTGCAGACGGCCGTCGTCGATGTAGTCCTGCACGCGGGCGACTTCCAGACGGATGCCGAGCCGCGCGACCGTCTCGTCGCGGAAGGCCAGCACCTCGGGGAAGTTGTGCCCGGTGTCGACGTGCAGCACGGGGAACGGCACGCGGCCGGGCGCGAAGGCCTTGGTCGCCAGGTGCAGCACGACGACCGAGTCCTTGCCGCCGGAGAACAGCAGCACAGGCCGCTCGAACTCGGCGACGACCTCGCGGATGACGTGGATCGCCTCGGCCTCGAGCAGGTCGAGGGTGCTGAGGCCGTCGGCGCGTTTCGTCTCGCTCGTTCCTCGCTCGCTCAACGACCGGTGGCTTTCGGCCGTTGAGCGAGCGAAGCGAGACGAAACGCCCTGAGCTGAATCGAGAGTCATTCGTGGAGTCCGCATTCGGTCTTCGAGAGCCCGGCCCAGCGGCCGGACCGGGGGTCTTCGCCGGCGGCGACCGGCTTCGTGCACGGTTCGCAGCCGATGGAGGGGTAGCCGAACCCGACGAGCAGGTTCACCGGCGCCTTGTGCGCGGTGGCGTAGGCGAGCACGTCGTCGAAGCTCCACGCTGCGACCGGGTTGACCTTGACGAGCCCGTTGCGCTCGTCCCACGTCACGAGGGGCGTGTTCGTGCGCGTGGGCGCCTCGTCGCGGCGGACGCCGGTGAACCACACCTCGTAGCCGCCCAGCGCGTCCTGCAGCGGGGCCACCTTGCGCCGGGCGCAGCACAGGCCCGGATCGCGGGCGAAGAGCTGGGCGCCGAACTCGGCGTCCTGCTCGGCGACGGTCTGGTCGGGGGTGATGTCGATGATCCGCACATCGAGCGCACGCTGCACCTCGTCGCGCGTCGCGTACGTCTCGGTGAAGTGGTAGCCGGTGTCGAGGAAGAGCACGTCGACGCCCGGCAGCTGCTCGGCGACGAGGTGGGGGAGCGCGGCGTCGGCCATGGAGCAGGCGACGGCTGCGGCATCCGTTCCGAAGTTGCGCGCGACCCACGCGACGACCTCGGCGGCGGATGCCTCGTGGTCGGTGAGGCTGCCGAGCTCGAGGTTGCCCTGCTCGGCGAGCGCCTGCAGCTCTTCGCGCGTGCGCTTGACGGCGACGCGGGGGGCGAGTGAGACGGTCATACCAGAGCCTCCTCGTTGGTCCGGGGCGCTTCGTCTCGGTCGCTGGCGCTCCCTCGCTCAACGACCGAAGGGCCCCGGTCGTTGAGCGAGTGAGGAACGAGCGAGACGAAACGCGTTGCGGAGACGGTCACTGCAGCGCCTCCTCTTCGGCGCGGTGCGCCCACTGGGCGAACGTCTCGTCGGCCTCGCGGTCGGCGAGGAAGCGGGTCACGATGCGCTCGACGTAGTCGGCGATGCCGTCCGCGGCCACCTTGAGCCCGCGCACGGTGCGGCCGAGACCCGGCTCGTCGCGGTCCTGCGAGGCGAGTCCGCCGCCGAGGTGCACCTGGTAGCCGGGCACCTGCTCGCCGTCGATGGTGACGAGCTGGCCTTTGAGTCCGATGTCGGCGGTCTGGATGCGTGCGCACGAGTTGGGGCATCCGTTGACGTGCAGGGCGATCGGATGCGGCAGCTCGAAGCCCTTGAGACGCTCTTCGAGGTCGAGCACGGCAGCGGTCGCGTTGACCTTCGTCTCGACGATCGCGAGCTTGCAGAACTCGATGCCGGTGCAGGCGATCGTGCCGCGGCGGATCAGGCTCGGTCGCGCCTGCAGCCCGAGCGCGTCGAGCTCGGCGACGAGCGGCTCGACGTTCTCGGCGGGGACGTCGAGGATGACGAGCTTCTGGTGCGGCGTCGTGCGCAGGCGGCTCGAGCCGTGCGCCTCGATGACGTCGGCGAGCTTCGCGAGCGTCGGGCCCGAGACGCGGCCGACGATGGGCGTGACGCCGACGTAGAAGCGTCCGTCCTTCTGCTCGTGCACGCCGACGTGGTCGCCGGGGGTCGCCGGGGCGGGGGCGGCGGGGCCGTCGGGGAGCGCATAGCCGAGGTACTCGTCCTGCAGCACCTGCCGGAACTTCTCCGTACCCCACTCGGCGAGGAGGAACTTCAAGCGCGCCTTGTTGCGCAGGCGCCGGTAGCCGTAGTCGCGGAAGATCTGGGCGACGCCGTGCCAGGCCTCCGCCACCTGATCGGGCCGCACGAACGTGCCGAGGCGCTCGCCGAGGCGCGGGGTCGTCGACAGGCCGCCGCCGACCCACAGGTCGTAGCCGACGCCCAGCTCGGGGTGCTCGAGGGCGACGAACGCGACGTCGTTGATCTCATGGACCACGTCCTGGCTGGGGTGCCCGGTGATCGCCGACTTGAACTTGCGGGGGAGGTTCGCGAGCGTCTCGTCGCCGATGAAGCGCGACGTGATCTCGTCGATCTGCGGCGTGGGGTCGATGAGCTCGTCGGCGGCGATGCCTGCCACGGGCGAGCCGAGCACGACGCGCGGCACGTCGCCGCACGCCTCGGTGGTCTGCAGGCCCACCGCCTCGAGGCGGCGCCAGATCTCGGGCACGTCCTCGACGCGGATCCAGTGCAGCTGGATGTTCTGGCGGTCGGTGATGTCGGCGGTGTCGCGGCCGAACTCGGTCGAGATGCCGGCGACCACGCGCAGCTGCGCGGTGGTCAACTGGCCGCCGTCGATGCGGACCCGCAGCATGAAGAACTCGTCTTCGAGCTCTTCGGGGGTCAGGGTCGCGGTGCGGCCGCCGTCGATCCCGGGCTTGCGCTGGGTGTACAGACCCCACACGCGGAACCGGCCGTGCAGGTCGGTCGGGTCGATGGAGGCGAAGCCGCCCTTCGAGTAGGTCTGCTCGATGCGGTCGCGGACGCTGAGGCCGTTGTCGACCTGCTTCCACTCCTCGTTGCCGTTGAGCGGCGCGGTGCCGTCGATCTTCCACTGGCCGTTCGGCTTCGACGACGCCCGCGGCGGTCGCACGGCGGCGCGCGGGCGGTCCGACGCAGCGCGCGCTTCGGTTTCGCTGATGGTCACGGTGGCCTCCGGGTGATCCCGGGCGTCCCCGGGCGGACTCTAACGAGTCCATTCCGTGAGGCTAGAAGCGACCGGGCCGAGGGCCTATCCGAACGTCAAGAGCCGTTAACCGGCGTAACGGGGCGTCACACAGTTGCGGGTGGACGCGTTCGTGGACTCAGTCCGATAAAGAGGCGACCGCGCGGTAGCGATCGACGACGATGTCGACCAGGGACACCGGCGGCTCGTCGTCGCCGAGGAGCGGCGGCGCCACGGGGGCGCCGCCCGCCATCCGCACGGCGAGGTCGTGGAAGTAGCCCGGCGCCAGGAGGTAGTCCGCCACCACGATGCGCGCGGCCGGTGTCGCAGCGGCCTGCGCCACCGCGACGTCGAGCCGCGGGTCGGCGGCGGCGAGGAAGCCCACCGACACCTCGCGCCCGAGGCGTTCGCCGAGCATCCTCGCGGTGACGCGGCAGTCCTCGTTCGCGCGGTCGTCACTGGATCCCGCCACGGCGAGCACGAGAGCGTCGCCGGCCGCCGGCGCGAGCGGCGCCAGTCGTGCCACGAGGGCATCGACGAGCCGGGGGTCGGGGCCGAGTGCCGGGGCGATGACGACGCCCTCCCTGCCCGCGGTCTGCGTGATGAGATCGACGCGCACGTGGTACCCGGCAGACAGCAGCAGGGGCACGATCACGACCGGTGTGCCCTCCGGGATCGCGTCGAGGGATGCCGCGACATCGGGCTGCTGCACGTCCACGTGCCCGAGGCGCACGGTGACCTCCGGGAGACGCCGGGCGACGGCATCCACCAGCCCCGCGACGGCCGCCTGCCCGGCGGGCGACGCGGTTCCGTGCGAGATGGCGAGGAGCGCGGGCGCGTTGGTCACCTGCCCATTTTGCCTTCCGCGTGTGACGCGCGCGTGACACCGGGTGCGTGAAAGCCCGCTCGCCTGTCACGAAGTGCGGCGTGCGGCCGCAGATCGTGACAGGCGAGCGGGGTGGATGCCGGGGTCAGGCGGCGCCGGCCTCGCGGCCGCGGGCGAACCCGGCGTCGAAGCCGCGCTCGTACGCGCGCTGGGTGCGCGGGCCGCCGCGGTGGCCGTGGTGGCCGTGACCGTGGTCGCCGTGGTGGTGGGGACCGCCGTGGTGACGGTGGTCGCCGTGCTCGTCGCCCTCGTGGTCGTGGTGGCTGTGGCCGGCGTGCGGGTGGTGCCCCGCGCAGCCGTGCTCACCGTAGCCGCGCATGGGCTCGTCGAAGCGCTCGGCCGGGTGGCCGGGGCGCCCGGGAGCGAAGCCGCGGTGGCGGTTGTGGCCGTAGCCGTCGTGGATGTCGGGATCGAACGGACGCGGACGCCCGCCGAAGCCCGGCCCCCGGCCCGGTCCGAAGCCGCGGCCGCCGAACTCGGGTCCGAAGCCAGGGGCGCCGCCGCGGCCGAAGCCGGGCCGCCCGAACCCTCCGAACCCTCCGAAGCCGCGCTCGCGGCCGGCGGAGTTCTCGTCCCAGCCGAACTCGCGGGCGACCGCCTCGAGGGAAGCGGTCAGCGCGGCGTACGCCTCGTCGTCGCCGACCGCGGCGACGACCCGTGACCGGATGCCGTCGACGACGGTGCCGATGCGCTCCTTCTCGGAGCGGCCGAGGTCGGTGAGGGCCCACGTTCCGTCGCCCTGCTCGACGACCCAGCCGCGCTCCTCGAGGCCGCGCAGGCGCTTGCCCTTGCGGGCCAGGCGCTCACGGAAGCCGGGGGCGTCGACGTCGCCCGAGAGCACGTTCAGCAGCATCCAGTCGCGGCGGGTGATGCCCTCGGCCTCGAGCGCCGTCGCGAACTCGCGCGTCAGCAGTGCGTCGACGGCTCGCAGCCAGGAGCCCAGCGGGCGGCGGTCGGTGGGGCGGGGAGCGCCGGTCTCGTTCTCGTTGTCGTTCTCTTCGGTGTCTGCGTTGTCGTTCATGTGTGAAGTCCTTCGGGGAGGGGCGGCGTGAGAAGCCGCCACGTTTTACATGTCGAAGTGCATGTACATGCAGTGTGACATGCAGTTGGGATGCATGTCAAGTCACATGTAAGTTGGACGCATGCCGTCCACTCCCGACGACCCGTCCGACGCCATCGCGGCCGCGCTCGCCCGGCTGCGCGGTCGACGCATGCCGCGCCCGCCGTGGGCCGAGGGCGCCGGGCCGCACGGCGGCGGGCCGCACTCCCACGGTCATGCCGGGCCTCACGGCGCTCATGGCCACGGCGGAGCGCACGGCGCCGGCGCCGATCACGGCGACGACGCCCCGGATCACGGGCACGGCGACGACATCCGAGGCTTCGCCGGCCGCGGTGGACGCGGCGGACCGTGGGGGCGCGGTGGAGTCGTCCCGGGCTTCGGCGGGCCGCCCGGGTTCGGCGGACCGCCGCCCTGGGGCGGCGCGGGCCGCATCGGCGGACCCGCACGCCTGCGGCTGCTCGAGGCGCTGGCCGCGGCATCCCACCCGCTGTCGGTGGGCGAGATCGCCGACGCCGTGGGGGTCGATCAGCCCCGCGCGTCGCGGCTGGTGCAGCAGGCCGTCGAGCTCGAACTGGCTCGCCGAGAGGCCGACCCCGACGACGCGCGCCGCACGCGTGTAGCTCTGACGGATGCCGGCACCCGGCTCGTGCGCGGCTTCCGGGGCGAGCGGCGCGAAGCCATGGACGCAGCGCTCGCGGCCTTCACCGACGACGAGCGCGCCGAGCTCGCGCGCCTCCTCACCAAGCTCGCCGACTCCTGGCCCGGGGCGTCACCAACCGGTCGTTGAGCGAGGGAGCGCCAGCGAGCGAGACGAAACGCGCTGAGCGGTGCGAGACGGTCCGGGGCGTTTCGTCTCGCTCGTTCCTCGCTCGCTCAACGACCGGCGTTGGAGGGCGTTCGTCTCGCTCGTTCCTCGCTCGCTCAACGGCCGGCGTTAGACCGGCGTTCGGGGGCGTTTCGTCTCGCTCGTCCAGGCCGCTCCGCGGGTCAGAAGCTCGTGACGAGATCGCCGAGCACGGCCTCGAGCTTGGACGGGTCGGTCGCGTCGTAGTAGTGCGCGCCGGTCGCGCTCGAGATCGACTGCAGGGTCGCCACGTCCGCGTCGGCACCGTAGGCGAGCGTGAAGATGAGCACCGGTGTCGCGTGGTGCATGTCCTTCAGGTTCGCGAGCATCTGGTCGGCGCCGATGGTGGGGGCGTTGGGTGCGTCGTTCTCGCCGTCGCTGAGCAGCACGATCGCGTTGATGTGGTCGCTCGTCCAGGACGCCGCCTGCTGCGCGGCGAACGTGTCGACGGCCTGGTACAGAGGCGTGTCGCCCATCGAGCTGAGTCCGCCGAGGGCCCCGAGGAACCCGTCGCGCGACGTTCCGATGTCGGTGACCGGCGAGACCAGCCCCGGCAGCATCGCACCGTCCGGTCCCTGCGCGAAGGCGGCGAGCCCGACGTCGTCGCCGGTGGTGAAGTGCCCGAGGGCCGCCTCGATGGCCTTGCGTGCCTGGGCGAGCTTCGTGTCGCCCGCGGGGATGGGCTCGTCCATCGACCCCGAGACGTCGAGCAGGAACAGCACGTTCGCGCGTTTGCGCACCTCGGGGAAGGACGCCTGCACGGCCGTCACGACGTCGGCGGCGGGGAACGCGAGCGTGCCGCGCTGTGCGCCCTGGAGCTGGCCGACCTTCTCGACGCTCTCGTCGAGCGCGCGGTTGAGGTCGCGGTAGCCGGCGGCGCGCACGGCCGACTGGCCCTGCGCGGTGTGCGTGAAGCGGATGAAGTCGGCGGCGGCCTCGGCCTCGACCGGATCGATCCATTCGCCGGTGAGGCGCATCACCGGGTTGTCGGCGGAGTAGTACCCGTCGGCGGGGTAGATGGGCACGAGCTGCTCCGACGGCGGCTCGCCCTGCGTGCGGGTGATGCCGTCACGGCTGGTGATGCCGCGGTTGTAGTCCCACACCGACTTCTCGTCGACGATGACCGCCGAGAGGAAGTCGGCGGTGGAACCGGATGCCTCGGCCTGGCGCGCGTGCCAGAGGAAGTGCTCCGGCGTCGCCATGTAGTGGCTGGTCGCCGTCTCGTTCTGGTGCACCTGGGCCTCGACGCCGGGATCCTGCACCTGGGTGGCGGTGAGCTCGGCAAGCGAGCCTGCCGCCGTGCCGTAGGACGCGTACATCGCCGCCTCGCCCGAGGTCGCCATCAGCGGGCTGGTCTTGCCGAGCTTGAACGCGCCCCATTCGGGGTGGCCGAGACCGCTCCACAGGTCGGGGTCGCCCGCGGCCTCGAAGATGGCGCTCCACGTCGGGGCCTCGGCATCCCATCCGATGGTCTCAGCGAGGTTCTCGGGCATCGCGATCACGACGTCCGAGATGCCGACGCTCGTGCCCTCGGCGCGCAGGTTGGTGGCGCCCTGCGACTGGGCGACGTCGACCCAGGTGGAGGAATCCGGCAGCCACACGGTGGGCTTCTGGTCGTCGGGCAGGCTCGGGAACCCGGTGGCCACCACCGCGGCGGCGACCCCCGACTTGTCCTTCGTCGTCGTCACCGTCACGCACGAGCCGGCGACGTTGCGCGGCTGGCTGTTGTACGCGGCGGCGAGGCCCTCGACCATCTCGGCGTTCTCGAACGACGACAGGACGCTCACGGTGGCGCACGGCTGGGCGCCCGCAGTCGCGGCCGGCTCGTCCTGCGGGAACTCGATCGGCTCGACGACGGCGGGTGCTGCCGGCGCGGGGTCCTCCGCGACAGGCTCGGGCCCGGCGAAGTTCGAGACGATCGCGTACGACACCGTGCTGATCGATCCGACCAGCACGACGATGCCGACGACGGTGGTCCAGATCAGCATCTGGCGGCGGCGCTTGCGGCGGTGCTCACGGCGCTGCTCGATCGCCGACGGCTTCGTCGGCTGAGGCGGCCTCGTCGCCGATCCAGCTGCGGAGAAGGGGGGAGTGGAAGCGGAGGGCGACGCTGCGGGAAGGGCAGCGGTCGCCGGTTGAGAGGACTGGCCGCGGCGGGGTCCGGGCGCGTCCTCGTCGCCGCGCGTGCGATCGCGCATGGGCATCCTCGAGGTCGATGCGGCCGTGAGGCCGGGCGGGGGGTCACCGGCCGGGTAGTCCGGTAAGGCTTGAGCCTAACCCCCTCGCGGTTGCGAGGCGAGGGTGAGGATGCCGAGAGATCACCGTGAGGCGGTGTTCAGCATCCCGATCAGCACCGCGGTCCACCACGCCGACTGCGACACGACCGCGCTCCAGACGCACCAGGCCTGGAGCTTCCGGGGGAGCGCCGCGAACCGCACGCCGCTGGGGAGCCGGGCGAGTTCGTCGGTCAGTCGCGTCATCCCGACCCCGTTCATCGCCGCGACGAGCACGGCGATCATCTTGATCGCCGTGAGCGGCTGGCTGAGGTCCGGCTGCAGGAACGCGCCGGTCCCGAGCAGCCCGACGATGCCGAGCCACGCGAGCCCGCTCACCGTGCGCTCGACGCGGCGGAGGTCGTCGAGACCGGCGCGGCGCAGCATCCAGAGCAGTCCGCTCATCTCGAGGAGGACCGCGGCGCCGAGCCCCACGATCACCGACGCGAGGTGGCCGAAGAGCGCAGGAGTGTGCAGCCACGCGGGGGGGACGACGGTCGTGCCGATCCACAGCGAGATGAGCATCGCCAGCAGCACGCCCCAGTACCCGACCGCGCGGCGATGACGCGCGGCGCGTCGGCGCTCGGCGAGTCGTCGGGGGGTGCGAGGGATCGACACGGTGCCTCTCGGGAATCGGCTGCAGCGCGGGAAGCGCGACGGCCCCCCAGTCGCACCGGTGAAATCTCACCGATTGCGAGGGTATCCGATGCGGCGGTGCTTCCGGCCGGTCGCGCGGACGCCGCGACTCAGCGCGGACTGTGCGCCGACGCCGCGGCGATGTCCGCGGGCCTCACCTTCACCGGCAGCAGCAGGAGGAGTCCCGCGAGCAGCACGATCACGATGCCGAGGATGCCGTAGTGCGTCGCCCCGAACCAGCCGATGAACGCGGCCCAGAGCAGCGGCGACAGGAAGCTCATCACGCGGCCGGTGGTGGCGTACAGACCGAACACCTCACCCTGCATGCCGGCCGGGGTGACGCGGGCGAGCAGCGATCGGCTGGATGCCTGGGCGGGGCCGACCGCGGCCGACAGCAGGATGCCGCCCACCCAGAACACCGGCTTGCCGCCCTCGCGCAGGAAGAAGACGAACAGCGCGCTCACGATGAGGATGGTGAGCGCCGTGATGATGACCGCGCGGGCGCCGAACCGGTCGTCGAGGCGGCCGGCGATGATCGTCGACACGCCGGCGACGAGGTTCAGCGCGATGCCGAACGCGATGACCTCGGTCGCGCTGAAGCCGAACGACACGGCGGCGAGCACTCCGCCGAAGGCGAAGACGCCGGCCAGGCCGTCGCGATAGACGGCGCTCGCGATCAGGAACCAGAACGTCGGCCGGTGCTCGCGGAAGAGCGCGACGATGTCGCGCACGAGCACGACGTAGCCCTCGAAGAATCCGACCCGCGGCCGGCCGGGCTGCGCCGGCGACTCGGGCACGAGGAAGACGAAGGGGAGCGCGAACAGCACGGTCCAGATCGCGGCGCCGACCGCGATGAGGCGGTACGCCAGCCCGTCCGACACGTCGAGCCCGAACCAGTCGAAGGTGTTGAGCACCACGACGAGAGCGAGGGCCAGGATGCCGCCGATGTACCCGAGCCCCCAGCCCAGACCGCTGACGCGGCCGATCGTCTTCGGAGTCGAGACCTGCACCAGCATCGCGTTGTAGTTGACGCCCGCGATCTCGGAGGCGACCGATCCGAGTGCGACGAGGATCGCTCCGAGCCAGAAGAACTGGGGCTCGGCGTAGACGAAGAAGAGCGCGAACTGCAGCAGCGCCAGCACGGCGGTCGCACCGACCACCCAGCGCTTCTTGGTGCCCGCCGCGTCGGCGCGCTGGCCGAGCACGGGCGCCAGCAGCAGGATCAGGATGCCGGCGGCGAAGGTGACCCAGCCGTACCACTCCGCGAGATCCGAGAGGGCGCCGCAGTACTCCGTCGCCGCGTCCGCAGCCCGCGAGCACACCATCTCGCCGTCGGCGTTCTGCGCCGCGACGCCGGCGGGGAGGAACGCGTCCGACACCAGGTACAGCGACACGAAGACGAACGTCAGGATGACCGAGTTGAAGGGCTGCGTCGCCCAGTCCCACAGCGCCCAGGCGAACACCCGTCGCCGGGGGACCGGGGTCTCGTCCAGTCCGTCGGTGTTGAGCGCCGCCGTCGACAGGACGTGCTCCGGAGGGCTGCCCGCGCCGGGGGCGCCGGAGGGCTGCGCGGCATCGCCGGGCTCGTCCGATCCGGGGGCGGGGGAGCTCATGTCGGTCACGGTAGGGCCCTTCGGTGAACGGCGGGTGCGCACTCACCGTAGCGCTCGAGGGGCGCCGGGTGGTTTGCTTCGTCCATGACTGGGGAAACCCCGCCCGCGCCGGCCTTCAATGGGCGCCTCGCCATCCTTCTCGCGATGGCGATGTTCGTCCTCGTGGTCGACACCTCGATCATGAACGTCTCGATCTCGGCGGTGGTGACCGAGCTCGACACGACCGCCAGCGGCGTGCAGGGTGCGATCGCGCTCGAAGCCCTGGTGTCGGCCGCCTTCATCCTGCTCGGCGGCAAGACCGGCGACCTCATCGGCCGCAAGCTCGCCTACACCCTGGGCCTCCTCGGCTACGCGGTCGGCGCGGTGGCGATGACGTTCGCCCAGAGCCTGACCACCGTCATCATCTTCTGGGCGGTGATCGGCGGCATCGGCGCATCCCTGCTCCTGCCGTCGATGCAGTCACTCATCCACGGCAACTTCGCCGGCGATCACCAGAAGCGCGTCTACGCGCTCGTGGGAGCGTCCGCGGCCATCGCAGCGGCCGTCGGGCCGCTGCTCGGAGGGTTCATCACGACGTTCTGGTCGTACCGGGTCGCGTTCGCGCTCGAGGCCGTCATCATCGCCGTGGTGCTCCTGGGCCTCGGTCTCGTGAAGGACGTGAAGTACCACGGCGACCGCTCCATCGACCTCGTCGGCGCGGGGCTGTCGGTCGTCGGCATGGGCGGCGTCGTGCTCGGCATCCTCGTCTGGCAGGAGGGCGGCGGCTATGTCGGGCTCCTGATCGGCCTCGGCGTCGTCGCGCTCGGCGGGCTCGCGTGGTGGCTCAACGCGCGCAAGAAGAGGGGCAAGCCGGTGCTGCTCGACCCGGCGCTGTTCTCGTCGAAGCCGTTCCGTACGGGGGTGAGCGGGCAGCTCCTTCAGCAGATCGCGCTCGGCGGCACGATGATCGTCCTGCCGCTCTACCTGCAGATGGTGCTCGAGTACAACGCGCTGCAGGCGGGCCTGTCGATCGCACCGCTGTCGCTCAGCATGTTCGTGGTGGCGATCTGGGCGGGCCGGCGGGGCAAGGGGCGCCCGGCGAACCTCATCCTCATGGGCTTCTCGCTCGCCCTCGTCGGTCTCGTCGCCATCGTGCCCCTCGTACCGATCGCCGACTCGGGCTGGTACCTCGCGGTGCCGCTCATCATCGCCGGATCGGGCCTCGGCCTGCTCGTCTCGCAGCTCAACAACTACACCCTGTCGCCGATCTCCGACGAGCGGGTCAGCGAGGCCGCCGGAGTCAACTCGGCGGCAGGGTCTTTCGGGCTCTCCTTCGGTCTCGCGTTCGCCGGCGCCATCATGCTCGCGACCCTCGCCGCGTCGTTCACATCGCTCGCATACTCGAGCACGGTGCTGTCGGCGGACCAGCAGGAGCAGGTCGCGACCGTACTCGAGGAGGATGCCGAGCTGATGTCGAACACGGGCCTCGAAGAGCTCCTCGCAGACGAGCCCCCGGCGGCCGCCGCCGAGGTCGTCCGCATCAACACCGAAGCCCGCCACATCGCGCTGCAGGTCGCGCTGCTGATCCCCATCCTCGCTGCGCTGCTGGGCGCGCTGAACGCGTTCCGCATGCGGCGCCTGCCCGACCCGAAGCCGAACGAGGCCGCGGAGGGGACGATGCTCGGGTGAGCGGGCCACTCCCAGGTGTGACTGCGAGACTTCCCCCATGGCGCGATCCGTCCCCTCACGAGCCGGCGCGCGCCGCCCTGCTCCCGCGAAGAAGCGAAGCGCGTCGCGTCCCGTGCCGAGTGGCCGGCGCCGCTCCACCGCCGCGCGCCGGCGTGCGGCCGCAGTCCGTGCCCGGCGGCTGCGGTCGGCACTGATCGTCGCGATCGTGACCATCGCGATCGTCACGGTCGCGGGCATCGCCGCCGTGTTCACGGTCGTCGGCAGCGCCGCCCGCGGCTTCGGGGACTGCGCGAGCTTCGCCCTCGCGCCCGGTGAGGCCCCGGCATCCGTGTCGCAGTGGAACACCGAGCAGCTCGACAACGCCGCCGTCATCATGGGCGCGGGCAGCGACCTCGGCCTGTCGGCGCGCGACCAGGCGATCGGCGTCATGACCGCCATGGGGGAGTCGTCCCTGCGCAACCTCGACCACGGCGACTGGGAGACGAGCGGCGTCACCAATCCCGACGGCAGCCGCACCACCTCGGTCGGACTGTTCCAGCAGCAGGACAGCTGGGGCAGCCGTGAACAGCGCATGGACCCGTACACCGCGGCCACGCTGTTCTACCGCGCGATGGCGAAGGCCGTCCCCGACGGCGAGAGGCCGGCGCTGGCGCCGACCCTTGTCGCTCACCGCACCCAGGTCAACGCCGACCCGCAGCACTACGCGCGCTACTGGCCCGCCGCCGTCGGTGTCGTCGAGAAGCTGTCGGGCGTCGACACCGGTCTCTCCGACGCCGATCGCCTGCGCGAGTGCCGGTGAGAGCACTGAACGCGCCGCACGCCAACTTGAGCCAGGTCGTATCAACTTTGATTTGACGGATGCCGCACCCCGGGCGTATGGTTGAGCCATCGCGACTCAACCTCGACGAGTGGGGTGGGGACGCGAGCAGACTTCCCATCGACCCCGGGCGCCGGCATCCGTTCTGCGTCCATATGAAGGAGAGATACACATGGCACGTGCTGTTGGAATCGACCTCGGTACGACCAACTCGGTCGTGAGCGTCCTCGAGGGCGGCGAGCCCAAGGTCATCGCGAACGCCGAGGGTTTCCGCACGACCCCGTCGGTCGTCGCATTCACCAAGGACGGCGAGGTGCTCGTCGGCGAGACCGCCAAGCGCCAGGCCGTCACCAACGTCGACCGCACCGTCTCGTCGGTCAAGCGCCACATGGGCACCGACTGGACGTTCGAGGTCGACGGCAAGAAGTGGACGCCGCAGGAGATCTCCGCGCGCATCCTCCAGAAGCTCAAGCGCGACGCCGAGCAGTACCTCGGCGACACGGTGACGGATGCCGTCATCACGGTCCCCGCCTACTTCAACGACGCCGAGCGCCAGGCCACCAAGGAGGCCGGCGAGATCGCGGGCCTCAACGTCCTGCGCATCATCAACGAGCCGACCGCGGCGGCGCTCGCGTACGGCCTCGACAAGGGCAAGGAGGACGAGCTCATCCTCGTCTTCGACCTCGGTGGCGGCACGTTCGACGTCTCCCTCCTCGAGGTGGGCAAGGACGACGACTTCTCGACCATCCAGGTGCGCGCGACCGCCGGCGACAACCGCCTCGGCGGCGACGACTGGGACCAGCGTCTCGTCGACTACTTCATCAAGCAGTTCAAGGACACCACCGGTGTCGACGTCTCGGGCGACAAGATCGCGCTGCAGCGCCTCAAGGAGGCCGCCGAGCAGGCGAAGAAGGAGCTCTCGAGCTCGACCTCGACCTCGGTGAACCTTCCGTACCTGTCGCTGACCGACTCGGGCCCCGTCTCGCTGTCGGAGACGATCACGCGCGCGAAGTTCGAGGACCTCACCAAGGACCTCCTCGACCGCACCAAGAAGCCGTTCGAGGACGTCATCCGCGAGGCCGGCATCAAGGTCGGCGACATCGACCACGTCGTGCTCGTCGGCGGTTCGACCCGCATGCCCGCGGTATCGGAGCTCGTGCAGCGTGAGGCAGGCAAGGAGCCCAACAAGGGCGTGAACCCGGACGAGGTCGTCGCCGTCGGCGCGGCCCTCCAGGCCGGCGTCCTCAAGGGCGAGCGCAAGGACGTCCTCCTCATCGACGTCACACCCCTGAGCCTCGGCATCGAGACCAAGGGCGGCATCATGACGAAGCTCATCGAGCGCAACACCGCCATCCCGACCAAGCGCAGCGAGACCTTCACGACTGCTGACGACAACCAGCCGTCGGTCGCCATCCAGGTCTTCCAGGGCGAGCGCGAGTTCACCCGCGACAACAAGCCGCTGGGCACGTTCGAGCTGACCGGCATCGCGCCGGCTCCGCGCGGCATCCCGCAGGTCGAGGTCACCTTCGACATCGACGCGAACGGCATCGTCCACGTCTCGGCGAAGGACAAGGGCACCGGCAAGGAGCAGTCGATGACGATCACCGGCGGCTCGTCGCTGCCGAAGGACGACATCGAGCGCATGGTGCGCGAGGCCGAGGAGCACGCCGCCGAAGACAAGAAGCGCCGCGAGGCCGCCGAGGTGCGCAACCAGGCCGAGACCCTGTCGTACTCGATCGAGAAGCTCATCAAGGAGAACGAGGACAAGCTTCCCGAGGACGTCAAGAACGAGGTCCAGGGCGACGTCGACGCTCTCAAGACCGCGCTCGCGGGCGAGGACGACGAGGCCGTGAAGACCGCGTTCGACAAGCTCAACCAGAGCCAGGGCAAGCTCGGCGAGGCGATCTACGCCTCCGGCCAGGCCGCTCAGTCGGCTCCGGACGCTTCGGCAGGCTCGGGGACCGGTTCTGAGTCTGGTGACGCCCAGGGTGCGACGAACTCCGACGAGGATGTCGTCGACGCCGAGGTCATCGACGAAGACGAAGAGAACCCTTCGGCAAGCTCAGGAGAGTCGAAGTAACCATGGCCGACAAGGACCACGACCCCACGGCCGGCTCGGGAGCCGGCGACGAGGAAGAGGTCCGTCCTGACGAGGAGGGGTCGGAGGCACAGGCCTCCGGCCCCGTCCCGCAGGACGGAGAAGAGCCGGACGAGGGCGACGAGCTGACGGTGGACGACATCCTCGGGTCGGCGCAGAACGCCGATGCCGCGGCCGAGGACGCCGTGCTGGCCGACCTCGAGTCCGCGCTGCTGAACGACCTCAAGCGGCTGCAGGCGGAGTACGCCAACTATCGCCGTCGCACCGAGGAGCAGCGCGAGGTCGAGATCGAGCGCGCCCAGGGCGCGGTCGCGAAGGGCCTGCTGCCGGTGCTCGACGACCTCGACCGCGCCGAGAAGCACGGGGACCTCGAAGAGGGCTCGCCGTTCGCCGCGATCGCCGTGAAGCTGCGCGGCGTCGCCGAGCGCATGGGACTGACCACCTACGGCGCAGCCGGAGAGGTCTTCGATCCGCAGCACCACGAGGCGATCTTCCAGGTGCCGACGCCCGGCGCGACCGAGACCACGATCCTCGAGGTCGTCGAGATCGGCTACCGCCTCGGCTCGGTGGAGCTGCGTCCGGCGAAGGTCGTCGTCGCGGTTCCTGCCGACTAGCCCGAAGGAGCACCATGGCCAGTCAGGACTGGTTCGACAAGGACTTCTACTCGGTGCTCGGCGTCTCGAAGGACGTCAGCGAGGCTGACCTCAAGAAGACGTACCGCAAGCTCGCACGGAAGTACCACCCCGACTCCAATCAGGGTGACGCTGCCGCCGAAGCGAAGTTCAAGGAGGTCAGCGAGGCGTACTCGGTGCTCTCCGATGCGGAGCAGCGCAAGGAGTACGACCAGATCCGCGCGATGGGCTCGGGCGCCCGCTTCACCGCGGGCGGCCAGGGTGGAGCAGGCGGCTTCGAGGACGTCTTCTCGATGTTCAATCAGGGCCGCGGCGCGCGGTACCAGAACGCCGAGGACTTCGACGACATCTTCGCGATGTTCAACCAGCAGCAGGGTGCGGGCTTCGGCACGGGCCGGTTCGGGCAGTCGACCGGCGGTTTCCGCGGCTACGGCGGCCCGACCCGCGGGGCCGACGTCACGGCGCGCACGACGATCGACTTCGTCACGGCGACCAAGGGCGAGACCATCTCGCTGCAGGGTGAGGACGGCAAGCCGTTCAAGGTGAAGATCCCTGCCGGGGTGTCGGACGGGCAGAAGATCCGTCTGCGCGGTCGCGGCCGCCCGTCGCCCGACGGCGGAGAGAACGGCGACATCGTCGTGCAGGTCGCGGTGCGGCCGCATCCGGTGTTCACCCGCGACGGGCTCAACCTGCGCGTCACCGTGCCGGTCACGTTCACCGAGGCGGCGCTCGGCGCCACCATCGAGGTGCCCACGCTCGGAGGCGACCCGGTGCGGCTGCGCGTCGCGCCGGGCACGCCGTCCGGCCGCGTGCTGCGCGTCAAGGGCAGGGGCGTCGAGACCGCCAAGGGCACCGGCGATCTCCTCGCCGAGGTGCAGGTCGCGGTGCCCTCGCACCTCGACGACGCCGCGCGCGAGGCGCTCGAGCGCTTCCAGAGCCTCGAGCCCAAGGAGAACCCGCGCGCCGACCTCATGGCGAAGGCGCAGGGCTGAAATCATGATGAAGTCGGTCGTTGAGCGACCACGTTCGTCGCTCGCTCAACGATCGGGTGTGTGAGAAGGAGGTGAGGGGCATGGCTGAACCGCACGACATCGACGAGGATGCCCCGATCTTCGCGATCGCCGTCGCCGCCGAGCTGTCGGGCATGCACCCGCAGACCCTCCGCCAGTACGACCGGCTGGGACTCGTTGTGCCCGCCCGCACCCAGGGCGGTTCGCGTCGCTACTCGCTGCGGCACGTCGAGCAGCTGCGCGAGGTGGCGCGCATGTCGGCGGACGGCATCGGACTGCCCGCCATCGTGCGGATCCTCGAGCTCGAGAACCGCGTGCAGGAGCTGCATGGGCGCGTGCGAGACCTCGAGGACCGCATGCGAGCGGAGCTCGAGAAGCGCCCCGGCGCCCGGGTGTTCGCCGCCGGTTCCACCGGCAACGTCGTGACCCTGCGCCACGGCACCCGCATGCGGCGGGCGACCGAGGTCGTCGTGTGGCGACCCCGCACGCCGATCGCGCCGGCCGCCGAGGACCGCGAGCAGTCCGCAGGCGACTGACGCGCTACGCCGCCTCGCCGTCCGCTGTGTGAAGTCGGTCGAGCAGGAAGGCGTGCGTCTCGGCATCCGCGGCAGCCACCAGGCCGTGGTCGCCGGTGTGCAGCTCGTCGCCGGCGAGGTTGGTGACGACCGCGCCCGCCGCACGGCACAGCGCGATCCCGGCCGTCCAGTGGACGCTGCCGCGCAGATCGCCCCCGGTGATGTAGCCGGCCTGCTGGCCGGTGGCGACCCACGCGAGAGCCAGCGTGGTCGACAGGAAGCGGGGGCTGAACCGCGCGCGGAAGACCTCGTCCGACAGCAGGCGGGTGCCGCTGTCATCAGGAAAGCTGGACTCCAGGTTCACGGTGACCAGCCGGGACGACGAAGCCGGTTGCAGGCGGCGGTCGTCGCCGGTTTCGGCCTCGATCGCCGCAGAGCGATGCCAGGCGGCCACGCCGTCCGTCCAGAACACGTCGCCGGCTGCGGGATCGGCGACTGCGGCGGCGGTGGTGACGTCATCGATGTCCAGTGCGACGTTCACGGCGAACAGGGGCATGCCGGCAGCGAAGTTGAGCGTGCCGCAGATCGGATCGACCAGCCACCGGCGGCGCCCGTCGCCGCTGGATCCGAGTTCCTCGCCCACGATCGCGTCGCCCGGCCGCAGCTCGGCGAGCACGTCACGGATCGCGCGCTCCGTCTCGACGTCGGCCTCCGTCGTGAAGTCGAGACCTCGATCAGCCGTACGCCGGCTCCCGGTGTTGTAGCGCGCTCGCGCAACGGCGGCACCGGCCGACGCCGCGCGCACGGCCACCTCGGCATCAGCATCGGGATCGGCATCGGCAGCGGGATGGTGAACCATCCGCCCAGTCAATCAGTCTGGTCGCTTCGCTGCGGTCGGGAGGCACCGAGGGAGCAGCACACCCCGTGCGGAATCCTCCCTCCGACGCGAGATGTCGGCCGGCTCGCTAGGGTTCTGCAGGAGGCTGGTCGACATCCGCACGGCGAGAGTTCTCGCTGCCGACATCGTGAGGTTCAGACATGGGCAAAGTCGCGTGGGGATTCACCTGTTCGATCGACGGGTTCATCGCCGGGCCTGATCATGACATGAGCTGGTTGTCGGCAGCGGAGCCGATGGCGCCGGGCGCCACCGAGCGCATGGCGGCCGAGGTCGGGGTGATCATCTCCGGGAGAGACGGCTACGACGCGGCGAAGGCCCAGCAGGACGAGCGGGACGAGATGACCTCCGAGGCCTACGGCGGCGCCTGGTCGGGAACGGAGTTCATCCTGACGCATCGTCCTCACGAGATCGCGGACGACGCCTCCATCGTCGCGGTGAACTGTACCGTCGTCGAGGCGATCCGCCGGGCGCAGGAGATAGCAGGCGACAAGGACGTGCAGATCATCAGCGCAGACATCGCCCGCCAGGCCCTCGAGCATGACCTCATCGACGAGCTGCAGGTCTTCGTCGCGCCGGTGTTCCTCGGCGACGGCACCCGCATCTTCGATGTCCCCGGCGGGCGCCGCTATGACTGGGAGCTGGTCGAGATCTACGAGGGCGCGGAGCGCAGCTTCGGCCGGACGTACCGGCCGAAGCGCGTCGACTGACGCTGCCCTCGTCTCTGCGCTCTCCCCAGGTTCGCCGCTCCTCCTCGCCGACGCCGGCCGCATGGTGGCACGATGCAAGGGATGGACACTGCCACCCTCGACGAACTGCGCGCACTCCGGGCCCGCGCGTACGGTCCCTCGGCGGATATCGACCAGGACCCGGCCGCGCTGAGACGACTGCACGAACTCGAGGCTCGCCAGCGGCCGGGGGCGGCATCCGACGCGGTCGCACTGGTCCACACGCCTGCCGTGCCGGCGGAGCACGAGTCGGCAGCGGCGAGAACCGAACCGGCGGCGCAGGCCGAGCCTTCGTCCCCGCGGGTTCCCGCGTCGCAGCCGAACTCGCCGCCGCCGCGACACGTCGAAGGTCACGGAGAGTCGCCGTCAGGCGAGCACCTCGTGGCAGAGGCGGACTCGACGTCCACCAGCGCCGATCCCGCGCCACCGAAGGGCGGCCTGCGCCTCCGCACGCGACTGCTGTGGGTGCTGTCGGTGGTTGTGGCAGCCACCGTCGCAGCCGGAGTCACCTATGCGATCACGTCGATGGCTCCCGTCTCGGTCTCCAGCGGTGCCGAGCAGATCGCCACCCTCGAGCCCGACACGCTGGTGGACGTGCCCGCGGGCTGGTTCGGCGCCGGGCTGAGCTCGGCCGCCTACGAGTACTACGGACTCACTCTCTTCGAGGCCGCCGGCGGCTTCAGCTCCGCCGGGAACGGAACCGACTGCTTCACGATCGTCGCGACGGACCAGCTGCCCGCCGACGACGCCGACACGAACTCCTGGTCGATGAACGGACCGATCTACTCCGGCTGTCGGGTGGGCGTCTTCCCTGCCACCGTGCAGTTCGCGATCGACAGCAACAGTCCCGAAGAGCTGCGTGCGCGCTTCCCTGACGGCAGCGCACTGCAGTTCGTCCGCGACGGCGATCGCATCGGGGTGTTCCACTCCAGCGAATAGGCCGTCTGCGTTCGTGGGCAACGGCGCATGCGCGCTGATCCGCGGCGAGGGCGGGCACGCGTGGCCGGCCCCACCCTCGCGACGGTGGAGCGCCTGACGTCAGGTGCGCCGCGTGCGCTGCGTCCGTCGTGTCGCCAGCAGTGCACCGAGGGCGATCAGCACGACCGAGCCGATCGGGACCAGCGGCGAGATCGCGCCGCCACCGGTCGCCGGAAGCGGCCGGGTCACCGCCGTGTTCGTCAGCGTGAGCTCGGCCACGTCGGTATCGCGGGCGACCGACATGGGCAGCAGCGTTCGCCCGTTCGCCTCGGGTGTCAGAGTCTCTCCGTCGACGGTCCACACCGGAGCGCCCCAGTCGACGCCGGGCACGGAGGGCAGTTCGCCCTCCTGCACCTCGAGGATGGTTCCGACCGGGAAGTACGGCGAATACACCGGGACGTTCGGGGTGAGCTCCACGCGCGGCTGGGCCACGCCGTCCCACCACCAGTCGACGGGGAACGTCGTCCCGGAAGGCACGGCGGATGCGGCATCCCCGTCCACTACCTTCGTCACGGCCCAGCGCGTCAGCTCGACCGCGGTGTTGGTGACCTCGAGCACAGGGGTCGTGCCGAACTCGACCACGACGTGGCTCGACGGGCTCCAGATCGTCTCGCCCCACTCGAACCCTGGCGGCAGAGCGGATGCCTCGACCTCGGTCTCGGCGAGGTCCACGGCGGTGCCGATCGGGAACTCGAGCGGCGCGCCCGTCTCGTCGACCGGACCGGCAGGCGTGCCGTCGGCGGGGAGCGAGAAGGTGCCTGTCACCGGGTCCTGCCCGGGGATGTGCGCGATGTAGGCGACAGTGAAGGAGTCGACGAGCAGCTCGTCCGGATCGATCCCGACGAGGTCCTTTACCACTTGGAACGTGCCGGTGATCAGCGTGGCGTCGTTGGTGAGCGTCGTGCTCACGACGAGCTCGCCGTCGGCGCCGATCACGAGCTCGTCGGGGTCGAACGTCGCGGGTCCCCACATCACGCCGCGGACGGCCGGTGCGGCCTGCTCCTCGAAGGTCACCACCGTGCCGAAGGGGAAGGTGAGCGGCGCGCCGCGGTCATCGACCGGACTCACCGGTGTGCCGTCGCCGGAGACGCGCATGGTGCCGGTCTCGACGGCGCCCGTGGGCAGTGTCGCCGTCCAGGTCACCGTGACCTCGAGGCCGGAGGGCACGCTCTCGGGGGGAATGCCTGTGAACGCCTTCGCCACGTCGAAGGTGCCCTGGCGCAGCGCGTTCACGACCTCGATCGCGATGTCGCCCGATTCCGGCAGCGGGATCGAGACGATCGCGGTCTCGAGCGGACCGGCTCCCTCGAAGTTCCCGGGACGGTACTCGGTCACGACACCGTCGACCGTGACGCGGATGACGGGCGTGAACCAGTCGTCCGGATCGACGGGCGTGCCGTTCACCGTCGGTATCAGCTCCGCCAGCTGCAGCGCCTCGGCACCGGCCTCGACATCGTCGAGCAGCTCGGGATCGCCGACGGGGAGCACTCGCGTCGTGCGGGTGCCCGGCGGGTCGGTGTTGTAGCTGACGGCGAACTCGTAAGCGGGGTCGGCGGCGTCTCCGAGGGCCGATTTCACGATGGTGATGGTGCGCTCGGTCTCGGCGGGCGTGACGGCGTTGACCAGTTCGACGGCGACTGTGCCGGTCTCGCCGATGACGAACGTGCGTCCGGGAGTCCAGTGCGCGCCCGCCCACTCGTAGCCGACCGGAGGCTCGATGCCGTCGAGCTCCTCGGTGAGCACGATGACGGTGCCGACCGGGAAGTCCTGACCGACGTCGACGACAGTGCCGTCGAACGGCACATCCAGCGTGCCTGAGCCGATCTGCTCGCCGCCGAAGGTCGCGGTCCACGCCACGGGGACGGTGGGTTGGGACGGCTCACCCGGCTGACCGCCTGACACGTCCTCGATCGATTTCGCGATGCTGAACGTGCCCGTCTGCGCGGTCGCGGTGTTCGTGACCACCACCTGCGCCGTGCCGGCGCCGATGGTGAGCGGATTCGGGTCGATCGTCGGATCGCCCCAGAGCCATCCGGGCACGGACTCCGGCGCGATCTCCTCGAACTCGACGGTGGTGCCGATCGGGAACTGGCTGTCGGCGACGACGGGAGTGCCATCGGCCGGCACCTCGAGCGTCCCCGTCGCGACGGTGCCATCCGGCTCCGCGGCGATGTAGTTCACGGTGAACGTGGTGCCCGCGGGCAGATCGTCGGGTGCGATGCCCGACAGCTCCTTGCGGACGGCGAAGGTGCCGCTGTCGGCGCTGCACGAGATCTCGCTCGAGAAGAGGAAGGAGTGCGTCTCGCCGCCCTGCAGCGTCACGTTCCGGCCGATCACCTGCCCGTCCAGAGGCGCCGCGTCGACGGTGACCGACGCCTCGGGGGCGTAGATCGAGCCGTCGATCCTCGCCTCGGCCGCCGTCACGGTGACATCTCCGGTGAGCTGGGAGAGGTCCCACAGCATGTACGGCGAGAAGGCGCCCTGAGGGTCGGCGCGCGCACCGACCACGTCGGTGGTGCCGGCGGGAACGCGGATCACCAGGGGATTCGAGACGCCCGGTGTCGGGCCGGGGGAGAACTGGATCAGCGCCGTGCCGGCGATGTTGGCGTAGTCGACGATGTTCGGCTGATCGGCGCTCAGGGGTGCCAGCACGACGCGGCTGCCGGCGTCCTCGGCCACCTCGACCGGATAGCCGACGCCCGCGATGGGGTCGGCGATGTCGTCGAGGCAGCTGCTCGCCTCCTCCCACGACGCATCGCGGTTGGCCTCGACATAGTCGGCAACGGCCGTGGCGGAGGTGTTCGCGGTGAAGATGCTGTTGTTGCCCGCGGCACCGCTCGGGGGTGCGGCATCCTCCGGGTACTGCTGATGGGTCGAGTCGATGAGCGGCGTCTGATCCGGGTTCGCCGGGTTCTGGTTCAGGCGCAGCCAGTCGGCGCGGGCGAACGCCTGCCACCCGCCGTCCCGGTCCGCCATCTTGAGGTCGCCCCACAGCGCCGGGTCGCTGGTGCCCGCGCTGGTGATCGCCAGGATGCCGGTGCTCGCCGTGCTGTACTCGCCGACGAGGAAGCGCGTCGGGTCGCCGTCGACCCTGGGCAGGTCGTAGTCGCCGGTGCCGGCGGAGACGTGGATGATCGCGTACTGGCTCGCGGCGGCCGGTGCGACGGTCGCTGTGCCACCGACGGCGATGCTCCCTTCGGTCTCCTGGTTCTGCAGGAGTGCGTCCTCCCGGGCGTACACCGTGAAGCCGCCCGCGATGGCGAAGGGATTGACAGTCTCGGGGTAGGCCGCCTGTGCCGGCGCGGGCTGGGCGATGCCTGCGGTGACGGCACCCGTCGTGGCGAGCAGGGTCGCTACGACCCCTGCGATCCAGCGCCGCAGGCGCGGCCGCTCCGTACGTACCATCAAGTGTCTTCCCCCCGGTCGGCTGTTTCAGTACATCACACGGCGGGAGACGGAGACAGAAACGTTTCGTGTCGCGTGGATTTCGGGCGCATGATGGTGCTCATGGCGACTCTCGACGACGTGCGCGCCATCGCGCTCGGGTTTCCCGAGGTGGTCGAGCGCGTCGACGGTCACCGCGGCGGGGCCTCCTGGCGTACCCCCGCCGGTGCGTTCGTGTGGCAGCGCGGGCCGAGCGGACGCGACCTCGAGCAGCTGGCGGCGCTCGGGCGCGAATGGCCGCCAGGCGACGTCGTCGGTGTGCGGACCGACGGGCAGCAGGTGAAGCGGGCGCTGCTCGAGACCTATCCCGACGCGTTCTTCACCATCCCCCATTTCGACGGGTATCCCGCCGTCCTCGTACGCCTCGACGGCATCGACCTGGCCCAACTGCGCGAGGTCGTCACCGACGCCTGGCTGCTGAAGGTGCCCAAGCACGTCGCGAACGGGTGGCTCGCCCAGCATCCGCCGGCGTCTCCCGCCCCGTGATCCCGGGATCCGAACCGCGCTCCGCGTGGTCTCTGCAACAGGTCAACCGGGCTTGTACAGGACGTTCGGCAACCGGATCTCCTGTGGAAGCGTGGTTGACCTGTGGAAGCGTGGTTGACCTGTGGAAGCGTGGTTGACCTGTGGAAGTGCGGTTGACCTGTGGAAGTGCGGTTGACCTGTGGAAGCGTGGTTGACCTGTCGAAGCGGCGGTCGGAGTGCGCCGGCGTCACCGAGCGCGTGATCCGCGACGCCCGAAGCCGCTGTCAGAGTGTGCCGGCGTCGTGGACCGTCTCGCCCGCGACGACGGTGCGCACGACGCGGGCCGTGAGCAGCGACTCCGGCCCCGCCGCGAACGGGTCGACGTCGACGATCGCGAAGTCGGCGGCGAGGCCCGCCTCGAGCCGCCCACGCGTCCCGCCGTCGCCGACGGAGGCCGCGGCATCTCTCGTCGCGTGGGCGAGGGCCTGCTCGAGGGGCAGCGCGAACTGCGGATGCCGCGGCGCGAACGACCCGTCGAGCGCCGACTTGCGGGTGGCCGCGATGTACATGTTGGGCAGCGCCTCGTGGGGAGCGGTCGGCGCGTCGGTCGAGAACGCGAGCAGAGCGCCGGCCTCGACGTACTCGGGCCACGCGAAGGCGCGGTCGACGCGTTCGTCGCCGAGCATCGCGGCCCAGTTGTCGAAGATCGCGGGGTCGGCGTGCACGGGCTGCATCGACGCGGTCACGCCGAGCCGCGCCATCCGCTCGGCGGTGCCGGGCGCGGCGTACTCGAGGTGCTCGATGCGGTGCCGGCGGGCCCGGGGTCCGTTGACCTCCGCCGCGTGCTCGAGCGCGTCGAGGGCGATGTCGCTCGCGAGGTCGCCGATCGCGTGCAGCGCCACCTGCAGTCCTGCGGCGTCGGCTGCGGCGACGACGGGTTTCATGTCGGCGAGCGGCCAGATGGGCTCGGCGTTCGAGCCGTTGGAATACGGATGCCGCATCGCGGCGGTGCAGGCATCGATGACGCCGTCGACCACGAGCTTGATGCCGACCACCCGCAGCCACGGTGATCGCACCGTCTCGGCGAGCTCCGCCGCCCGGGCGACCTGCGCCAGATTCGCGGCCTCGTCACCGGTGTTCTCGACGAACCAGTGCGCGGCGACCCGGAGCGGCAGGCGCCCGCCGCGCCGCTCGGCGGCGCGCTGGAACGCGGCGAGTCCGAGCTCGTCGAACGCCATGTCGACCGCCCCGGTCACGCCGGTCGCCGCGTAGGCGGCGAGCGTGCGTTCGACGGCGGCATCGCGGTCGTCGTCGTCGGTCTGCTCTGCGAGGAACGCCCACGCGTGCGCCTGTGCCGCCGTCTCGTAGAGCATGCCGTCGGGCTCGCCGCCGGCATCCCGCCCGATGCGGCCGCCGAGCGGATCGGGGGTGTCGCGGGTGATGCCCAGCTCCGCGAGGGCGGCCGTGTTGACCCAGCACGAGTGGTAGTCGTTGGCGTCGAGGTACACCGGCACGTCGTCGACCGCCGCGTCGATCATGGCGGCGGTGGGGATGCCGCCGGGCACGGAGTCGAAGAGCCAGCCGCGTCCGAGCACGCGCACCGCGTCGGGTCGGGCCTCGCGCGCGGCGCGAAGGCGCTCCTGGATCTCGCCCAGCGTGCGCGCGTCGGTGAGCCCGACCCGGCCGAGAGCCTCGCCCATCATGACGAGGTGGGTGTGCGCATCGGTGAAGCCGGGGAGCAGCAGGCGGCCGCCCAGATCGACGGTGGCGGCATCCGGTCCCGCCGCAGCAGTCGCGCGCGCCGCGTCGCCGGCGAACACCACGGAGTCGCCGTCGACGACGAGGGCGTCGGCCCAGGGCTGCGCGCCGGCGGTGAAGATGCGCCCCCCGGTGTAGACGGTCGCGGTCATGCGGGAACCTCCCTGTGCCCGGAACCGCGTCGCGGTCCGCTAAACGAATACCGTTCGTTATTATGCCTCATGGAGGACGGATGCCGAGACCCAGAGTGAACCTGCTGTCGGTGGAGCTGATCGCCGACGCCGCCATCGACCTCGCCGACTCGGGCGAGCCGTTCGGCGTGAACGCCCTCGCACGCCGGCTGGGCGTGACGCCGTCATCGCTCTACAACCACGTGGACGGCAGGGACGCGATCGTCGAGCTGATGCGCGGTCGCCTGTCGCGCCGCTATCTGCCCGCGGCCATCACGGGGGAGTGGGATGCCGTGGTCATCGGCACCGTGCGGGCGCTCCGGCGCCTGTACGCCGAGCATCCGCTCATCGTGCCGCTCATCGTCGGCAAGACCATCACCGACCCAGATGTGATCGCCGGCTACGACCGCCTCGCGACGGCGCTCGTCGCCGCAGGGGTCGCCGACGACGAGGTGCTCGCGATCGTCGCCATCGTCGATGCGTATGCGATCGGGTTCGGCATGGACCTCGCGTCGCCCGACGAGATCTGGCGACCGGACGTGCCCACCGCGACGCTCGGCCGGCTGATCGCGGGCGCGGCCGGGGGCTCCGAGCGCAGCGACGCCGCCTTCGAGATCGGCCTCGACATGCTCGTCGCCTCTCTCCGCATGCGGATCGAAGGCCCTCAAGCGCCGTGAGGCCTGCTCAGGCGCCGTGATGCCTGCTCAGGCGGCGTGAGGCCTGCTCAGGCGGCGTGAAGCCTGCTCAGGCGGCGTGAAGCCTGCTCAGGCGGCCGCCTCCACGCCGCGGTGCGTCCGGAACAGCTTCCAGTCCGCGCGCGAGAGATCGGCGTAGGCGTAGGCCCATTCGAGGATCGCCTCGCCCGCGACGCGACCCCCTCCGGCATACCCCGCCACGGCGGCGGAGGCAGGGGACTGGCCGTGTGCGCGGGCGAGCGTCGCCGCGCAGGCGTCGGCGTACCAGAGGAACCCCTTGTCATCGAGCGCGTCCATGTCGAACCCGCCCTTCTTGTCGCGGAACTGGCGGACGTAGAAGTCGCGCTGGGCCCCGTACGTCGTGCGGCCCACATAACCGAGGAACGGGTCCGACACCGCCTGGAGGATGCGCTGCATCCCGACCACGCGCCCGCCGTCGCCGAACTGGTCGATGAACCGCGAGACGCCTTCCGGCTGCTCGGCCTTGCCGTGCTCGATGAGCACGCTCCTGCCCGCCTCCTTGCCCTGCAGCAGCAGGACGCCGTCGTCGCCGTCCTGCATGGCGATCACGAAGCACCTCGTCCCGACGCTGCCCACTCCCACCACACGCAGGGCGATGTCCGACAGACGGTACTTCTGCAGGAGCGCTCGGATGTCGATGTTCGCCGTCTGCACGTACTGGTCGAAGACGCGGAGGACGCGCTCCTCGGACTCGGCGTCGATGTGGGTCATCGTCGGCGGCGCCTCGACGAAGACGATCCGCCCGTCGGCGTCGAGCTGCGTCATCTTCTTCGCCGCCCGCGCGCCGGTGCGCTTCTCGGCCTCCTTGATCGCGGAGTCGATGGCCGCGCGCGTCTCGTCGTCGACGGCTCGCTCGGCGGCCAGGGCGTCGAAGCGGTCGTAGTAGCGCTTGAGGGGACTGCGCTTGGCGCCCGCGCCGATCGAGCGCGCGTAGACGCGCACCGCATCGAGCGACGCCTCGCGGACCACCGAGTCGGAGCGCCCGGTCGACTGCCCGGCGATGACGATGCTGGTGACCAGTCGCTTGACGTCCCACTCCCACGGCGCCCACGCGGACTCGTCGAAGTCGTTGAGGTCGAAGACGAGGGTCCGCTGCGGTGACGCGTACAGCCCGAAGTTGGAGACGTGCGCGTCGCCGCACGACCCGACGCTCACGCCGCTGCTCGGCGAGCGGGCGAGGTCGGCGGCCATGAGGGCGGCGGTTCCCCGGTAGAACGCGAAGGCGCTGGCCGCCATGCGCTCGGTGCGCAGGGGAACGAGCTCAGGGACGCGGTCCGCGTCCTGGGCGTCCAGGATGCCCATCGGATCGCGATCGTTCGTGGGCAGCTCGGCGAGCGCTTCGCGAGGGTTCTGCTCACGTGCGGTGCGACCCTCCGCCACGTGGTCGGCATAGGACGGCAGAGGAGCCCATGTGCGCCCGATCGGCGACTCGGCGGTGGTTGACATGCGCCCAGTGTGGCACTGCGGTGCACCGCTCGTAAGTGGCGATACCCTGACCGCGTGACCCGCCCCGCGCCCGCCCCTCCGCCTCCCGCTCTCTCGCCGGGGCTGCGCGTGCTCTTCGTCCTCGCGACGACGGTCGTGATCCTCGCGGGCGTGTACTTCGCCCGCAGCCTCATCGGACCGCTCGCGCTCGCGGTCGTGCTCGTCGTCATCTGCGAACCCGTCCGCCGGCCGCTCGAGCGCCGCGGCTGGCCGCGCTGGACCGGCACCACCGCCGTCATCCTCGTCGCCTACCTCGTGCTCGTGGTGATGGGACTGCTGCTGTGGGTCGCCGGCGTGCAGTTCGCCCGGCTGGTCGCCGACTACGTGGACCAGCTGCGCAGCAGCGCCGACGGCTTCGTGTCATGGCTGCAGTCCGTCGGACTCGACGGAGAGGCGACGGATGCCGCGGCATCCGTCCTGGATCCCTCCGCGATCGTCCGGCTCGTCTCCAGCGTCGGCGGCACGGTGATCGGCGTCGCGACCGCCCTCTTCTTCGTCGTGTCCTACATCATCTTCATGGCGGCCGACGCGGCGCGGTATCGCGATGCCGAGCGCGTGTTCGGCACCGGTCGCCGCCCCGCGCTGGCCCGGATCCGACGCCTGAACACCGGCATCCGTCGCTATTACGTCGTGAACGCATCGTTCGGCGCCGTCGTGGCGATCATCGACGGCCTGGCGCTCTGGGCGCTCGGCGTACCGGCGCCGATCGTGTGGGCCGTGCTCGCCTTCGTGACCAACTTCGTCCCGAACATCGGCTTCGTGCTCGGCCTGATCCCGCCCGCCGTGCTGGCCTTCGTGGTCGGCGGATGGCCGATGCTGCTCGCCGTGATCGCGATCTACTCTGTCGTCAACGTCGTGCTGCAGGTGCTGGTGCAGCCGAAGTTCGTCAGCGACGCGGTCGACCTCAGCCTGACGCTGAGCTTCTTCTCGGTCATCTTCTGGACATTCGTGATCGGCCCGCTCGGCGCGATCCTGTCCATCCCCCTCACGCTCTTCGTCCGGGCGCTCGTGCTCGAGGGAGATCCGGGGTCGCTGTGGCTGCGGTGGCTGTCGGGCGACCGCACCGCCACGCCGGCCTCGGCGGCGCGCGATCCGCTGATGCATCCCTGATCGACCGCTCCACACCGTCCGCATCACATCCTCACGGAGGCAGTCATGACTCAGACCTCGCTCGATCTGCCCTCACCCGACGGGCAGCCGGCGGATCCGTCGCGGCCGCACCGGCCCCGCGTCTTCGACCGGGTCAGCGAGCGCTCGCTCGAGTCCCTCGCCCTCGGCGTCGGCGCGGTCTCGTTCATCGTCGTGGCGCTCGTGGCGATGGTCGCGTTCGGCTTCCAGGCGGCGCCGATCTCGGGCCCGGGCTCGGTGGGGCAGTTCGCGGCGATCGCGTCGGGCGTCGTGGCGTTCCTCGCGGTGATCGGCGGCCGGATCCTCGCCCACCGGCAGGGCGTGCACCGGCGCCTGAAGCCCCTCGACTATGTCGACGTCGCGGCACTGGCCTTCGCCCACGCCGTCATCGCCCTGCTCGGCTGGACGCTGCTGGCCGTGATCCTCGAAGACGCGTTCATCGGTGCCGAGGTGTTCGCGCTGCCCGTGCTCATCCTCGCCGGCGCCACCTCGGCGATGACGGCGTATCTCGCGTTCTACTCCGCAACCCACATGGATCTGCAGCTGCTCGCGGTCGTCCTCGCGGTGTTCCTCGTCCTCGGCGTGCTCGCCAGCATGCTCACCGCCAGCGACCCCAACTGGTGGAAGGACAACCTCAGCGCTCTCGGCATGTCGTCCAACGTGTCGGCGTTCGCGTTCAACATCACGATCATCGTCGCGGGCTTCCTCGTGACCACGCTCGCGCGGTACTCCACGCGCGGCATCCCCACCACCAACCCCCACGGCATCGCCCGCGTGCGTATCTCGCTCATCGTGGTCGGCGTGTTCCTGGGCATGGTCGGCTTGTTCCCCGTGGACCGGTTCTTCGCGCTCCACACCAGCGTCGCATCGGGCATGGTGGTCGCGTTCGGCGTGCTCGTCATCGCGCTGCCGCGGTGGATCCCGTCGATGCCGCGGGCCTTCGTCGCCCTCGGGTGGCTCTTCCTCGCCGTCACGCTGCTGCTCGCGGTGTTCTTCTTCATCGGCTACTACACGCTGACGGCCGTCGAGCTCGTCGCCGGCATCCTGGTCTTCACCTGGATCGTGCTGTTCATCCGCAATGCGGCCGCCCTGGCGCACGACGCGCGCCGCGAGCCGTCAGCCGGCTGAGCGGGCTCCGGTCCAGGGGAGCGAGGCCTCCGGGCGCTCGCGCGCGAGGTCGGCGGGGGTGATGAGCATCTCGCGCGCCCAGGTGACGACGAGCCAGGTGGGCAGCACGATGATGCACAGCATCGGCAGCACCGTGATGTCGCCGACCATCGCGACGGCCACGAACAGCGCCACCCAGCCGTCGCGGGCGATCGCCAGCACGAGGCCGAGCACTCCGCACGCCACGGCGAGCGACAGCGGCAGGCCCGGCAGCAGCGCGCCGCCCAGCATGCCGGCCGCCACCCCGAGGAACACGGCCGGGAAGATGCGGCCGCCGCGGAAACCCGCGGACGCCGCGACCACGAGCGCCGCCATCTTGACGAGCAGGATCACCGCCAGCTGACCGGGCGGATACGCATCGGGATCGGCGAGGAGCTCGCCGCTCTGCTCGAGGCCCTTGAACAGCGTGATCGGTCCGCCGATCATCCCCAGCAGCCCCAGCACCACCCCGCCGAGCGTGATGTAGAGCATCGGATGCCGCAGCGCGTGGAACGCGCGATGCACGAGCGGGAAGAGGTAGATGCCCACGAGCCCGAAAGCGGCGGCGGCGCACGCGACGATCGCGCCGAGGAGCAGGTCGAAGGCCTGCGGCGTCCCGTAGGGGGCGAGGGGCGTCGCCGTGCCGAATCCGCCGCCGAGCAGGAAGGTCGTCACGGACCCGGCTCCGGCCGCGACGAGCGGGAGGAACAGCTTGTCCCAGAGCGACCCGCCCATCTTGAACTCTCCGACCATGCCGGTGAACACGAGCGCTGCGGCGACGGGGGTGCCGAAGAGCGCGCCGATCGTGGCCGAGATCGCGAGCGCGCCGGTGAGCTCGGGCGGCACCGCCTTGGCGATGCGCGCGACGAGCGCGATCGCGAGCGAGACGTTGACGGCGATGATCGGGTTCTCGGGGCCGAGGCTCACCCCGCCCGCGAGGCTGAGGATCACGACGACGACGAGGCCGGGCAGCACCCACAGCTGCAGCGGCTTCGCGGCGAGTTCGGTGGTGGCGGAGTCGGGGCCGGCATGGCCGGGCACGAGCCACACGACGAGGCCGACCGCGATGCCGGTCGCCGTCAGCACCGTGAAGATCCACCACGGTGCGTCGGGGGCGATGCCCAGCGCCTGAGGCGTGTTCGTCCACAGCACGTCGTCGAGTCGATCGGCGATCTGCTCGAGCAGCCAGAGCGACAGCGCCGACAGCACGCCGATCAGGAGAGCGGGGATCGACAGCAGCACCAGGCGTCGGACGGTCAGCTGCGGACCCGGCGGCGTGGCCGGTGCGGGCGAGGCGGCGGTGGGGCCGGGCATGGGGCACACGATAGCGGTAGCGGTGCGAGTGGGGCGACTGCCGCGCGAGGCGATCCTGCGCGGCGGCGGGCGCGCCGGTGCCCCGGGTGGCGACATCCGGTGCACAATTCGCATGTGGAGGAGACCGCCTGGCACAAGCGCACCGAGGTGCCGCTGATGATCGCCTCACTCGCGTACCTCGTCGCGTACTCGTGGCGCGTGATCGCGGATCTGCACGGTCCTGGCCGGGCGGTCGCGTCGACAGTGATCCTGGTCACCTGGGCCATGTTCATCGCGGACTACCTCGTGCGCCTGGCGCTCGCGAAGAATCGGCGATGGTGGTTCCGCCATCACCTGTCTGCGCTGACGTTCGCGCTGATCCCCGTCCTGCGCCTCGTTCGCCTCCTGCGCTTCATGACCCGGCTGCCGGGGATGAAGACGACCGCGGGCGGTGTGCTGCGCACGCAGATCCTCGTCTACGGCGCCGGCGCCTCCGTCATCCTGATCTACCTCGCGTCGCTCGCGGTGCTCGAAGCAGAGCGTCACGCTCCCGACGCGAACATCACGACCTTCCCTATCGCGGTGTGGTGGGCGTGTGTGACCGTCACGACGACGGGCTACGGCGACTACGTGCCGATGACGGATGCCGGCCGCTGGGTCGCCGTGGCGCTCATGCTCGGAGGGGTGGCGCTGGCCGGCGTGATCACCGCGACCCTGGCCTCGTGGGTGCTCGAGCGCGCGTCGCGCGCACACGACGACCAGGAGCCAGCGACGCGTGCGCAGGTGCGGGCGCTGATGGAGAAGATCGACGCTCTCACGGCGCAGAGCGCCGCCGGCGGAGGCGGTGCGGGCGGTGCGGGCGCAGGCGGCGCGGGCGCGGGTGGTGCGGGCGGTGCCGGCGCGGGCGGTGCAGGCGGTGCGGGCGCCGGCGGTGCGGTCGGTGGCGGTGCGGGCGCGGGTGGTGCGGGCGCAGGCGGTGCGGACGGCGAGGGCGCGCACCACGGCGATGACCACGGATCGCTCGGCGACGGCGGAGACGAACGCCCCGGCGGATGATCGCCCGCGACCGCAGGTGACACGAAGAAGGCCGCGTCCGGATGGACGCGGCCTTCTTCGTTCGAAGCGATGCTCAGGACAGCAGCTTCGCCTTCGCTGCGGCGAACTCCTCGTCGGAGAGGATGCCCTGTGCGTGCAGCTGCGCGAGCTGCGTGATCTTGGCCATCATGTCGTCGCCGGCGGCGGGAGCCGCCGGAGCGGCTGGAGCGGCCGGGGTCGCTGCCTGCGCGTTGGCGACAGCCTGAGCGGCGGCGGCATCCATCGCGGCCTGCTGCTGCTGGGCCTCGTACGCCTGCTGCTCCTGCGCGTTGTAGGCCTTCTCCTGCTGGTGGCGCTGAACGCTGCCCGAGACGGCCGTCGCCGTGCCAGCGACGACAGCGGTGCGGGCGGCCATGCCGATCAGACCGGGACGGCCCATTCTTCTCAGTGGCATGTCTTCCTCCTTCAGTCGGCGTTCTCGGCGAGGAACGCGTTGACGATCGGTGCGGGGATGCCCTCGCGCGCGATGACGGCGCCGCCGGCGTCGTAGAGCGCCGACGCGAACGCCTTCGCCCACAGCAGCTCGATCACGAGGATGGCTGCGGACGAACCGGGCTCGAGGCTCTCCGCGAGGAACAGGATGTCGTCCTGCCCCGCGAGCCCCGCGAGGTCGAGCGACGGCGCGCCGTCGTCGATCGTGTCGGAGAGCTCGAGGACCTCGAGCTCTCCTTCCGGCGAACGCCGGGCGAAGACGAGGTCGAGCACATTGACCGTGCCGGAGGCGACGAGGTCGTCGATCGCCTGGAGCACCGCCGGGCCGGGGCGGTCGCCTTCGAACGCGATCGCGTAGAACTCGATGGGGCCGTAATCGAAAGTCGTCATGTCTTCTCCTGTCTCGGGTGCCGGCTAGACAGCCAGCGCCTTGGCCTTGAGGCTGTCGAACTCGGCCTGGGTGATCGCGCCGGAGTCGAGAAGCGACTTCGCCTTGGCGATGTCGTCGGCGGCGCTCGCCCCCGAGCCCGCGGTCTGCCGGATGTACGCGTCCTGAGCGGAGCGCAGCTCCTGTGCCTGCGCGATCGAGCGCTTCTGCATGCCGTTGCCCCGCGCGATCAGGTAGACCAGCGCGGTGAGGAAGGGCACGAAGATCAGGAAGAGGATCCAGACGGCCTTGAGCCAGCCGTTCAGCTTGTCGTCGCGGAAGAGGTCGCCGATGATCGAGAAGATCACCATCAGGTACGCGACGAACACGAAGATCCAGAACATCCAGGCGATGAAATCCCAGAAGCCGCCCATGGATACCAGCTTTCTCGACGGGGTCGACCCGTCGCTGTGCAGTTATGGCCACCGCGTCCCTCGCGGCTGCCCTGGTCGGAGACTACCGCCAAACACGCCGGACCGGGATGACCGATTTTCGAAGCTTTCCTGACCGCTTAGCGGCATCATGGCCCCATGACCGATGAACCTGAGGGCTCCGACGCCGACGTGGTGCCTGCGGTCGTCGCAGAGCGCCCGCGGCGCTTCTCCAACGTGATGGCGGCGCTCGATCATCCGCTCGCAACGGGCTTCCTCGTGACGATCGGCGTGCTGGCGGCACTCGTGCTCGGCTCGGCGATCGGCTCGATCTCGACCATCCTCGTCTACATCGTGCTGGCGATGTTCCTCGCACTCGGGCTCGACCCGATCGTGCGGATGCTCGAGCGCCACAAGGTCAAGCGCGGCGCGGGCATCGCCATCGTGTTCTGCGGATTCGCCCTCGTGGCGGTCGCGTTCTTCGTCTTCGTGCTCCCGCCCGTCATCGCGCAGATCGTGCAGCTGGTCGCGGCCATCCCCGAGGGCGTCGAGAACATCCCGCAGTCTGACTGGTTCGCGCAGCTCACTCCCGACGCACAGACCGCGGTGCTCACGGGTCTGGGCCAGCTCGCCGACTGGATCTCAGCCCCGTCGACCATCGCGATGCTCGGCGGGGGAGTGCTGGCCGTCGGTGTCGGCTTCGTGGCGGGGATCTCGGCGAGCTTCATCGTGATCGCCCTGACCCTCTACTTCCTCGCGTCGCTCTCCGCGGCCAAGCGCGCGCTCTACGACCTGGCACCGGCGCACAGCCGCGTCCGCCTGGCGGACCTCACGGAGCGCATCACCGGCTCCGTGGGCAGCGCGCTGATCGGCTCGGTGATCCTCTCGTCACTCAACGCCGCGGCCGTCTTCATCCTGCATGTGGTGATCGGGCTGCCCTTTCCGGCGCTCATGGCGGTGATCGCGTTCGTGATCACCCTCATCCCGCTCTTCGGCTCGGTGATCTTCTGGATCTTCGCCTCGATCATCGCGCTGTTCTCGAGCCCCACCCAGGCCCTCATCTTCTTCATCGCCTACCTGATCTACATCCAGCTCGAGTCGTACGTCATCAGCCCCCGCGTCATGAACAAGGCGATCGCGATCCCCGCCGCCCTGGTGCTGATCGGCGCCCTGGCCGGCGGGGCGCTGGCGGGCGTCGTCGGCGTGCTGGTGGCGCTGCCCGTCATGGCATCGATCCTGCTGATCATCCGCGAGGTCGTCGTCCCCCGCCAGAACCTCAAGGTCTGACCCGCCGCAGCGGGCGGGCGCCGCGGCCAGCGGCATCCGTGCCCTTCGGGGTATCTCCGGTTCCTCAACTGAGGATGTGCGCCGAAATGAGGGTGCTGTGGCGTTGTTCCTTCCTCACCTCGGCTCTGATCCTCAATTGAGGACCGCGAGAACCGACTTCTACGGGCGAACGCCCCGTATGCTCCGGCGGCGGCGGCGGCGGCGGCCCGGCTCGAGCTCTGTGGCGCTCAGCGAGCGAGGTGCAGACCCTGCGCGACCGCGTTCATCACCAGCTGCTGCACGCCGGGCCAGTCGTCCATGACCTGGCGATAGCCCACCCTGATGACGTGGTAGCCACGGAGGATGAGCTCGGCGTCGTGACGGTTGTCGGAATCACGCTGCGCGCCCACATGGTGGCCGCCGTCGATCTGAAGCACGAGCCGCTGTCCGAGAAGGAAGTCGACGCGATGGCCGTGCAGCCACGCCTGCGGCACGATCCGCACGCGCAGCCAACGAAGTCGGCGCGGCACGATCGTTTCGAGCCCGGAGTCGGCGAACGGAGTGGATTCGCTGAGCAGGTCGCGCGCGATCCGCGGCAGCTTCAGCCGCCCGATCACCTCCCGATCGGCGAGGCCGGTGCGGAACGCCGACTCCCACGTGGCGAGTGCGTATTCGAAAGGCCGGCACAACGCGATCGAGATGAGCGTGTTCTCGATGCCGTCCTCGAGGGTGTGCGGTGGCCGTGGCACGACTGGGGTGAACCAGTGCACCGTCGCCTTCGGAGCGTCCGCGTCGTCCTGTTCGATCCGGACCCCGCCCGAGCACGGCGGCGCCGCGACGTGAGGCTTCGTGAAGTCTCCATGGACCCACAGCCCGAGCCGCTCCGCACGCGTGACGCAGCTGAGTGCAACCCCTGCCCGGGCGGCGGCGACCAGGAGCGGGTCGGCATCGGGCAGAGCGAGCCAGGATCGCCGGACGCGAACGAGCGCACCGCTCGCGACGGCATCCTTGAGTTCGCGTTTGCTCGTCTGCCGGCCGAGAAGCAGGGACTGGCGAGCGATGCCGTCATGTTCTCGCACCGTGGTCAGCCATGCCGGGTCGGTGGTCGTCTGCACGATTCGAGCCTCGCGCGCGAGCAGGATCGCAGGCAGTGCTCCAGGCCGGATCTGGTGACAGACCGTGTCGGGCAGCGACTGTGGAGGAGGCGTTGGCGCTAGCCACGGCATCCCTCTCGCCGAAGCATGAATCGCCGCGAACGATGCGCTGCTCTCGGTCCCGTCCGACGGCATCACCACTTGGGTCCTCGGTTGAGGATCAGCGCCGGAATGCGGGCCGACACCCGCCTTCTGTTCATCAACTCGGCTCAGTTCCTCAAATGAGGGGCACAGCCCACGGCGTGGACCGCCTGCGCGCGACCGGATCGATCGCACTCGAGCTCGACGCCGCCGCTTGTCTCCAGCGTGCCTCGATTGAGGATCAGCGCCGGAATGCGGGCCCACACCCGCATTCTGTTCCTCAACTCGGCTCAGTTCCTCAAATGAGGGTCCTGGACGGATGCCGCGGCCCACGGCATCCGTGATTCTCGGCGTGCCGCGGCCTGAGCAGCAGCGCGGGTCAGTTGAGCGCGGAGGTGAGGCGCATCAGGCCATCGAGGAACGTGGCCTTCGCAGGCTCGCGCCGCCACTCCTCCAGCGTGAGCTCCCGCCCCGCGTCGCGGTAGCCCTGCTCGACCTCGCGCATGCCGGCGACGAACGACTCGCCGCGCACCAGCAGCGAGACCTCGCTGTTGAGGCTGAACGAGCGGATGTCCATGTTGCTCGAGCCGATCACGGCGATGTCGTCGTCGATCGAGAAGTGCTTCGAGTGCAGGATGAACGGTGCCGGGTAGAGGAAGATCCGCACACCGGCTTCGAGGAGGGCGGTGTAGTACGACCGCTGCGCGTGCCACACCATGAACTGGTCGCCGATCTCGGAGACGAACAGCTGCACTTCGATGCCGCGCTGGCAGGCCGTCGTGATGGCATAGACCATCGCCTCGTCGGGCACGAAGTACGGGCTCGTCAGGATGACCTTCTCGGTCGCGCCGTAGATGAGCGACAGGAAGAGGCGCAGGTTGTTCTCGGTGTCGTATCCCGGCCCGCTCGGCACGACCTGGCACAGCAGGCCGTCGCCGGCGGTCGCCGGCTCGCCACCGGCGCCGCGCGCCGCCTCGATGGCGGCGGGGGAGAGCTGCTCGGTCGCCGACAGGTCCTCGCCCGTCTCGATGAGCCAGTCCGAGAGGAACACGGCGTTGACCGAGGAGACCACCGGGCCGGTCAGGCGGGTCATGAGCTCCTGCCACTTCAGCCCGCGCTTGATGTTCTTCTCGGAGTCGTAGTCGCGCGAGATCAGGTTCTGCGAGCCCATGAAGCCGACGCGGCCGTCGACGACCACGATCTTGCGGTGGTTGCGCAGGTCGGGGCGCTGGTACTTGCCCTGGAAGGGCATCACCGGCAGCATCCACGCCCACTTCACGCCGATGCGGTCCAGTTCCGCCAGCGTCGCCTTGCAGTTGCCGAGCCTGCGGGTCGACACGTAGTCGGCGAGCAGGCGCACGGTGACGCCGCGAGCCACCGCGCGTTCCATGGCGGCGAAGAAGCCGCGCGTCGTGTCGTCCCACGCGACGATGAAGAACTCGACGTGCACGAAGGTCTCCGCCGTGTCGATCTCGGCCGCCATCGCGTCGATCGAGGCCTGGTAGTCGCCGAAGAGCGAGGCGTCGTTGCCCCCTGACGCGGGCAGGGCGGTGAGGGTCTCGTTCTGCTGCACGACGCGCTGGAACCACCGCGGCCAGTCGGCCTCGATCTGCTGCAGCCCGTTCGCGCCCACCCTGTCGCGGATGATCCCGTCGATGCGCGCCTGCTCTGCCCGCCGCTTCGCCGGCAGGCGCACGCTGCCGATCACGAGATACAGCACCACGCCGATCCCAGGCAGGATCACGATCAGCAGGATCCAGGCCATCGCCGCCGTGGGCTTGCGGCCGCGGGGGATCACGATGAGCGCGGTGATGACGATCGCGGCATGCACGAGGACGGCGAGGGACCAGGACAGATTGGCGAGGAAGGTGGAGTCCACGTCCGTAGTGTGGCACCCTTCCGCGGCGGGACACAGCAACGCGACACCGCGCCGGGGCGTCGGCCCGCGCAGGTCGCTGGGTAGATTCGGCTCATGACGACGACCGCGCCCGCCCCGCGTCCGCGCCGCGTGCTGCCGACCCTCGCCGGCTACCGCCGCGAGTGGCTCGTGCCCGACATCGTCGGCGGCCTCTCGGCGGGCGCCGTCGTCGTTCCCCAGGCGATGGCCTACGCGACGATCGCGAACCTCCCCGTCGAGATCGGCCTCTACACCTGCATCGTGCCGATGCTCGTCTACGCACTCCTCGGCGGCAGTCGCGCGATGAGCGTGTCGACCACCTCGACGATCGCGACTCTCACGGCCACCACCCTCGTGTCGGCTGGGGTCGCGGCCGCGGCGGACGACCCGCACGACGCCGTCGGGGCGCTGATGATGCTGACTCTCCTGGTCGGGGCGATCCTCCTGCTCGCACGCCTCCTCACCCTCGGCTCGCTCGTCGAGAACATCAGCGGCGCGACCCTGCTCGGCATGAAGATCGGCGTCGGCGCGACCGTCGCCGTCGGCCAGCTGCCGAAGCTGCTGGGCGAGACCTACGATTTCTCCGGCCACGGGTTCCTCCGCTCGCTCGCTGCCGTCGGACAGGCGTTCGGCAGCGTGAACTGGCCGACCATCGCGCTGTCGGCCGGGTCGATCGCGACACTCCTCCTGCTCAAGCGGTTCGCGCCGAAGGTGCCGGGTGCGCTGATCGTCGTCGGGGCGGGCATCCTCCTCGTCGCCTTCGCCGGGCTCGAGGAGGCGGGCGTCGACCTCATCGCGCCGGTTCCCTCCGGCCTGCCCCTCCCGGGCCTCCCGGAGCTGTCGACGCTGCCGGCACTGTTGCCGGGGGCGCTCGCGATCGCCGTGATGGCCTTCCTCGAGTCGGCGGCCGTGGCTCGCGGCATCCGTCGCACCACCGAGCCGCAGATCGACAGCAACCAGGAGCTCATGGCGACCGGCGCCGCCAACGTCGCCGGCGCGTTCTTCTCCACGATGCCGGCGGCCGGCGGGTTCTCGCAGAGCGCCGTCAACCAGAGCGCCGGCGCCAAGACGCAGGTGTCGACTCTCGTCACGGTGGCGCTGGCGGTGCTGGTCGCGCTGTTCTTCGGCCCTGTGCTGAGTCTGCTGCCCCAGGCGACGCTGGCCGCCATGGTGTTCGTCGCGGTGATCGGTCTCATCGACATCCCGGAGCTCGTCCGCTGGGCGCGGATCAGCCCGACCGACTTCTGGATCGCCGTCGTCGTCGCCCTCATCGGGCTGTCGGCCGGTCTGCTCGCCGCCGTGGGTGTCGGGGTCGTCGTGACGCTCGTGCTGGTGCTCCGCGAGCTCAATATCCCGAAGCTCGAGGTGGACGAGCGGCGGGGCGACGCCATCGCGGTGCACCTCCTGCGGGCGCTGTACACCGCCAACGCGCTCGAGAACGAGCAGGCGATCATCCGGCTCGCGACCGACGAGCAGGCGACGGCGGTCGTGCTCGACCTCGAGCGGCAGGACGTCGTGACGATGACGGTCCTCGACATGCTCGCCGACCTCGACCGCGAGCTCGCCGGCCGGGGCGTCGCGCTCCACCTCGCCGGGCTCCCCGACTCGGCGGCGAGCGTCGCGGCCAAGGACTCCTGGTACGCCGGTCTCCGTGATGCGGGGCGCGCACACGACACCGTCGAGGAAGGGCTGACGGCGGCCGCCGCCTGAAGCACCCGGGAACGAAGAACGGGACGGATGCCTCGGCCGAGGCATCCGTCCCTGCGCTGCTCCTGTCGCTACTGCTTGAGCATCGCGACCGCGAGCTTGTGCTCGTCGTCGATCAGATGCGAGTGGTCGTCGTCCCCGAGATCGATGCGCACCCACGACAGGGCGCCGTTGAACTCGTTGCCCGTCGCGGCGTAGTCGCCGGACACCGGCGAGGCGAGGTCGCGCCCCACGTCGACGGTCTCATCGAAGGTGAACTGGTACGGCAGCGTGCGCTCGACGCGGCCCTCGCCGATCTTTTCCTCGCCCGCATAGAGGGTGACGGTCCCGCCCTTGCCGAGACCGCCGCCGTCGTACGCGAAGTGGGCACGCAGCTCCTGGGCGCCCGCCAGCACCGCGGCATCCGATCGCACGATGTCGGTCCGGATCCCCAGCAGGTTGTAGGCGAACGCGAGCTTCCCGTCGACCGTGTAGAAGGACCATCCGCCATAGGCGCCGCCCTGGGCGATCACGACGCCGTTCGCGCCGTCCTCGGGCACGTCGGCCGACGCGGTCACCGTCCACGATTTGTTCTTGATGTTGATCGCGCTGTTCTCGCTGAGCCGTCTCATGCCCGGGTAGAACTTCTGCGACGTGCCGAGCACCAGCTGCGGCCGGCCGACGAGGTCGGCGTTGAACCGCTCGGCGGAGCGGATATCCATCGGCAGCACGTTGAACCGCGCCGCCTGGATGAGGAACAGCCGCTGCAGGTGAGCGAGCCTCTCGGGCTCTTCGGCAGCGAGGTCGCGCGACTGGGTCCAGTCCTCCTCGACGTTGTAGAGCTCCCACACGTCCTCGTCGAGCCCGTGCGAGGAGGCCAGCCACGGATCCTTGTGCTTCGCGACGGCCGTCCATCCCTTGTGGAAGATGGCGCGGTTGCCGAGCATCTCGAAGTACTGCGTCTCGTGCTGCTCGGGGGCGTCGGCGTCGCCGAACGTGTAGTTCATCGGCGTACCTTCGTACGGACGCTGGGTGACGCCGTGCACGGTGGACGGCTCCGGGATGCCCGCGGCCTCGAGCACGGTCGGCGCCACGTCGATCACGTGCGAGAACTGGTTGCGGATGCCGCCCTGTTCGACGCCGCCGTTGGGCCAGCTGACGATCGTGCCGTTCCGGGTGCCTCCCCAGTGGGAGGCGACCTGCTTCGTCCACTGGTACGGGGTGTCCATCGCGTGGGCCCAGCCGATCGCATAGTGGTTGTACGAGCTCGGCGTGCCGAGATCGTCGATGTGGGCGGCGACGTACGCCTCGTCCTCGATCTCGTTCATGTGGTTGATCGTGAAGCCCTCGTTGGTGGTGCCGTGCATCGAGCCCTCAGCCGATGCGCCGTTGTCGCCGATGATCACGTAGACGAGGGTGTCGTCGAGCACCTCGAGCTCTTCGAGGGCGTCGAGGAGCCTGCCCACGTGGTGATCGGCGTACGCGAGGAAGCCCGCATAGACCTCCATCTGGCGGGCGAGGGCGGGCTTGATCGCGTCGCTCATCTCGTTCCACGCGGGGATCCCAGCGCTCCGCTCGGTGAGCACCGCGTTCTCGGGGATGACCCCCAGCTCCTTCTGTCGCGCGAACGTCTCTTCCCGCACCGCGTCCCACCCCTGGTCGAACTTCCCCTTGTACTTGTCGGCCCACTCCGTCGGCACGTGGTGCGGCGCGTGCGTCGCACCGGGTGCGAAGTAGGTGAAGAAGGGCTTGTCGGGGGCGAGGGACTTCTGCTGGCGCGTCCAGTCGATCGCCTTGTCGGTCATGTCGGCCATGAAGTGGTAGCCCTGCTCGGGCGTTCCCCACGGCTCGACGGGTGAGGTGTTCTCGTAGATCGCGGGGTACCACTGGTTGGTCTCCCCGCCGATGAACCCGTAGAAGTACTCGAAGCCGCCGCCCGGGTGCGGCCAGTGGTCGAACGGCCCGACCGCGCTCGCCTCCCACACGGGCACCTCGTGGCACTTGCCGAACTGCGCCGTGCTGTATCCGTTGAGCTTGAGGGTCTCCGGCAGCGGCGCGCAGTTGTTCGGCCGCAGCGAGTTGTAGCCGGGCGCGCTCGTGGCGATCTCGGTGATACCGCCCATCCCCACGGTGTGGTGGTTGCGTCCCGCGAGCAGAGCGGCACGCGTCGGGGAGCACAGGGCCGTCGTGTGGAACCGGGTGTACTTGAGGCCCCGCGCGGCGACGCGCTCGAAGTTCGGCGTCTGCACCGGGCCGCCGAAGGCGCTCGACGCGCCGAAGCCGGTGTCGTCGATGAGGACGACGAGCACGTTAGGCGCGCCCGCCGGCGGCAGCAGACGTTCGATCGGCGGGTAGTGGGTATCGGGATCGGTGGCGTCGTAGGTGACGGTGCCGGTGTATTCCTGATCGGGGATGGGGAGGATGCTGCGCTGAACGTCGGCCATTCCCCGATGCTGGCCGTGTGGCGGGCCGACGTCAACTTCCGCCGGGACGGAGAGGCGCCCATTCGCGCGGCATCCGTCGTCTGCCCGATCGGGCCCTCGACGCAGGTGCTGTCCTCGTCCGAGACGTAGAAGAAGTGACGACGTGGACCGATGTCGGTCGCGCCTGTCGGCAGGGGGGAACGAGACGTACCGTCCCATCCAAACAGCCGGCGACGCCTCGGGCTAGAGTCGCGTGCATGACCGACCAGCTGCCGTCCTGGCGCGATACGGCGAGCCGCGCCGCGATCCTCGACTTCGTCGCCGCCGTCACCGCCGAAGGCGGCCCCGACTTCGTTCCCGCGGATGCCCGCGTCGCCGTGTTCGACAACGACGGGACGCTCTGGACCGAGAAGCCCATGCCGACACAGCTCCACTACCTGCTGGAGCAGTGGAAGGCGGCGGCCGCCGCCGATCCCGCACTCGCCGACCGCCAGCCCTATCGTGCCGCCATGTCGGGCGATCTGGCCTGGCTCGGGGAGGCCATCGACAAGCACTACAGCGGCGACGACTCCGACCTGGGCGCCCTCATCGCCGCCGTCGCGGAGTCGAGTGCCGGTGCCAGCGTCGAGGACTACGAGGCCTCCGTCGCCGCCTTCTATCGCGATGCGCGCCACCTGTCGCTCGGCAGCTCGTACGCCCACACCGTCTACCAGCCGATGGTGGAGCTCATCCGGTTCCTCGAGGCGAACGGCTTCGGCGTCTACATCGTGTCGGGCGGCGACCGCGACTTCATGCGCCCGATGACGCAGGACTACTACGGAATCCCGGCCGAGCGCGTGGTCGGCACCGGGATGGGCCTCGAGTACGACGGGGACGACAACGTGGTCCGGTACACGCCGAAGCTCGCGTTCTTCGACGACGGCCCCGAGAAGCCGGTGCGCATCTGGATGCGCGTCGGCCGTCGGCCGATCCTCGCCGCCGGCAACTCGAACGGCGACATCCCCATGCTCCGGTTCGCACAGGGCAGTCCCCGCAGCCTGAGCGTGCTGATCCACCACGACGACGACACCGACCGCGGCGACGCGCCGTACGACAAGGGCGCGGAGCAGGCGCTGGAGGCGGCATCCGCCCATGGGTTCACGGTCGTCAGTGTGCGCGACGACTGGGCGCAGGTCTTCCCGAGCGCGTAACGCGTTTCGTCTCGCTCGTTCCTCGCTCGCTCAACGACCGTGAGTCCCGGTCGTTCCTCGCTCGCTCAACGACCGTGAGTCCGCTCGTTCCTCGCTCGCTCAACGAGCGTGAGTCCCGGTCGTTCCTCGCTCGCTCAAGGAGCGTGAGTCCCGGTCGTTCCTCGCTCGCTCAACGACCGTGATCCTCGATCGCCGACGATCCGACTCCCCTCGACAAGGACCTCGTAGCGCAGAGTCAGGCCTCGCTCGCGCAGCGGAACCCGATGTGCGACATGCCGGTGTCCTCCGCCTGGGGCGAGCGCGCGGCGGGCCGGAAGCGCAGGCAGTACTCCGGCGAGCACAGGTGCGATCCGCCCTTGAGCACACGCCGCGGGATGGACGGGAAACCCTCCTGGGCGCTCGCCGCGGCGAGCAGGTTCGCGCGCTTGCCGGCGTCGACGGGCTTGTCCGACAGGCGCAGGTGCCGCGGCGTGTAGTAGTCGGTGGTCCACTCCCACACGTTGCCGGTCATGTCGTAGAGCCCGTAGCCGTTCGGCGGGTACGAGCCGACCGGCGCCGCGTCGCCCACGCCCTGGTTGTCGTACGGGAAGCGCCCGAGCCACGAGTTCGCCTGCGCCACGCCCTCGGGGTAGGGCTCGTCGCCCCACGCGAAGCGTCGGCCGTCGAGCCCGCCGCGGGCGGCGTACTCGTGCTCGGCCTCGGTCGGCAGACGCAGCCCCGCCCACTCGGCGTAGGCCGCGGCGTCCTCGAAGGCGATGTGGACGACCGGATGCCGCAGCCTGTCGTCGACGGACGACTCGGGTCCGAACGGCCGACGCCAGCAGGCGCCGGCCTCCCACCGCCACCAGTTGCGCCAGTCGCGCAGGTCGACGGGCCCGGGCGTCGGGGTGAACACCATCGCCCCGGGCGAGAGCGAGGTGACATCGGCGCCCGGGAAGTTCGCGGGGTCGAGCTCGCGCTCGGCGACGGTGACGTAGCCGGTGTCGTCGACGAAGGCGGCGTACTGGGCGTTGGTGACCGCGTACCGGTCGATCCGGAAGGCCGCGACCGCACGATCGTGCACCGGCTGCTCGTCGGGGTAGAACTCGTCCGACCCCATGCGGAAGACGCCGCCGCCGAGGAGCACCTGGTCGTGGGTCGGCGAAGTCACGGATCCACCGTAGCCCGGGCGGGAGTGGCCCGGTCTCGGGTCAGAGGCGCGGTCGCCTCGGATCAGAAGCTGCCGATGCCCTTGCCGATGATCGCGACGCCGATGACCAGCAGCAGCACGGCCATGATGACCGCGTTCTCCTTCGCGAGCCAGCCGCGCAGCGCGTCGAGCGGGCCCCGCAGCTTCTCGGCGGCGATGAGATAGCCGACGACGGGCACGAGGACGGTGGATGCCGCGATCACGGTGAAGACCGCGATCACGACCACGATCGAGCCGGCGTCGAGGCCGGCGGCCCCGATGGTCACGCCCGCGCTCGCCGCGAGGAGCAGGTTCTTCGGGTTGACCGCCGACAGCAGGAATCCGAGGCCCAGGGCCTTGGGGAAGGTGATCGTGTCGATCGCCTGCATCCACTTCGGCAGCGCCGGCTCCGCTCCGGCCTTCGGCCGGCCGCGCCACTGCCGCAGCGCGAGGAGCAGCAGCAGGACGCCGAGGACGAGCTGGATGACGCCCTTGATCGGCTGCGATGCGTCCTCGTCCCCCTCGGGGAGCACCGACGACAGCAGGGTGAAGACGGTCACCGCGACCACGATCCCGAGCACCCATCCGAGCAGGAATCCGGTGCCGGTCACCCGCGCCTTCGGGGACAGCAGCATCAGGATGGCCGCGATGATCGGGATCGGGCTGATCGCGACACCGAGGGCGAGCGTGAGGATGTCTCCGATGACGGCGCCCATGGGCGTGGCCTCCTGATGGTCTCGAGCAACGGCGGACGTGGCTACCGTACCGGCCCGCCGCGCTCAGGCGCCGTTGATCCGGTCGCGCCACTCCAGCAGGGGCGCGAGCGGCGAGAGGTCGTAGTCCGGGCCGTCGATCGCCGGGATGATGAGGCGGAAGCCCAGCTCGTACAGGCGGGGTGCGGCATCCGTCTCGAGAAGCGGGCCGAAGCCGCGGATGGTGTAGCCGGTCGACAGCTCGATCTCGGCGGGATCGCGGCCCTCGCGAGCACACCACTCGTGGAGCACCCCGATCTTGCGCGGCATGTCGCCGAGCCGCGTGAACGTGTGCCAGATGTCGGCATGCTGCGCGACCATCCGCAGCGTCTTGCGCTCGCCCTGACCGCCGATGAGGATCGGGATCCGCCGGGTGGGTGCGGGGTTGAGCCGCTCCCAGCGTGAGCGGATGCGCGGCAGGTCGTCGGCGAGGGCGTCCAGGCGTGAGCCGACCGTGCCGAACTCGTAGCCGTACTCGTCGTAGTCGGGCTGCGCCCAGCCCGATCCGGTGCCGAAGATGAGCCGGCCGGTGCCGGTCCCGCGGGCGCTGATGTGGTCGACCGTGCGTGCCATGTCGGCCTGCAGGTCGGGGTTTCGGTAGGAGCTGCAGTTGACGAGGGGACCGAACTCGACGCGCTCCGTCTGCTCGGCCATCGCAGCCAGCACCGTCCACGCTTCGAAGTGCTCGGCATCCATCGGCTCGGTGAGCGGGAAGAAGTGATCCCAGTTGAAGATCGCATCGACGCCGAGATCCTCCGCGCGCAGCACCGCGTCGCGGTACGCGGCATACGAGGCGTGCTGCGGCGCCAGCTGCACGCCGATCCGCAGCGGGCGGTGGGCGGCGGGATGTCGGGGCTCGGTCATGTCGGCGTCCGCGTCAGCTCTTCGGCTCGATGCGCAGCACCTCGGGCGACTCGCCGACGGACAGGTCGTCGACGATGCGCAGCGTGCGAGCGAGGTCGTCGACGCTGCCGATCACGGTGCCGAAGCGCTCGCGGTCGGAGCACACCGCCGTCACCGTCACGAAGTGCGTGCCCGTGTCCCACGTATACGTCGCGAAGGGCGGGGTGCGCGGGTCGGGCGGCAGCGACAGCTCGAGCTTCTCGCCGACGCCGAGGTACGGGTTGCGGAACGACTCGGTGTCGTCGTACTCCATCGGCATCATCGCCCGCGCGGCGCGCAGGTCGTTCGTCGCCTGCTGCACCTGCGCCATCACGACGACGAGCTCGGCGTCGGCCTTCCAGACCCAGACGAGCACGCGGCCGGCGGCCTTGCGCATGAGGAACGGTGCCGCCTGGCTCATCGCCCAGGCCGCGACGCCGCTGCCCGGGCGAGGACCCGCGGTCGCTGACCCCGTCGAAGCGCCCATCGCGCTGCCGGCCTGGCCGAGCAGCATCCGGATCGCCGCCTTGCGGTGACGGCGCCCGCGGAAGCCGAGCGACTCGGTCACGGGAACCCAGAGGTTGGGATCGGCATCGGCCTGCAAACGGGGCATGCGACCAGGGTACGTGCCGGGTCCGGCGCGTTCCTGGAGAGCCTCCGGGGAGCCTCGGGTACAGTGGATCCGCGCGGCGACCCGCCCCCCGCCGCCCGCCCGCCGCACAGACAGGCCCCAACCCCGTGACCGATCCTGCGACGCCCGAAGACACTCCCGCCGCGACCCCTCACCCCTTGAAGATCGTCATCGGCGCCGACACGTTCCTGCCCCACGTGAACGGCGCCGCGCGTTTCGCCGAGCGGCTCGCCGCCGGCCTCGTGGCCCGTGGTCACGAGGTGCACGTGATGGCCCCCAGCAAGACGCACCGCGACCACGGGACGTCCATCGAGGTCATCGAGGGGCAGCCGATGACCATGCACCGTCTGCCGTCGTGGCGCTGGTACCCGCACGACTGGCTCACGTTCGTCATGCCGTTCCGCTCGAAGTACTACGCCCGCCGGGTGCTCGACAAAGTGCAGCCCGACGTGGTGCACAGCCAGTCGCACATCGTGATCGGGCGCGGTCTCACGCGCGAAGCGCGCAAGCGCGGGATCCCGGTCATCGCGACCAATCACGTCATGGCCGAGAACGTGCTCGACTTCACCGTGCTCCCCGCCTCGTGGACGCGATACGCCGTCAAGCTCGCCTGGCAGGATGCCGAGCGCACGTTCAAGATGACGCGCGCCGTCACCACCCCCACCCGCAAGGCCGCCGAGTTCCTCGAGCGCACGATCGACATCCAGGGCGTCATCCCGGTCAGCTGCGGCATCGAGGCGTCGAACTACACCGCCGACCTCTCCCCGCGCGACGCGCACCGCCTGGTGTTCGTGGGGCGCCTCACGACCGAGAAGCAGATCGACGTCGTGCTGCGTGCGATCGCGCAGCTCGACCCTGCCCTCGACGTCCGCTTCGACATCGTCGGCAGCGGCGACCAGCGGCGCAACCTCGAGCAGCTCAGCTCGGATCTCGGTCTCACCGACCGCGTGCACTTCCACGGCCACACCACCGACGACGAGCTGCGGTCGTTCCTGACGAACGCGAGCCTCTTCGTGATCGCCTCGATCGCCGAGCTGCAGTCGATCGCGACGATGGAGGCGATGGCGTCGGGTCTGCCGATCGTCGCCGCCGACGCCGTGGCGCTGCCGCACCTCGTGCACGACGGCGAGAACGGCTACCTCTTCCGCCCCGGCGACGTCGACGATCTGGCCGCCAAGCTGACGACGGTGCTGACCCAGACGCCCGAGGAGCGCGAGCGCATGCAGCGCGCATCGCTCGAGGGCGTCAAGGTGCATGACATGCGCCGCACGCTCGACACGTTCGAGGCGCTGTACCGCGACGAACCGCTGCCCGAGTAGCCATCGTGCACGTCGTGATGTTCGGCGACCAGCACGTCGAGTCCCTCGGCGGAGCCCAGGTCTCGATGCGGCTGCAGCGGCGCTTCCTCGAGAAGGCCGGGCACACGGTCACGGTCGTCGCGCCGGCGATGCACGGCCCCCGGGCCCGGGCGGGCGCACGGCTGCTGAGCGAGCCGGCGACACGAAGCGCCGATCCGTCCTACCTGGATCTGCCGTCGATCCCGATCACGCTGGACCGCGAGTACTCGATGACGTGGCCGGGACGCCGCACCGATCGATGGCTGGATGCCGCACTCCGGCGGCTCATCCGCGAGACCGGGCGCCCTGCGGTCGATGTCGTCCACGTGCAGGCGGACTTCTGGGGCGCGTTCATCGGCCATCGGTTCGCAGCGCGTCACGGCTTCCCGGTGGTCCACACCATGCACAACCGCGTCGACGTCGGAATCGAGGCGACCGCGCCGCTGCCGAAGCTGGTGCTGCGGGTGCTGAACGCGTGGCAGCGCCGCGCCCTCGGCGTCGTGGCCGAGGCGAAGCCGGTCGGGCGGGACGGCTGGGCGTACCTGGGCCGGTTCGCCGGACGCTCGGAGGCGGTCACGGCGCCGTCGTCGCACTTCGCGAAACGGCTCGAGGCGCACGGCGCGGTGCCGCAGGGCCGGCGTGGGATCCTCCCGCACCTCGATGCCGGGCCGGGTGCTGCCGCGCAGGTCGACGTGATCTGGAACGGCATCGACGACGACGTGCTCGATGAGGTGCTCGCCTCGATGGGCTCGACGCGCTCGACGGGTTCGGCGGGCTCGGCGGGCTCGACGGGTTCGGCGGGCGCGCCTGCGGAGCGCGCACCCGGACCGCCGCGGTTCGTCTGGCTCGGCCGCATGAGCCCCGAGAAGCGCCTGCTGCCGTTCCTCGAGGCGCTCGCGGCGTCGGGGGTCGAGGCCGAGGTCGAGGTCATCGGCGGCGGCGGGCAGCAGCGGGCGGCGCGCCGTCTGGTCGAGAAGCTGCGCCCGCGCGCGACGGTGGATTTCGCGGGACGGATGCCGTACGCCCAGACCCTCCGCCGCATCGCGGCCGCCGACGCCGTGGTGCAGACCTCGATCGGCTTCGAGACCCAGGGCATGACGATCTTCGAGGCCGCGTCGCTCGGGACCCCGGCCGTGGTGAGCGACCCCGACCTGGCGGCCGAGCTCGGCGCGGGATTCTGGGCGGTCGGCGACGGTGTCACGGCGGACCCGTCGGTCGCCGCGCTCGCCGACGCGCTGCGGGAGGCGGCATCCGATATCTCCGCCGGAACGGCGCGTCGGCCCGATCCGTCGGTCCGCGAGCGGTTCCGTCAGTCGTCGCGGACCGCCGCGATGGTCGAGGTCTACGAGCGCATCACCGCCTGAGCCAGGCTCAGGGGAGGCGGGTGCGGTCGGTGGGAATCCGACGGTAGCCGTCGGTGCGAAGGGCGGCGATCGTCGAGGAGAGCGCCACCGCGGACAGTGCTGCGAGAAGAATCACCATGAACATGGCAGAAACGCTACGCTTGCGTGACAACTGCCACGAGTGGCAGAATAGCCACACATCGCAGGAAAACTGCCACACGGAGGTTCGCATGCACACGGTCGCCTGCATCGTCACGGACGGCTTCGCGCCGTTCGAGTTCGGGGTCGCCTGCGAGGCCTTCGGCCTCGATCGCTCGGACGACGGCATCCCGAGCTTCGACTTCCGCGTCGTGACGCCCGATCCCGGGGTCGTGGAGTCGAAGATGGGCTTCTCGATCAACGTCCACGAGGATCTGTCGTTCGCCTACGAGGCGGACCTCGTCGTCGTGTCGCCGGTTCCGCATCAGTACTGGGGCCGCATCGACGAGCGCGTGCTCGACGTGATCCGCGCGGCAGTCGCCCGCGGCGCGTGGGTGCTCAGCGTCTGCAGCGGGTCGTTCGTGGTCGCCGCCTCAGGGGTGCTCGACGGGCGCCGCGCCACCACCCACTGGATGTACGCGAACAAGATGAAGGAGATGTACCCGTCCATCGACGTGGACCCCGACGTGCTCTACGTGCAGGACGGCCGCATCATCACGAGCGCCGGCACGGCAGCCGGCCTCGACGCGTGCCTGCACCTGCTGCGCCAGGAGCTCGGCGCCGAGCTGACGAACATCATCGCCCGTCGCATGGTGGTGCCGCCGCAGCGCGACGGCGGACAGGCGCAGTTCATCGCCAACCCGCTGCCGGCCACCACCTCCCTCTCGCTCGCGCCGGTGACCGACTGGATGCTCGACAACCTGCGTCTCGAGCTCACCGTCGACCAGCTCGCCGCGAAGGCGCACATGTCGCCGCGCACGTTCGCCCGGCGCTTCAAGGCCGACCACGGCGCGACGCCGGCCGCGTGGCTCGCCCGCCAGCGCATCATCCACGCCCAGCGCCTTCTCGAGAAGACGGACCTGGGACTCGACCGCATCGCCTACGAGAGCGGGTTCGGCTCGGCGGCCGTGCTGCGGCAGAACTTCGCCCGCGTGCTCGGCACCACGCCGACCGCGTATCGCTCGCGGTTCGCGTGCAACGACGACCACATGGCGGATGCCCCGGCCTCCGCCGAAGCGGTGGCCGAGGCATCCGTGCTCGAATCCGTCGCGTGAGGTGAGCGGTGCCCTCGGGCTCCGCTCGGTCACGCCGCTACCCGCGGCGTGCGTCGATCTCGCGGCCGTGGACGGTGAGCGCGTAGATCACGATCACGTCGAGTGCGAGCACCGCGAGCGACAGCCACGGCTGCGCGGCGATGAGCGAGAGCTGGCCGATCGCGTTGATCGCGACCAGCACGATCGCGGTGATGCGCGCCCACTTCGCGCCGCCCAGCAGGGCGATGCCCACGAGGATCAGCAGCACGCCGGCGATGAGGTGCCACCATCCCCAGCCCTGGATGTCGACCGAGAAGAGTCCGGCGTCGCCGACGAAGTAAGCGGTGTCAGGGCCGATGAGAGCCTGAAGGCCGTGGAACGCGTCGATGGCGCCGGTGACGATCAGGACGACGGCGGCGAAGACGCCCCACCCTGCCCACCCGCTCGCGGCTGCGGTGTTGTTGTCGGTCATGTGAAGATCCCTTCGTTCGGCGAGAAACCAGTGCGGTTGAGAGACCCGAACCGCACCCCAGGGGTGCTGTGCAGCACTTGGGGCACACACTAGCGAACCTGAGAGAATCCTGAGTGTTTTTCTTTCGCGGTCGACGCGTCCCTCCTTCGTTAGCGTGAGACCGTGGCCTTCCATCCGCGCACCTGGTTCTCGCGCAAGACCCTGCGCAAGGACGCCGTCGCGGGCGTGATCCTCGGCATCGAGGCGGTGCCCGACGGCCTGGCGGCAGGGCTTCTCGCCGGCGTGAACCCGCTGGCCGGGCTGTACGGCTACCTCTTCGGCATGGTGGGCGCCGCGGCGCTCACGAGCAGCGCGTTCATGGCCGTGCAGGCGACCAGTGCGATGGCGCTCGTCGTCTCCGATGCCGAGCTCGGCACGCTCCCGGACCCGGATCGAGGCCTCTTCACGCTCGCGATCCTCACCGGGATCGTGATGGTCATCGCCGGGCTCCTGCGGGGCGGCCGCCTCATCAGCTTCGTGCCCACCGCGGTCATGACCGGATTCGTCACGGCGATCGGCGTGAACATCGTGCTCGGCCAGCTCTCGAACTTCACCGGCTATCAGGCAGAGGGCCCGAATCGGCTGCTCAAGACGATCGACGTGTTCCTGCACATCGGGCAGTGGAGCATCCCGTCGCTCATCGTCGGCGCGATCTCGGTGCTCGTGATCGTCGTGCTCCTGCCCACCCGGGTCGGCAGCATGGGGCTGGTCATCGCCGTGATCCTCGGCTCGGTGTGCGCCGTGCTGCTGAACACGTGGGTGCGCGGCACGGTGGTGCTGCTGCGCGACATCGTCGAGGTCCCGCGCGGGCTGCCGGCCCCGGTGCTGCCGAGCATCGCCGACGTCCCAGCGCTGCTGATCCCGGCGCTGTCGCTGACCTTCATCGGCCTCGTCCAGGGGGCCGCCGTGTCCGCGGGCATCCCGACCGCCGACGGCAAGCGGGCCGACGCCAACCGCGACTTCCTCGGACAGGGGCTCGGCAACGTCGTATCGGGCCTGTTCCAGGGGATGCCGGTCGGCGGGTCGATGTCGGGATCGTCGCTGATCGTGCAGGCCGGCGCGAAGACGCGTATGTCGCTGTTCATCGCGGGCGCCGTGATGGCCGTCGTGGTGTTCGTCGCTGCGGATCTGGTGTCGTTCGTCGCGATGCCGGCACTGGCGGGCCTGCTGATGGTGGTGGGATGGCGTGCGGTCAAGCCGAGTCGCATCTACTCGGTGGTGAAGTCGGGCGCGCTGCCGACGGCGATCATGGGCGTCACGTTCGGGCTGACCCTGATCATCCCGCTCCAGTTCGCGGTGCTGGTCGGCGTCGGACTCGGCGTCATCCTGTACGTCGCGGAGCAGTCCAACAGCGTGCGCGTGCGCGCCGTGCACCTCGCCGACGACGGGCGCATGCGCGAGGGCGATCCGCCGGCGGTGGTCCCGCCGGGGGAGGTGCTGGTGCTCCAGCCGTACGGGAGCCTCTTCTTCGCGAGCGCGCCGGTGTTCGAGCGCCAGCTGCCCGATGTCAGCCGCGAGTCGAGCGGCGCGGTGGTGATCGTGCGGCTGCGGGGCACCGATGAGATCGGCCTGTCGCACGTCGAGGTGCTGCGCCGCTTCGCCCATCAGCTGCGCGACGCCGACTCGATACTGAAAGTGGTCGCGAGCGAGGAGCGGGTCATCGCGCACCTGGCGGCCGGCGGACTCACCGCCGACATCGGGGAGGACAACGTCTACCGCGGCTCCGAGTGGGTCGGCGAAGGGCTGCGCCGCGCCTATGCCGACGCGCTGGCGGAGATCCAGGACTGAGGCGACATTGATCCGCACACCGCAACACTGGTAAACTTGAGCCAACGCGACTCAACTTTCGCGATCAAGGATTTCAGGAGAGACATGAACGCCACACAACAGCCCGGGCAGGAGGACGCGCAGAGCGCCCTCGAGCAGTTCGGGATCAACCTCACCGACCGTGCCCGCCAGGGCAAGCTCGACCCCGTCATCGGGCGCGACAGCGAGATCCGCCGCGTCAGCCAGGTGCTGACCCGGCGCACCAAGAACAACCCCGTTCTCATCGGCGAGCCCGGCGTCGGCAAGACCGCCGTGGTCGAGGGCCTCGCCCAGCGGATCGTCGCGGGCGACGTCGCCGAGTCCCTCAAGAACAAGGAGCTCGTCACCCTCGACATCTCCGCGCTCGTCGCCGGTGCGATGTACCGCGGCCAGTTCGAGGAGCGCCTGAAGAGCGTGCTCAAGGAGATCGCCGAGTCCGACGGCCGCATCATCACGTTCATCGATGAGCTGCACGTGCTCATGGGCGCCGGAGGCGGCGAGGGGTCGGTCGCGGCATCCAACATGCTCAAGCCCATGCTCGCGCGCGGCGAGCTGCGCCTCATCGGCGCGACCACCCTCAACGAGTACCGCGAGTTCATCGAGAAGGATGCCGCCCTCGAGCGCCGCTTCCAGCAGGTCTACGTCGGCGAGCCTTCGGTCGAGGACACCGTCGCGATCCTGCGCGGGCTCAAGGAGCGGTACGAGGCCCACCACAAGGTCGCCATCGCGGATGCCGCGCTCGTGGCCGCGGCATCCCTCAGCCATCGCTACATCCCGTCGCGGCAGCTCCCCGACAAGGCCATCGACCTCATCGACGAGGCCGCATCGCGGCTGCGCATGGAGATCGATTCGGCGCCGCTCGAGATCGACGAGCTGCGTCGTCACGTCGACCGCCTGAAGCTGGAGGAGCTCGCGCTCAAGAAGGAGAAGGACGACGCGTCGAAGGAGCGCCTCGCGGCGCTGCACGAGACGCTCGCCACGGAGCAGCAGCGTCTCGGCGAGCTGCAGGGCCGCTGGGAGCGCGAGCGCGCGTCGCTGAACCGCGTCGGCGACCTCAAGACCAAGCTCGACGCCGCCCGCATGGAGGCCGAGCGCGCGCAGCGCGAGGGCAACCTCGAGAAGGCGTCGCGCCTGCTGTACGCCGAGATCCCGGCGCTCGAGCGTCAGCTGGTCGAGGCCGAGCGCGAGGAGCCCGCCGGCGACCGCATGGTCAACGACCAGGTCACCGAAGAGGACATCGCGGCCGTCATCGCGGCGTGGACCGGCATCCCGGTCGGCCGCCTGCTGCAGGGCGAGACCGAGAAGCTGCTGCACCTCGAAGCCGAACTCGGCAAGCGTCTGATCGGGCAGAAGCAGGCGGTCAAGGCGGTCTCGGATGCGGTGCGCCGCTCGCGGGCGGGCATCAGCGACCCCGGCCGTCCGACCGGCTCGTTCCTGTTCCTCGGCCCCACCGGAGTCGGCAAGACCGAGCTGGCCAAGGCGCTCGCCGAGTTCCTGTTCGACGACGAGCACGCCATGGTGCGCATCGACATGTCGGAGTACGGCGAGAAGCACACGGTCTCGCGCCTCGTCGGCGCCCCTCCGGGCTACATCGGCTACGAGCAGGGCGGTCAGCTCACCGAGGCCGTGCGGCGACGCCCGTACTCGGTCGTGCTGCTCGACGAGGTCGAGAAGGCGCACCCCGAGGTGTTCGACGTGCTGCTGCAGGTCATGGACGACGGGCGCCTCACCGACGGGCAGGGGCGCACGGTCGACTTCACGAACGTGATCCTCGTGCTCACCTCGAACCTGGGTTCGCCGATCCTCATCGACCCGACGCTGTCGGCCGAGCAGAAGCGCGACACCGTCATGGCGATCGTGCGGCAGGCCTTCAAGCCCGAGTTCCTCAACCGGCTCGACGACATCGTCATGTTCTCGGCGCTCAGCGAGGACGACCTCGCGCAGATCGTCGAGCTCGCGGTGTTCGCGCTGCAGCGGCGCCTCAAGGACCGCCGCCTGGCGCTCGCGGTGACGCCCGATGCCCGGGCGTGGCTCGCCGAGCGCGGCTACGATCCGGTGTTCGGGGCGCGGCCGCTGCGCCGGCTCATCCAGTCCGAGATCCAGGACCGCCTCGCGATGGCGCTGCTGTCAGGCGGAGTGCGCGACGGCGACGTCGTGCGCGTGGATGTCGCGGCGGACGGCTCGTCGCTGGTGCTCACCAGCGACGGCCCGTCCGTGGCCGAGCAGCCCGCGGACGACGACGACGTGATCGAGGCCGAGCTGCTTGAAGACTGAGCCGCTCGACGACTGAGGTCGGGGACCGGGCCGTGAGAGCATCGAGCGTGCGCACCGTCCGTGCCCTGTGGGGCTCCTCGCATCCCGGGCCGACGCTCGTCGTGACGGCGCTCGCGCTCGCGCTCGGGATCGCGACCGGGCTCGAACTCTGGCGCATCGCGCTGCTGACGGTCTCGGTGTTCGCCGGCCAGCTGTCGGTGGGCATCTCGAACGACGCGTTCGACGCGACCCGCGACCGAGAGGTCGGCCGCACCGACAAGCCCCTCGCGCGCGGGGACGTCGCCGTCGGCATCGCGTGGGCGGCGGCCCTCGGCCTGCTCGCGCTGGCGCTGGTGCTCTCGGTGCCGCTCGGCTGGCGCATGCTCGCGGCGCACGCCCTCGCACTCGGGTCTGCCTGGGCGTACAACGCCGGCCTCAAGTCGACGCCCTGGTCCGTCGTCCCCTTCCTGGTGAGCTTCGGGATCTTCCCGTCGCTCGCGACCCTCTCGGCTCCCGACCCGGCCTTCGCGGCCGGCTGGGCGTGGATCGCCGGCGCGGCGCTCGGCGCCGCCGTGCACCTCACCAACGTGCTGCCCGACCTCGACGACGACGCCCGCACCGGCGTGCGCGGGCTGCCGCATCGGCTCGGCCCCCGGGCGTCGGCGGTCACCGCCGCGCTCGCAGTGGTCGGGGGTGCGATCGCCGTGCTGCTCGGCGCGGCCGGCGGCGACCTCGCTGCTGTGTCCGCCGTGTCCTGGGTGTTCTTCGTTGCGGTCGTCGCCGTCGCGGTCGTCACCGCGTGGCGAGCGATCGCGCGGCCGCCGACCCGCGCCCTGTTCCGCCTCGTGATGCTCGCGGCGCTCCTCCTCGCCGTCCAGCTCGTCGCCTCGGGCAGCGCGCTCGCCGGCTGACGCGCGGTCCCTGCACGGGTTCGGGGCGCAGCCGGTGCGTGTGGGGCGCGTGCGGTGCCTGCGCGGGGTTTGGGGCGCAGGCGGTCCGTTCGGGGCGCGTGCGGCGCGCCCCAAGCGCACGGCATGCGCCCCAAACCCAAGGAAGGGCAGGAAGGGACGGATGCCGCCGCGAGGGGCCCAACGCCGGTCAGGCGTCGGCGTCGAAGTCCATCGCGTACGCCCGGGCGAACAGGCGACCGGACGGACCGGCGAGCATCGCGCGCACGGCCGTGCGGCGCAGCAGGTCGGTGTGCGGCAGCGCGCGGCCGAGGGCGGTGTTCACGGTCGCCATTGCCGCCGCGGCCCGAGCCGACCGCAGCCGGCGCTCCTCCCATCTGCGCAGCTCGGCGTCGGGCGGGGCGCCCGTGCGCATCCACGATGCGAGGAGCGGGGCCAGGGTCACGGCGTCGAGCAGGCCCAGGTTCATGCCCTGACCGCCGATCGGGCTGACCTCGTGCGCCGTGTCGCCGATCGCGAACACCCGTCCGTTGCGCAGCTGCGGCGCGACGACCCGGCGGACCCCGAACGACGTCGCCGTCTCCACGGCGTTCGCTGCCGCCTGCTCGCCGCGGCGGGCGAGCGCCTCGCGCAGCCGTCCGGCGCGGGCGTCAGGCGCGTCATCGCCGCCGGGAGCATCCCAGGCCACGAACCGGCGCCGGCCGCCGGGCAGCGGGAAGGACTCGAGCACCCCGTCGGGGTCGAGGTGCACCAGCGCGACGTCGTCGTCGGAACGGCCGGCGGTGGCGGCATCCGTCATCAGATAGCGGTCCCGGTACTCCCGCACGCCCACGCGGCCGGGCCGGTAGACGAGGTCGCGGCCGCCCGCGCCGCCCGCGACCACCACGATGCGGCTCTCGAACTCGATGATGCGGCCGAGGTGCGTCGCCCGCACCACGACGCCGTTCGCACGCGGGATCACCGCGATGACGCGGGCGCCCCGCAGCGGCTCGGGGGCTCCGGCACCGAGCACGGACTCCGTGGTCGACTGCGGAAGCGTCGCCACGAAGGGGAACCGCGCGGCCAGCGCGTCGAAGCGCACAGTGCCGAGCACGCGTCCGCGACTGCGCGCCTCGCCCCGCCGCACGCGCACGGCGTCGGCGAGCAGCCGGTCGGTGAGTCCCGACGGCTCGAGGGCGGCGAGGACGGGGGAGTGGATGCCGATGGCCCGGGTGCCGTCGCCGAGCGCCGGCCGGCGCTCCAGCATCCTCACGTCGACGTCGCGACGCGCGAGTTCGGTCGCCAGCAGCGTGCCCACCGGGCCCGCTCCGACGATCGTGACGTCAGCCACGACCGCGACCCGTCGCGAGCACGCGGAACGGCGCCGGTGTCTGCACGGCCCACGTTCCGAGCCTCGCCTCGTCGAGCACGGCGGCCAGCTCGGCCGGCGTGTAGCTGCGCCGGATCGAGCGCAGCCCGTCGGTCCGCAGGAACGTGCCGGGCGCGAACGGCGTGATGCCGATCGCGTACAGGGCGTAGGCGAGCCGCGAGCGCGCGATGTCGCTGTGCAGGACCAGTCCGTGCGACAGCGCCTGCGACTGGGCGACGAAGTCCGGCAGATCGGCGCCGAGATGGTGCAGCACGTGATTCGACAGCACGGCGTCGAAGGTGTCGCCCTCGGCGACCAGGGTGGCGGCATCCATGCACCGGAAGCTCACGCCGTCGATGCCGTCGCGCTCGAGCGCCACCTCGTGCGAGCGGGGGTCGGGGTCGATGCCGGTCCACTCGACCTCGATGCCGTCGCGCTTGGCGGCCGCAGCCAGCCGCATGACGAGGTCGCCGCCGCCCGAGCCGATGTCGAGCACGCGTGCGGGACGCCCCAGCGCCGCCAGGTGCGGAGCGAGCTCGCGCCGGTAGACCGTGCCCCACCCCGAGACGAGGCGGTTGATCGTGCCGAACCGCCGCAGCGTGGCGCGCAGTCGGTCGGGGTCGCACGCCGGGTCGTCCATGAGCTCGGCCAGGCGCTCGTCGCGGACGGCGAGGGTCACGCGGGCCCGCCCGCGAGCATGTGGGGCGCGGGTGACGGTCGGCACGATGCGCGTACGTCACGCTCGCCGACAGCGAGGGCGGCCACCGCCGGCATCACGCGGATGCCGCCAAGGTGAGGGCGATGTCGTCGTCCACCGCTTCGGCCACCCGCCGCTTCGTCATGAGCGCCGATTCGACAGTGAGCCCGGGACCGAAGGCCAGCCCGGCGACACGGGCGCCGTCGCCCACCGCGTCGTCGCGCAGCAGCGCCGCGAGGATGAAGAGGATCGTCGCGCTCGACATGTTGCCGAAGTCGCGCAGCACGCCGCGGGAGGCGGCCAGCGCGTCGGGGCCGAGCCCCAGCCCGGTCTCGACGCGATCGAGCACGCTGCGTCCGCCCGGATGCACCGCCCACACGGCCGGCTCGCCGTCGTCGCCCAGGAATCGCGCCACCGCGCCCTGGATCTCGCGGCCGATGATCCGCGGCACCTCGGCCGACAGCACCATCTCGAAGCCGTTGTCGCCGATCGTCCACACCATGTCGGTCTCGCCCTCGTCGGTGAGCGCGCTGCCGAAGCGTTCGAGGTCGAGCCCGCCGGCGCGGCCGACGGCCGGGTCCGCCGTCACGATCGCTGCTGCGGCGCCGTCGGCGAAGACGGATGCCGCGACGATCTGCTGCGGATCGGCAGACGCGCGCACGTGCAGCGAGCAGAGCTCGGTGCAGACCACCAGCACCACGGCGTCCGGCCGCGTCGCGGCGAGCGCCGTCGCGACCCGCAGCGCCGGAAGCGCGGCCGCGCACCCGATGAATCCGAGGTGGCAGCGCTCGACGGTGGGACTCAGGCCGAGGTCGCGGACGAGGCGATAGTCCGGTCCTGGCGCGAACAGACCCGTGCAGGACACGGTGACGACGTGGGTGACGGCCGACGGCTCGATGCGCCCGTCGCGCAGGGCCTCGCGGGCCGCCTCGGCCGAGAGCGCGGGAGCGGTGGCGATGTAGAGGTCGTTGCGCGTGCCGGTCGTCGGGGAGAGCAGTCGCCCCTCCGCGTCGACGAAGGCGGGAACCCCCGCCGCCCGTGGACCGGGCGGTGTGGCCAGGTCGGTCAGGACGGTGTGACGCTGTTCGATGGCCGAGGCGTCGAACACCGCCTGGATACGCCGCCGGGTGAGGCGATCGACACCGTCCTGCCCCGCGAACAGCGCACGGACATCGTCCTGCCGGATCCGGGTCGCAGGGACCGCCGTGCCGATCGAGACGATGCGCGCCGTCATGGAGCAACCTAAGCACGACCGGGCACCCGTCAGCACCGTCTTGCCGTAATCCGGGCCGTGAGGTACCGGGCGGGGGTGCCGGCCGTGAGGCACGGCGACGTCGCGCGCGGAGCGCGGAGGCCCCGACCCGACCCTGCACGGCGGGCCGGGGCATCCGGCGATCTTCGCCCGCTCAGCGCCCGGGCTCGGCGCCCCCGCCGTCCTCGGCAGCGGCAGCGCCGGTCCCGCCGGTCCCGTGCTCCTCGTGGGCGTCGGGCAGCTCGCGCATGCCCCAGAAGGGGCCGATGACGACGAAGAGGCAGGCCAGCAGCTCGCCGCTCGCGGCGATCCAGAGCGTGGGCACGGTGCCGATCCAGGTGCCGAGCGCACCGGCGAGGAGGGCGCCGATGGGCATGACGCCCCACACCACGAATCGGATCGAGGCGTTCATGCGGCCGAGGAGCCGCGGTGGCGTGATGCGCTGGCGGAAGGTGACCTGCGTGATGTTGTACAGCAGGATCGTGAAGCTCATCACGAAGAACTGCACGACCAGCAGGGGGAACGCCAGTGCCGGGACGAGCGAGATCGCGGGCAGGAAGAACGGGGCGAGGGAGAAGGCGATCGCACTGATCGGGATCGCCCGCGCCTCGCCGAGCCGCTTCACGATGCGCGGCGTCGCGATCGCCCCGAGGAGCCCACCGACCGCCGACAGCGAGAAGACGATGCCGAGCATCTGCGGCGTGAGGCCGAGCTCGCGCAGCGCGAAGATCGGCAGCAGGGTGGTGGCCATCGTGCCGAAGAAGTTCGCGACGCCGGTGGTGCCGACGATGCGGCGCAGCAGCGGATTGCCGAACACCCACCGCAGGCCCTCGGCGATCTCGTGCACGAGCGGCCTGTGGTCGTCGGGGGAGCGCAGCCGCTCGTGGTCGCGGGTGAACAGCAGCGCCACGAACGAGGCGAGGTAGGTGCCGACGGTGAGGAAGATCGCCAGCGGAGCGGCGAGCACGCCGACCAGCCATCCGCCGACCGCCGGACCGGCAAGGCCCGCCAGCTGCTCGGTCGACTGCAGCTTGCCGTTGGCCTCGGCGATCTGATCCGTGCGCACCAGCGAGGGGATGATGCTCTGGTTCGACACGTCGAAGAACACCGTCGCGATGCCCATGATCAGAGCGACGACGATCATGTGCCAGATCTCGAGCGCGCCGACCAGGGCGAGCACGGGCAGCGTGCCGAGGGCGACGGCCCTCACCCCGTCCGCGACGATCATGACGTGGCGCTTGCGCATGCGGTCGATCCAGGCGCCGGCGGGGAGTCCGACCACCAAGAACGCGGCGACCTGCGCGGCGTTGAGGACGCCCACCTCCCACTCGGTCGCATCGAGCATGAGGACGGCCAGCACGGGGATCGCCAGCTCGGTGATCTGCGCGCCGAACTGGCTGAGCGCCTGGCCGCTCCAGAGGGTCAGGAAGTTGCGGTCGCGCCACAGCGAGCCCTTGCCGGCCGCCGGGGCGGGCGTGGTGGCGGCGGGGGTGCGCGTCGCGGCGGCGGCTGCGGCATCCTGATCCGCCTCCACGGCCTCATCGGCACCGGCTCGCGAGGTGAGGGTCGAGGCCTCGGCACGCGCTTCGGCGAGCGTCTCGGCGGCGAGCTCCTCGGGGGTGGCGACCGCGCGCAGCTCGTCTGATTGGGACATGTCAATCAGTCTGCGTCACTGATTGAGGTCTGTCAATCAGTGGCGTACGCTGGCCATGTGGGGGACGAAGGGGAAGGCCGGGTCGAGCTGCGCCACGGGGATCCCGAGGCGGAGGCGCGGATGCGCGCGCTGAGCTCGCCGCTGCGGCTGCGCGTGCTGCGGCTGTGCGCGTTCGAGTCGCGCACCAACAAGGAGCTGGCCGAGCTGCTCGGGATGAACCCGGGCACGATGCTGCACCACGTGCGCACGCTCGTGCAGACGGGCTACCTCGCTGCCGAGCCCGAGCGCTCCGGCGCGCAGGGAGCGCGCGAGGTGCCGTACCGCGCGACCGGACTGTCGTGGCGGACGTCGATGCCCGGCGGTTCCCCCGTGCTCATCGAGACGTTCCTGCAGCAGATCGAGGGCGTCGATCCCGATGACCTCGACACCACGTGGCTCGGCCTCAAGCTCACGCCCGAGCACCGCACCGAGTTCCAGCACCGTCTCTACGAGCTCGTCAACGAGTTCAAGGAGCGCGGCCCCGACCCCGACGGCGACACGTACTCGTTCTTCAGCACGCTGCACCCCGACGAGAACCCGCCCGCCGCCCACTGACCTGCGCTTCGACGCCCGCCCACGCGTGCCCGCTCGCGACCACGCGCGCCCGTTCGCGTCCGCCCGCCCGCCCACGCGTGCCCGCCCGCGTCCACGCGCGCCCGCCCACCTGCGCCCGCCCACGCCCGTTCGCGTGCGCAACTCAGGAGATCCGGCGGAGGGTTCCTCGTCGGACCCCGGAATCCTGCATGTGCTCGGCGAAAGTGCCGCGATTCTTCCTGAGTTGGGAACGTGTGTGGGGGCGTGACGGGCGCTTAGCCTGAGGGGATGACCACCGCCACGGCTGACCTGTACGACAAGCGCGGCGACGAGCTGGACTCGCTCGCGCTGCAACTGCACGATTTCGGCGGGCGCGTGGCGTTCGACGGCCCCGTGCGAACGGTGCGGTGCCACCGGGACAACGCGCTCGTGAAGGAGCTGCTCGCGACCCCGGGCGCAGGCGCGGTGCTCGTGATCGACGGCGGAGGGTCGCTGGAGTCCGCGCTCGTCGGCGATCTCATCGCGGCGTCCGCGGTCGAGAACGGCTGGGCCGGGCTCATCGTGTTCGGCGCGATCCGCGACCGCGTGGCCATCGGCGAGCTGCCCATCGGCGTCAAGGCGCTGGGATCGAACCCCCGCAAGAGCGCGAAGGCCGGGATCGGCGAGGTCGACGTTCCGCTGGCGATCGCGGGTGTCGCCTTCGTTCCGGGCACGCACGTGTGGGCGGATGCCGACGGGATCCTCGTGGAGCGCTGAGCGCTGAGCGCTGGACGCAGGACGCTGAGCGCTGAGCGCTGAGCGCTGAGCGCTGAGCGCTGAGCGCTGAGCGCTGGACGCTGGACGCTGGACGCTGAGCGCTGAGCGCTGGGCGCCGCGGGCAGGCCCGGGGCGCCGGCCACGCTGCGCCCCGTCCGGTCGGGATGGGCCTGCCGCCGCGCTGCCGAAGCGACTGCCGGGATGTGCCGGGCGCACGCGCTGCTGTGCCGGCCCGCGCCGTGGCTCAGGGCAGCTTCTGCCAGTGATCGGGTCCGAGCGAGCCGGCCGGGTACTCGTCGAGCGGCACCTCGCCCGCACGCCAGGCCACGAGCACGGGGTCGACGATGCGCCACGACTGCTCGGCGGCGTCCCCGCGCACGGCAAGCGTCGCGTCGGCGTCGAGGATGCCCGACAGCACCTCGCCGTACGCCTTGAGAGCCCCGGCGCCGAGGTCGGCCTCCAGGATCGCGCGCTCGAGCTCCAGGGGGTCGTCGCCGCCGTTGACGTTGAGCTCGAGGTCCATGCGGTCGGGTCCGAGCGAGAAGCGGAGCACCGAGCCGGGTGCGGCGCCCGTGAGGCCGTCCGGAACATGGTTGACGGGCCGGAAGGTCACGACCACCTCGCAGTCCTTGCGCGCGAGCGCCTTGCCCGAGCGCAGGGTGAACGGAACGCCCCGCCACCGCTCGTTGCGCACCTCGCAGGTGAGCTCCGCGAGGGTCTCGGTCTCGCGTGAGGGGTCGACATCCGGCTCGTCGACGTACGACGGCAGCCGGCGGTCGCCGACCGCGCCCGCGGTGTACCGCGCACGCCGCGACGCGAGCGCAGGATCGTCCTGCCACACGTGCGTCGCGCGCAGCACCGCAGCGGTGGCATCGCGGAAGTCCCGCTCGTGCAGTGTGGCGGGCGGCTCCATCGCCAGCACCGCCATGACCTGCAGCAGGTGGCTCTGGATCATGTCGACGAGAGCGCCGGCCCGGTCGTAATAGCCGGCGCGGCCCTCGAGTCCCAGCGTCTCGTCGTAGCGGACAACGACCGACTCGATGTGCTGCGACGACCACACCGGCGCGAACACGCGGTTGGCGAACCTGACGCCCAGCATGTTCAGGGTCGTCGACCGGCCGAGGAAGTGGTCGATGCGGAAGACCTGCTCCTCGGGGACGAGGCCGGTCACCGTCGCGTTGAGCCGCCGCGCCGAGGCCTCGTCGACGCCGAAGGGCTTCTCGAGCGCGAGCACCGTTCCCTCGGGGATCGTCACGGCGGCGAGGGCCTCGCAGGCTGCCGCCGCCACGGCGGGCGGCACCGCGAAGTACAGGGCGAGGCGGTCGCCGGGATCGGCGACCACCCGCTCGAGGTCGCGCGGGTCGGTGATGTCGGCGCGCTGATAGGTCGTCTCGGCCACGGCCCGGAACGCCTCTGCGAAGCCGCCCGCGGCGAACGCCTCCCGCACGGTGTCGCGCCAGCGTGCGTCGTCCCAGTCGTCCATGCCGGCGCCGCGCAGCCGCACGCGGCGCTGCGGCTCCATCGTGAGCAGCTGCCCCAGGGCGGGCAGCAGCAGCCGGGAGGTGAGGTCGCCCGAGGCGCCGAGGATGACAAGCGTGGTCTCGTTGGCCATGAGGTCAACCTATTCACGCGGCACGGCGTCCGGGAGGGGCTTGTGCGATCCCGTCCGCGATGCCGACGGTGAACCCCTCGACAGGCCGGACCCGCAAGAGGATCGTGGTCGTGGGGACACACACTGGGAGGCTGTCATGTTCACAACCGATCGTCCGTTCTCGAGCTTCGCCGTACCCGACGTCGGCGAGGCCGTGGCGTTCTACCGCGACACCCTGGGGCTCGACGTGACCGTGTACGAGGAGATGGGCGGTGGGTTCACCATCGCGCTCCCCGGCGGCGGCCACGTCTTCGTCTATCCGAAGGAGGATCACGAGCCGGCCGTGTTCACGATCCTGAACTTCAGCGTGGACGATGTCGACACCGCCGTCGACGACCTCAACGCCCGTGGGGTGACCACGAAGATCTACAGCGACCCCGACTACGGCACGGATGAGAAGGGGATCTCGCGGGGCTTCGAGGGAGGGCCCGACATCGCGTGGTTCCGCGACCCTGCGGGCAACGTCATCGCAGTCGGCGAGATGGCGCCGGAGATGATGGGCGGCTGAGCGCGCCGGACGGACGGATGCCTCGACCCGCGCCGAAGCGCCGGGCCGCGGCATCCGCGTGCCTGATCCGCCGGAGCACCCCCGGGCCACTACGGGGGTCCACTGGATGTCGTGGGCCCACGCGTATCCGCTTGGCTCGTGACATGCGAATCCTCACCTTCCTGCGGACCTGGGCTGCCGTCGCCCTCGGCTGCCTGCCGCTCTTGGCGCTCATGCTCGTGCCTCAGCTCATGCGCAGTCGTGCCGGCAGCGAGGCCCTGCTGATGATCGGCGTGCTGGCATTGTTCGCGCTGCTCGCGATCGCCGTGGTGTTCGCGCCCAGGATGAGCGCGTCCGCAGCGCCGGTCGAAGGGGTGTGGGAGGCGCGAACGGCGCTCAGTGCAACGCGTCGAGTGTGGCGCGGCCGCACAGCGCAGGCGTGGCTCGCGTTCGGCGCCTTCCTGGTCGTGTACGGCGTCGGTCAGGCGGTCGGCTACCTCGTGGGGACGCTGGTGCCGTACGTGCATGACAACCCCGCGGCCGTAAGCGATCCCACCGCGTCGCGGTGGGTCATCGACTATCCCGCCTATGCCCTGCAGGCCGTCGTGCTCTACGCGTGCACGACCCTCGCGATCGCGGTCTACGCCGCTCGCATGCGGACTCTCGCGATCGAGCTGACCCCGCCGGCCCCCGGCGGAGCCGAGGGCCGGCGGGTGGTAGCCGGAATCCGCTAGTTCAGCCGGCGAGGGCCTCCGAGAGCTTGACGCGGCCTCCCATGCGCAGCAGCGAGTTCTCGTAGATGCGCGCGGCGATGAGGATCGCGGCGATGCAGGTCGCGATGAGGATCGCGATCGACACGAGCGGCTCCCACCACTGGGCGTCGCCGAGGAAGATCCGCATCGGCATGCCGACCGGGGCGGAGAACGGCACGTAGGACATGACCGCGAGCACCACCGGGTTGTCGTTGAAGAAGATCACCAGGAAGTACGGCGCCATGATGAGCATCGTCAGCGGTCCCGTGGTCGAGCCGATGTCCTCCTGCCGCGACACCATCGAGGCTGCGGCGGCGAACAGCGACGCGAGCAGGATGAAGCCGAACAGGAAGAAGATCGCGAACCAGGCGATCGGCGCACCGAGGCCCTGCAGCAGCTCCGTCTGATCGGTGACGGTGAGGCCGATCACCGCGATCGCGGCGAGGATGAGGATCTGGCCCATGGCGAGGACCGTGTTGCCGATCACCTTGCCCGCCAGGAGCGAGCGCACCGGGATGGCCGAGATCAGCAGCTCCACAACGCGGGTCTGCTTCTCCTCGACGACGCTCTGCGCGATCGTGCTGCCGAACAGCGACGCGGCGAGCAGGAACACGATGCCGAAGCCGACGGCGGCGATGTAGCCGAGCGCGGCGTTGACCTCATCCGGATTCAGCAGCTCGACCGGCGGCAGCTGCGCGAGCTGCAGCAGCAGCTGCGTCGGCGGGGACGAGTCCGCGACCACGGCGAAGCCGAGGGGCGACGACGTGTCGGCCACCACGGCCGCGTCGACCGTGCCGTCCTCGACGAGCGCCTCGGCGGCGGATCTGTCGGCGACCTCGGTGACGTCGAGGCCTTCTGCGTTCACGACGTACTGCTGGGCATCGGCGGTGACCGCGACGGGCGTGCCGGTCGCGTTCGCCGCCTGGAGCCCGCCCCAGATCACGAGGGCGAGCGCACCGACGAACAGGATCGCGGTCGAGATGACGAACGCCTTGCTGCGCAGCTTCGAGCCGATCTCGCGCTCGGCGACGAGCCAGATGGCCTGGCCGCTGCCCAGCACCGCATGGGCCTGGCGGGTGTTGGTGGTGCTCACTGGATGACCTCCCGGAAGATCTGGGCGAGGGACGGATGCTGCGGCGCGAAGCTCGCGACATCCCCTTGTGCGAGGGCCCGGCGCAGCACCCGCTGCGCGGTCTCGTCGCTGTCCGCGTCGAACACCGCGTAGCCGCCGTCGAAGTCGAGGACATCGACTCCGGGCTCGGTCCGCAGCCACCCGGCGTCGCCGGCGGAGACGAGCTCGAAGCGGCGCGTCGAGTGCTGGGCGCGCAGTGCGTCCCGGCCGCCGGCCGCGCGGATCGTGCCGCCGGCGATGATGACGAGGTCGTCGCACAGGCGCTCGACCACGTCGAGCTGGTGCGATGAGAACAGCACGGCGGCGCCGGCCGCGGCGCGCTCCTGCAGCACACCCGCCACGACGTCGACCGCGAGCGGGTCGAGGCCCGAGAACGGCTCGTCGAGGATGAGCACCTGCGGGTCGTGCACGAGCGCCGCGGCGATCTGCGCACGCTGCTGGTTGCCGAGGGAGAGCGTTTCGACGTTGTCGTTCAGGCGCTCGCCGAGTCCCAGCTGCTCGAGCAGCGCGCGGGCGCGGGCCTCGGCATCCGCCTTGGCGAACCCGTGCAGGCGCGCGAGGTACACGATGTGCTCCAGCACCTTCATCTTGGGATACAGGCCGCGCTCCTCGGGCATGTACCCGAACCGGCGGCGGTCCGCCGCCGTGACCTCGGTGCCGTCCAGCGTGACGGTGCCGGCGTCTCCGGCGAGCACCCCCAGCACGATCCGCATGGTCGTGGTCTTGCCGGCGCCGTTGCCGCCGACGAAGCCCGTGAGCCGGCCCGGCCGCACGTCGAACGACACGTCGTCGAGCACGCGGCGCCCCCCGTAGCTCTTGCCGATACCGCGAAGCTGCAGCATCCTGTCTCCTCTCGCACCCTGCGGCCGAACAGCCACAGGTGTCGGCCTCGCACCCCGGTGGTCGAGCCCCACCACACCGACGCTACGCACCGCCTGCGGCGGCGTCCTCCCCCCGGAGGGGGATCATCGCCGTCCGCTCCACGGGGGAGACGTGTGCGCTGTCATGTCGCATGCGTGGGAATAGATGCACAGGTTCATGTGCTTGCATGGAATTGGAACGTCCACGGTGGCCCCCCACCGGGGACGCCTCTGTCTTTCAAGGAGAACAACAATGTCCGAGCGGACCATCGGCTACATCGTCGGCAGCATCTCGTCGACCTCCATCAACCGCCGCCTCGCCAAGGCCCTGGAGCGTCTCGCCCCCGAGGGCACGACCCTCGTCGAGATCCCGATCAAGGACCTCCCGTTCTACTCGCCGGACTTCGACGCGGACTTCCCGCAGGTCGCGCGCGACTTCAAGCAGGCGATCGAAGACGTCGACGGCGTCATCATCGTCACCCCCGAGTACAGCCGCTCGATCCCCGGCGTGCTGAAGAACGCCCTCGACTGGGCCGCCCGTCCGTGGGGCCAGGGCTCGTTCAACGGCAAGCCCACCGCCGTGATCGGCACCTCCGGCGGCGGCATCGCCACCGCGGCCGCGCAGCAGCACCTCAAGGCCGTCCTCAGCCACTACAACGCACCGACGCTCGGCCAGCCCGAGGGCTACGTGCAGACCACGCCCGGCCTGTTCACCGAGACCGGCGAGGTCACCAATGACCAGACCGCCGAGTTCCTCGTCGGCTACCTCGAGGCGTTCGGCGCCCTCGTCGACCGCTACGCCGCCGTTCCCGTCGCGGCCTGATTCCCCCCGTCGGCGTTCGCGCCGGCATCGTTCCAGCAGATCGGATGCCCCGACCCAGTGCCCTTCGCGGGCCGGGCGGGGCATCCGTGTCTAGACCAGGCCGTGGCGGTGGGCGTAGACGACGGCGGCGACACGGTCGCGGGCGCCGAGCTTCTGCAGCACGTTCGACACGTGCGTCTTGACCGTGGCCTCGCCGATGTACAGCCGCTGCGCGATCTCGGCGTTGCTCATCGCCTGCGCGACGAGCTGCAGCACCTCGCGCTCGCGCTCGGTGAGCTCGGCCCCCGCATGCTCGCCTGTCACGATGTGTTCCCGCGGGCCGCCGTTTGCGACAGCGGAGCGGTCGGTCGGCCCGGCCCAGGACTGCTCGCCTGTCACGATGTGTGCGCGCGGCCCACCGTTTGCGAAAGCGGAAGCAGCCGCCGGCGGCGCGAAGCGGGCGATCACGCGTCGCGTCACCTCCGGGGCGAGCAGCGCGTCGCCGGCGGCGGCCACGCGCACCGCGGCGATGAGCTCCTCGGGTCCTGCGTTCTTCAGCAGGAACCCGCTGGCGCCCGCCGCGAGCGCGTCGAACAGGTAGTCGTCGCGGTCGAACGTGGTCACGACGACGACGGCCGCCTCGACGGACGGGTCGCGCGCGATCCGGCGGGTGGCCTCCACGCCGTCCATGTCGGGCATCTGCACGTCCATGCAGATCACGTCGGGGCGGAGAGCGGATGCCGCAGCCACCGCCTCGACGCCGGTCGAGGCCTCGCCCACGACGGAGATGTCGCCCGCCGACTCGAGGATCATGCGGAAGCCCGCCCGCATCACGGCGTGGTCGTCGACCAGCAGCACGCGGATGGCCGCCGTCATGCGCCCACCCCCGCCGACGCGTGGGACGGCGCCGGTGCGGCCAGCGGCACCCGCAGCCGCACGAGGAATCCGCCGCGGCCCCGCGGGCCGGTCTCGAGCACGCCGCCCGACGCCGCGGCGCGTTCCCGCATCCCCACGAGGCCCAGCCCGGGTCGCATCGGCGCTGCGACGGCACGCCCTGTGTTGACGACCTCCAGCTCGACGGCGTCGCCGCTGTAGCGCAGGCGGACGTCGGCTGCGGCATCCGGTCCGCCGTGGCGGCGCGCGTTGGTGAGCGCCTCCTGCGCGACGCGGTACATGTTCACCTGCACGAGGTCGGGCAGGTCGACCCGGTCGCCGACGACCGTCAGCGTCGTCGGCAGCCCGTTGTCGTTGGCGTGCGCGACGAGGTCGGCGAGCGCCGACAGGTGCACGGTCGAGCCGCCCTCGGCATCGGCGCCGGAGGTGCGCAGGGTCTCGAGCAGCTGGCGCAGGTCGGCGATCGCCGAGCGGGCGGAGTCCTCGATGCCGTGGAGCGCCCTTCGCGCGGCATCCGGATCCCGCTCCAGCACCGCCCGGGCGGCACCGGCCTGCACGCCCATCGCCGAGACATGGTGCGCGACGACGTCATGCAGCTCGCGGGCGATGCGGACGCGGTCGAGGGCGACGGCCTGGGCGGCGGTCACCTCGCGTTCGCGCTCGAGCTCCCGGGTACGCTGCTCGAGCGCCGCGCGCGACATCGCGGCGGCGTACGCCCGGTCGCCCATGTAGTAGGCCCCGCCGAAGAACCCGGCGTTGACCAGCAGCTGGAGCAGCAGCATCGCCGCGAACGGCGAGAACACCCCGGCCTGCGAGAGCGCGTCGTCGGACGGATCGATCGCCGACTGGAACATGGTGACGATCAGCCACACGAACATCGCGACGATGACGCCGACGCGCACCCACAGGGCGCGGCGCCGGTCGTCGACCCAGGCGCCGACGGTGTACATCGCGATGAACATCGCGATGTTCGAGACGTAGAGATCGGGGATGCGCACCGTCACCCCGACGAAGAACACCACCGAGATGGCGACGACGACGAGCTCGGGGAAGCGGCGCCGCACGGCGAGCGGGGCGGTGAGCCCGAGGCTGTACAGCAGCGCCCACTGCATCCCCTCGGCGGCATCGGCGCCGTACACGCCGGCCACCGAGCCGAGCGCCGAGCTCAGGACGGCTGAGACGAACAGGCCGGCGGCCAGCCAGACGTCGTTGCGCAGCTCGGCACGCGTCGGCCGTGGGCGCGGGGCCGGGTGCGCGGCGGTGTGGTCGGACATCCCTCCACGCTAAGGCGGACTCGCGGTTCCGGCATCCCCCGAGAGGCGGAGTCAGGATGCTGCCGCCCCCGCGACGCGAAGTGGGTTACTTGCTATTGACAAGCAAGCTTGTTTTTTGCAACCATGATTCGAGAAGCTCACCAACCGAGAAGCTCACCGACCGCAGCAGTTGGAATCCAGAAGGAGCAAGGCAATGACGCACATCTTCGTCAACATCCCCACGAACGACCTCGACCGCTCGAAGGCGTTCTACACCGCCCTGGGGTGCGAGCTGAACCCGCTCTTCACCGACGACAACGCCGCGTGCGTGGTGTGGAGCGACGACATCTTCTTCATGGTGCTCACCAAGGAGTACTTCTCGACGTTCACCGACAAGGAGTTCGCCGACCCGCGCACGCACGCCCAGGTGCTCCTGTCGATCAGTCGCGACTCCCGCGAAGACGTCGACAGGATCGTCGAGGCGGGCGTCGCACACGGCGGGACCGCGCCCGGCGAACCGCAGGACTACGGGTTCATGTACGGCCGTGACCTCATCGATCCCGACGGCAACGGCATCCAGTTCATGTACATGGATCCTGAGGCCGCCGCCAAGGGACCCGACGCCTACATGGCGGAGCAGGCGCAGGCGTAAGTGGCCTCCCGCAGCTACGGGCAGTACTGCGGGGTCACCACGGCCGTCGAGCTGATCGGGGAGCGATGGGCGCTGCTCATCGTCCGTGATCTGCTCGTCGGCCCTCGGCGCTACACCGACCTCAAGCAGGGGCTGCCCAAGATCCCCACCAACATCCTCTCCACGCGGCTCAAGGAGCTGCAGGAGGGCGGCGTCGTGCGCCGCGTGCCCCTCCTCCACTGCGGCCTGGTGTACGAGCTGACCCCCTACGGGCGCGAGCTCGAGCCGATCGTGCTCGCGCTGGGCCGGTGGGGATTCCAGCAGATGGGCGATCCGGCTCCGGACGACATCGTCACCGCGGACTCGCTCACGATGGCGCTGCGCACCGCATTCCGGTCGGATGCCGCAGCCACGCTGCCGCCCGCGGACTACGAGGTGCACGTGGCCGACGTCGTCCTGCGTGTGCACGTCGATCCGTCGGGGCTCAAGATCGCGCAGCTGCAGCCCGCCGGCCGGCCCGTCGATCCGCGGCTCGGAACGCAGGCGTCGGTCGCGGACGACCCCGGCATCGTCTTCGCGGCGGGTCCCGGCATCCGTCGCCTCATCTCGGGCGAACTGACCCCGGCGGCCGCGATCGACCAGGAGGTGCTCGCCGTGGTGAGCGGCGACGCGACCCTGCTCGAGCGGTTCGCACAGACGTTCTCGATCCCCGCGGCGCCGGTGGCGCAGAGCCTGGAGGATGAGCGGGTCGCGGTCTCATAGCGAGGGTCGCAGGGAGGCCGGATGCCGACGAGCCGGAGGAGCTCGTCCGGGAATGCCTGGCGTGGAGCGACGGATGCCTCTCCTCGGCGCGATACCGTGCCGCTGTGACCGCGTCCGCCCCACCCGCCGACGAGCATCGCCGCCGCCGCGACGTGCCGGTGGGCGTGGCGATGGTGGGAATGGTCGCGATCGCGTGGTGGCCGGCCTTCACTCTCGGCGCGTGGGGCGAGGTGTTCTTCGACGACATCCTCGCGCTCTGGGCCGCCTCCACGGCGGCCTTCGTGTTCGTGCTGGTGGAGCGCCGCCCTGTCGGCGGCAGGCTCGCGCGGGCCTTCGTCCTCCTCCTGCCGTCGGTGTGGCTCGTCCTCAACTTCGTGGTCGCCGACGACACCACCGACCTCGCGCTGGCCGTCGTCGACCTCGCCGCGATCGCGGCGGTGCTGCTCGGCATCCCGTTCACCCTGTGGGTGCTGGTGCGCGTCGTCTGGCCCGACTTCGCGACCGAGACGCGGCGACGCACGAAGTGGCTGATCGCCGTCGTGGTGCTCGGCGTCGCCGTCACCTCGTTCGTGCTCGGCCTCAACCAGGAGCACTTCCTGACGTGCAGCGACTTCGCGATCAGCGGCAACTCCGAGCCGCCCGGCTGCACGCCCGACCCGATGGACTGACGCCTGCCCTGCGCGAGAGGCGGACCGGCGTCAGAAGATCATCGGCCGGTCGTCATCGTCGGGGCTCTCGAGATCGAGGTCGACGACGACGGGCACGTGGTCGCTCGGGAGCTCGCCCTTGCGCTCGTCGCGGTGGATCGTCGCGCCGGTGACGGCCTCGGCCACTGCGTGGGAGCCGAGGATGAAGTCGATGCGCATGCCCTCGTTGCGGGGGAACTTCAAGCGCTTGTAGTCCCAGTAGGTGTAGCCGGTGGGGATCAGCGGGCGCACGACATCCTGCAGGCCGACGGCCTCGAGCGCGGCGAACGCCTCGCGCTCGGGCGGCGACACGTGGGTCGAGAAGCCCGGGACGACCGCAGGGTCGCCGTTGTCGGCATCCGTCGGCGCGATGTTGAAGTCGCCGACCAGCGCGAGGGCGAGATCGGGGTTCGCCGCGAGGGAGTCCGAGGTGTACTGGCTCAGCGCCGACAGCCAGTCGAGCTTGTAGAAGTAGTGGGGGTCGCCGAGCGAGCGGCCGTTCGGCACGTACAGGCTCCACACCTCGACACCGCCGACGGTGGCGCCGATCGCGCGCGCCTCCTGCGGCGCGTCGGGGCCGTTGTGCCCCTTCTCGAAGCCCGGCATGCCGGGGAACGCGGTGCGCACGTTCGTGAGCGGCTCGCGGCTCGCGATCGCCACGCCGTTCCACTGCGAGAAGCCGTACGCCTCGACGTGGAAGCCCGCCTCCTCGAAGCGGTCGAACGGGAACTGCTCGGTCTTGCACTTGATCTCCTGCATCGCCAGCACATCGATGTGCTCGCGCACCGCGAAGTCGACGATGCGGTCGACCCGCGCGCGGATGGAGTTCACGTTCCAGGTGGCCAGGCGCATGGAATCAAGCCTAGGCGGGGCGGCCGACGTAAGAAGGACGGGAGCGGATGCCGACCCCCTGGCGTATCAGCCGTTCTCGGAGGAGTCTCCTTCTTGTCAGCGGCCGCGTCCGCGGTCGGGAAAGCGAGACCCACCATGGACCACGACTGCGGCTGCGGCCACGCGGCGCCAGCCGCCCACGACTCCGCGCCCCTGCAATTCGACGCCGACGGGGAGCTCATCGTCCCCGGTCCCGTCATCCGTCCCGAGATGCTCACCCGCGCGTGCCCCATCGGCACGCTCGACGGATCGTGGCTGCTCGAGCTCGAGCGGCGCACCGTCTTCGGTCCCGAGGTGCGCGGTGCGATGCGCATCGAGGTCGGCGCGTCGTCGCTGCGCGTCTCGGGCGACATGTACTCCCGCCGCGTCTTCCCTCCCGTGCTCACGGAGGTGGAGCGCCCGCTCCCGTTCCCGCTGCCCGAACCCCGGCCGCAGCCGTTCGGCGGGGACGCCGACGCCGGCTCCGGCGAGCAGGATCCGGGGGAGGACGACGCGCCGGTGCTGTCGGAGCTCGCGGCGTTCAACCTGCGCTGGTACCCGGCGTTCCCGGCATCGCAGTACACCTGGTACTTCCGCTCCAACGGCTCGACGTACGTCGACGGCACGCTCACCGTGCAGATCGTGCGGCACCTGTGGAACCGCACGACGCAGGAGTTCGTGTCGACCGACACCGGCACGCTCACCCTGCGCTGCCGGCGTCCGCTCGTCGTGACCGCGACCAGCGCCCTTCTGGGCTCGTCGCAGCGTATGACGGGCACGCTCTCGATCGGCGGGACGATCACCAACGTCACGGCGAGCAAGACCTCGCCGATGTATCGCGGATGCCGCATCGAGGTCGATGCCATGGTGAACCGCGTGTTCCCGGCATCCGCCACGATCGGATCGGGTGCGGCGGCGTCGGTGCGCTCCGTGTACGCATCGGCCGGGTGGGACGTCACCGTCGTCACCGACCAGATCACCGTGCCGGAGGACGCGGAGCTCACCAACGCCGAGCTGGCCACGCTCATGACGGGGCATCGCCAGGCGGTGCCGGGCGACGGCTGGCGGCTGTGGCTCTTCGTCGGGTCGGCGCAGGGCGGGCTGTTCGGGATCATGTTCGACGACGACACGGTCCCACGCGAGGGGGCCGCCGGATTCGCCGACGTGCGGCTCGGCAACGACTCGTTCATCGCGGCAGCCGCACGCGGTCGACCGCTCGACGAGGTGCCCGCGGCGTTCCTGCGCACCCTGGTGCACGAGGCCGGGCACGCATTCAACCTGTGGCACCCGAAGCACGACGTCCACAACCCGGGCATCGGCACCGAGATCATGAACCAGACCGGCGACGTCATGGGCTTCGCCACCGCGGCGAACCCGTACCCCGGCAACGCCTCGTTCCTGTTCTCGGACCACGACCGCACCTCGCTGATCCATTCGCCCGACCCGCAGGTGCGGCCCGGCTGGAAGAACTTCGGCTGGGGCCACGGCGACCTGTCGGCGGGGCTGCCCGCGCCGGTGGACGCCGCAGGCCTGTGGGGCGACCAGGGCGATGACGGTCTCGCGCTGACGGTCGCCATGCCGGCGCAGGCGTTCGTCGGCGAGTACGTCACCGCCGAGGTCGTGCTGACGAACGTGTCGGACCAGGCGCGCACCGTCACGACGCTCATCAACCTGTCGGAGGGCGACCTCGTCTTCCTCCACACGCCGCCCGACCACTCGCTGCAGCATCTGGTCGACGTCGCCATCGGCTGCGGCCCGCGGCCGATGACCGTCCTGCAGCCGGGGGAGTCGGTCCGCAACCACGTGCAGGTGTTCTTCACCAACCAGGGGGTGACCTTCACCGAGCCGGGACGCCACACGGTCGCAGCCCAGCTCGAGGTCGATGCGATGACCACGGTGCGCTCCACGCCGGTGACGGTCGACGTGCGAGGTCCCGGCTCCGACGCGGAGGTCGACATCAGCGCGAAGACGCTGACGCCGGGTGTCGGTCGTGCGATCGCGCTGGGCGATTTCGCGACGGATGCCGCGGCCCGCGCGGTCCTGACCGATCTGGCTGAGCAGCACAGCGACACCGACACCGGCGCGGCCGGTGCCCTCGTGCTCGCGAACGCGCTGGCGCGGTCGTTCTCGGACTTCCGGACGCGCGACGTGCGCGAGGCAGCCCCGGACGACGCGGCGCACTTCCTCGAGCTGGCGCTGCAGGGCCGGTCGGCCGAGCGCGTCGCCGCGCTCGCGGTGACGGTCGCGAGCCCGACCGAGAAGAACGCGCCGGTCGTCGCCGACACCATCGCGGCGCTGAAGTCGCGGGCGAAGGGCGGCGCGCGCTCGGCGGCAGGCAAGGGCGTCGCCGAGGCCGAGCGGATCGCGGCGGACTTCGTATCGCCCGAGGGACGCTGACCGGTCGCCCGCCGGCGCGGCCTCTCCGCGCCGGCGGGCGCCGCCCATCGTCTGCGCGAAGCGGCGGCCCAGCCGGGCCGGCGGGGTGACAGCGCAGCGGTGAAGGGGAAGGATCGAGCCGTGACGTCCGACACGCAGAGCGGCGGAGGGCTGGAGCTTCGGCTCCGGCTTGCCGCGGCATCCGTCCCGCTCGACCGCGTCGCGTTCGCCGACGTCGAGCTCGTCGCCGTGGGCGGGCCGTCGGGGCCGGTGAGCGCGCGGCTGAACATCGTCGAGGGAGACCTCGAGATCTTCGTCACGCAGGCGGGCCGCCCGCCCGTGCGGGCGGCGTGGCCCTGGCCGGTCGACTCGGCGCCGCGTTCGGTCGAACTGGCACCGGGGGAGTGCCTCGTCGCGTCCGTGCCGCTGGTGGCGGCGGGGAGCGCCCCGCTCTTCCCGGCGCCGGGGAGATACGAGCTCGTCGCGCAGTTCGCAGCGCGGCCTGGCGTGACGCTCGAGTCGAATCGCGAGGTGCTGGTCCGCACCGCCGCTGCCGACACCGCGCTCGCCGCCGACCTGCGCGACCGCGACGTGCTGCAGAGCCTCCTGGGTGCCGGAGTCATCGGTGCGGCGGCGCCCGCGCTCGGGCGCCTCGCCGCGTCGGCCGACACCGGCACCGCCACCGCCGCGCGGCTCGCGCTCCAGCGCACCGACGCGCTCGCCGAGACCGCGACCGAGACCGCGGCGGTGCGCGCGGTCGCCGCGCTGCTCCCGCCCGGTGCGACCGGCCCCGACGAGCGTCGCGACGCCGTCGCCCCGCGGGCCTCCGCCCGCGACGCCGCCGCCCTGAGCGGGCGCCCGCTCGCCGAGTGATCCGGCCGTCGGGCGGGACGCGGCATCCGTCCCCTCAATAGACTCGACGACATGACCGTCGCCTCCACGCCCGCGCTCGAAGCCGATCGCCAGTACCTGATCGCCCTCATCCAGGACGAGGCGGTGTTCCACGGGGACTTCACGCTCTCGAGCGGCAAGAAGGCGACGTACTACGTCGACATGCGCAAGCTCACCCTCGACCACCGGGCGGCGCCGTCCATCGGACGCATCATGCTCGACCTCATCCGCGACGTCGACGGCATCGTCGCGGTCGGCGGGCTCACGCTCGGCGCCGACCCCATCGCGAACGCCGTGATGCACGAGTCCGCCCGCACCCACAAGCCGCTCGACGCGTTCGTCGTGCGCAAGGAGCCCAAGGACCACGGCCGCGGGCGCCAGGTGGAGGGGGCGGATGTCGCGGGCAAGCGTGTCGTCGTGCTCGAAGACACCTCGACCACGGGTCAGTCCGCGCTCAAGGCCGTCGAGGCGCTGCGCCGCGAGGGAGCGGAGCCCGTGGCCGTCGCGGTCATCGTCGACCGCAAGACCGGGGCCCAGGCCGCCGTCGAGGCCGAGGGCCTGCAATGGCTGGCGGCGATCGACCTCGACGACCTCGGGCTCGAACCGCAGTAGTTCATCTCCGCCGGGATGTCACAGGGCGGCGCCGGCCGGTGTCTCCATGTCGAAGGACTCGTTCCCACGACACGGAGGAAGACATGACTGAGACGACCCGCATCCCCGCGACCGAGGTCACCGGCGCCTACGGCGCCCTGGTCAAGGCGGCGGCCCGGAAGATGATCGGCCGTGTGCCCGACTCGGTCGGCGTGCTGTGGCACCACAAGGCCGTGATGAAGGACGCGATGGGCATCGGGCAGAAGGTCGAGCACTGGCACGAGCTCGACCCGAACCTGGCGACCTACGCCGCGATGGCGGCGGCTGCGACCATCGGCTGCAGCTTCTGCCTCGACTTCAACTACTTCGCGTCGCACAACCGCGGCGTCGACGCCGCCAAGGTCCGCGAGGTCCCGCGCTGGCGCGAATCGGCGGTCTTCACGCCGCTCGAGCGTCAGGTCATGGAGTACGCCGAGGCGGCGAGCCAGACGCCGCCGGCGGTGACCGACGAGCTGTCCGACGCGCTGCTCGCCCAGCTCGGCGAGGCGGGACTCATCGAGCTCGCGGCACGCGTCGCGTTCATGAACATGTCGGCCCGCATGAACGTGGCGCTCGGCATCCGCTCCGAGCAGTTCGCGGACTCGTGCGGCCTGCCGCCCCTGGCCCAGCGACCGGCCGTCGCGGCCCGCGCGTAGGCTCGCCGTCATGAGCACCGCCCACGTCGACGATCCCTTCGTGGAGCATCGCAACCTGCTCTTCACCGTGGCGTACGAGATGCTCGGCTCGGCGGCCGACGCCGAGGACGTGCTGCAGGAGTCGTGGCTGCGCTGGGCCGCGGTGGACCACGCAACCGTGCAGGAGCCGCGCGCCTACCTCGTCCGCGTCGTGACCCGCCAGGCGCTCAACCACCTGCGCACGGTGTCGCGGCGCCGAGAGGACTACGTGGGCGAGTGGCTCCCCGAACCGCTGCTCACGAGCCCTGACGTGGCGGAAGACGTCGAGCTCGCCGAGAACCTCTCGATCGCGATGCTCACCGTGCTCGAGACGCTCGGCCCCGCCGAGCGCGCCGTGTTCGTCCTGCGCGAGGTCTTCGATGTGCCGTACGACGAGATCGCGGATGCCGTGGGCAAGACGCCTGCGGCCGTGCGGCAGATCGCGCACCGGGCGAAGGACCATGTCGCCGCCCGGCGACCGCGTGTGCGCGTGGTGCCCGCGGAGCACGAGGAGGCGGTCGAACGGCTCGTCGCGGCGCTCAACACGGGCGACCTGCAGGGGCTGATGGACGTGCTCGCGCCCGAAGTCGTGTCGGTCGCCGACGGTGGCGGCAAGGTGCGGGGTGCCGCGCGGCGTCCGGTCGTCGGCGCGGAGCGCCTCGCGCGCTACCTCATCGGCGGCATGTCGAAGCTCGAGGGCACGCTCGTCGCGTCGGCGACCTGGGTCAACGGCCAGCCGGGGATCCGGGTGGAGCTCGATGGTCAGCTCGCCGGCGTCGTCAGCCTGACCGTCGAGGGCGGGCGCATCACGCGGATCTACTCGATCGCGAACCCCGACAAGCTCGGGTGGCTCGATGTGGAGGCGGAGGTCGGGCGCTGATCGCCGGATCAGTCGCCGCGTCCGCGCCCGCGCCACAGCTGCCAGACCACGACGACCAGCGCGGTCAGCGCGATGAGCGCGGAGATCGAGAGCAGCAGCGTCTGCTCGGCGGACGAGATCACGGGCGCCTCCCCTCAGCGGCATCCGCGACGACCTTCGCGATGCGCGCGGCGCGCGTCTCGGCCCGGCGGGCCGCGTCGACGCTCGCGATGCCGATCTTGCGGGTCGAGGGCGGGAAGGCGTCCCATGCGCTGCGCGCGGTCGGGACCGCGTCGAGGGCCGCGGCGAGGTCGTCGGGCTCGCGCAGCGCCTCGGCGTTGTCGAGCACGGTCCACGATCCGTTCTGCTGGGCGAGTTCGATGGCACGGATGCCGGCTTCCATGAGCAGGCCGTCGGCCTCGAGCTGCGCGACCCGCGCCTTGTTGGTCGCCGCCCAGCCGCTCGAGGGGCGTCGCGGGGCGAACCACAACCCGCCGCGGTGCTCATCGAACGAGCGCACGGGGCCGTCGATCCAGCCGAAGCACAGCGCCTGCTGGATCGCGTCCTCGTAGGCGACGAACTCGAGGCCCGAACCCGGCCGTGCCCGCACGAGCCACGCTCCCTTGGACGTGCGATGGTTCGCGTCCAGCCACGCACGCCACGCCGCGGCATCCGCTGCCTCCACCATCTCGCCGTCGTCGAGCGCACCCATGCCGCGACCCTATCGGGAGGCGCCGACGCTGTGGGCGGCGAGATCGCGGACGGCGGCGGCGAGAAGGCTCACGGCCTCGTCGACGAGCGGGTCGGCGAGGTCGCCGTAGCCGAGCACGAGTCGCTCCGGTGCGGGCACGTCGGGCGAGACGCGGTAGCGGCGGATATCGGTGAGTGCGACGTCGTACGCGGCGCCGGCGCGGACCACGTCGGCTGCGCGCACGCCGGGAGGCAGATCGAGCACGAGGTGCAGCCCGGCCGCGATGCCCGACACGCGGCATTCGGGCAGGCGGTGCGCGAGCGCCGCGAGCAGCGCCTCGCGCCGGCGCCGGTAGCGCGCACGGGCGCCGCGCAGGTGTCGGTCGAGGCTGCCCGCTGCGAGGAAGCGGGTGAGCGCGAGCTGGTCGATCGTCGAGGGCATGGCCGCTCCGGCGTCGCGCACGTCATCGCGCAGCCACGGCGGCAGCACCAGCCATCCGATGCCGAGCGCCGGGGTCGCCGTCTTGCTGAGGCTGCCGGCGAGCACCACCCGGTCGGGGGCCATGGCCTGCAGTGCGCCGATCGGCCGGCGGTCGTAGCGGAACTCCGCGTCGTAGTCGTCCTCGATGACGACCCCGTCGCACGCTCGCGCCCACGCGATCAGACCCTCGCGCCGCTCGGCCGACAGCGGCACGCCGACGGGGAACTGGTGCGCCGGCGTCACGAGCGCGGCGCGCGCGCCGGTTCGGACGGATGCCGCCACCAGCGCGTCGACGTCGACGCCGTGCTCGTCGACGCGGACGGGCACGGAGCCGAGGCCCTCGGCCGCAGCGACCTGCCGCATGCGCTGCCATGACGGATCCTCGACGAGGAGGGCGCGGTGTCCCAGTCCGCGGAGCGCGCGGGCCAGTCGCCGCATGCCGTCGGCGGCGCCGTGCGTGACGACGACGGCGTCGGCATCCGCCCTCGTGAAGCGCGCGCGCGACAGGTACGCGGCGAGCGCTCCGCGGGCAGACGGGACGTCGCCGTCGAGCCCGAACAGCTCGGCGTCGGGAGTGTCGGCCAGCGCCTCGCTCAGGGCGCGCAGCCACAGCGCGCGCGGCGCGTGCCGCAGGTCGGGAACGCCCGGCGCGAGGTCGAAGCGCGGCCGCCGCTGCGGCGCGACGGGCGGAGGCTCGGGACGTGTCGCCGCGACGCCGATACGCGTCGCGACCCTGGTGCCCGAACCGGTGCGGGCATCGAGGATGCCCTCGGCCGTGAGACGCCCGTACACCTCGGTCACCACCCACCGCGAGACGCCCAGAGATGCCGCGAGCAGCCGGCTGGGGGGAAGCGCCGCACCGGCGGGCAGCCTGCCGGTGGCCACGGCATCCCGCACCGCCAGCTCGAGCCGGACGTGGCGGGGACCGTCGAAGGCCGAGAGATCGAGCAGGGTCTCCCACGCGACCGGATTGGTCTGGATTTCTGCCATGAAATCGGATCGTACTCCCAGACCGCTCAGGTCTCACGATGGGAGCACCCCACCAACCGCAGGAAAGGGAACGCCATGCAGTACCGCACCATCTCCAACGGGTCGACTTCTTTCGAGGTCTCGACCCTGTGCCTCGGCACCATGTTCTTCGGCACACGCACCGACACCGCGACATCCCTCGCCATCCTCGACCGGTTCGCCGACGCGGGCGGCACCTTCGTCGACACCGCGAACAACTACAGCGTCTGGGTCGGCGGCCACGGCCGCGACAGCGAGGATGTGCTCGGGGAGTGGATCCGCCGCCGCGGAGGCCTCGGCGACGTGCGCCTCGCCACCAAGCTCGGTGCTGCGAAGAAGGACCCCGCGCTGCCGCTGCAGACCGTCGAGCCGACGAACTACCAGGGACTCTCGGCCGAGGTCGTCGCGCGCGAGGCGCGCCTCAGCCTGCAGCACCTCGGCATCGACCACCTGGACGTGCTGTACGGGCACGTCGACGACCGCGCGACGCCGATCGCAGAGACCGTCGCCGCCTTCGGGCAGCTGCAGCGCGAGGGGCTCGTCGGCATCGCGGGCATCTCGAACGTCGCGCTCTGGCGTCTCGTCGAAGCGCGCGAGGAGGCGCTGCGCCAGGGCGTCGACCCGTACGGTGTCGTGCAGCAGGGCTACAGCTACGTCTACCCGAGCCCGGCAGCCGGGCGCACGAACGACGTGTCGGTCGAGCTTCTGGACTACGTCGATTCGCTGGCCGCAGGCGCAGGCGCAGGCGCAGGCGCAGGCGCAGGCGCAGGGGCAGGCGCAGGCGCCGGCGCCGGGGCGGGGGCAGGCGCAGGCGCAGGCGCCGCCGCGGGCGTCGACAGCCGCCCGCCGCTCACCGTCACCGCGTACTCGCCGCTGCACCAGGGTGCGTTCACGCGCGACGACAAGCCGCTGTGGGCGCCGATGCGCCACGCGTCGAACCGCGAGCGCGTACGCGTGCTGCACGACATCGCCGCCGAGATCGGCGCGACCCCCAACCAGGTCGCGCTCGCGTGGCTGCTCGGGGGGCCGGTGCCGGTGATCCCGGTGGTCGGCATCTCGAGCGTCGCCCAGCTCGAAGAGGCGCTCGCCGCGGCAGACCTGGTGCTCGACCCCGAGGTGCGCACGCGCCTGGACGGGGCGGACCTCGTGCTGGACGCGGAACTGCGCGCGGGTCTCGAGCTGGCGTAGAGGAGGGCTGCGGCATCCCGTTCCTCAGCTGAGGCTGCGGATTGGCTGCGGCATCCGTTCCTCAGCTGAGACTGCGGAATGGCTGCGGCATCCGTTCCTCAGCTGAGGACGTGGGCCGAGATGAGGGCGGAACCGCGCGTTTCCCCCCTCATCTCGGCACGCTTCCTCATCTGAGGACGCGGACCTCGACTGAGGACGCGGACCTCGACTGAGGACGCGGACCTCGACTGAGGACGCGGAATGGCCGAGGCATCCGCTCCTCAACTGAGGACGTGAGCCGAGATGAGGCGCTCAACAGGCCGTTCGCTCCGCATTTCGGCACGTTTCCTCATCTGAGGACGCGCGGCACCTCAACTGCGACCGACGGATGCCGCGGCCGGCGCGTCAGAGCAGAAGTTGGGCCTACGGCAGCTCGGGGCCTACAGCAGCTCGGGGCTACAGCAGCTCGGGGGCTGCAGCAGCTCGGGGCCTACAGCAGCTCGGGGTCCTCGGACTCGACGGGCTCGGCGTCGAGGAGGTCGGCGACCGAGTCGAGCACCTCGTCGGGGCGGAACGGGTAGCGCGCGATCTCGGCCGCGTCGCTGATGCCGGTGAGCACCAGCACGGTGTGCAGGCCTGCCTCGATGCCGGCGACGACGTCGGTGTCCATGCGGTCGCCGATCATGCCGGTGTTCTCGGAGTGGGCGCCGATGCGGTTGAGCGCGGAGCGGAACATCATGGGGTTCGGCTTGCCGACGACGTACGGCTCCATGCCGGTCGCCTTCGTGATGAGGGCCGAGATGGCGCCGGTCGCGGGCAGCACGCCCTCGGTGGACGGGCCGGTCGCGTCGGGATTGGTCGCGATGAAGCGGGCGCCGGCGCCGAGGAAGCGGATCGCCTTGGTGATCGCCTCGAACGAGTAGTTGCGGGTCTCGCCGACGACGACGTAGTCGGGGTTCGTCTCGGTCATGATGAAGCCGGCCTCGTGAAGGGCTGTGGTGAGGCCCGCCTCGCCGATGACGAACGCCGTGCCGCCGGGCATCTGCGAGCGCAGGAAGTCGGCGGTCGCGAGCGCGGAGGTCCAGATCGACTCCTCCGGAACGATGAGCCCCGAGGCGCGCAGCCGCGCCGACAGATCCCGCGGCGTGAAGATGGAGTTGTTGGTCAGCACGAGGAAGGGCACGCCCTGGTCGCGCCACTGCTGCAGCAGTGCGGAGGCCCCGGGAACGGGGGTGTTCTCATGCACCAGCACGCCGTCCATGTCGGTGAGCCAGCATTCGATGTCGGACCGCGTGCGCATGCGTCCAGACTAAGTGGCGCGCGGGCGTAGGGTCGAAGCCGTGACGTGGGACCCCCGGAGCCTTCCCGACCTCTCCGGACGCGTGTACCTCGTGACCGGATCCAACGCCGGCCTCGGCTACTTCGCGTCGGAGCAGCTGGTGCGCGCGGGCGCACAGGTGCTCATGTCGGCGCGCCATCCGAACCGGCTGTCGGCCGCGCGCGCCGCGATCCGCCGACGGGTTCCGGATGCCGCGACCGATGCGACCGAGCCGCTCATCCTCGACACCAGCAACCTCGCATCGGTGCGCTCGGCGGCCGCGAGCGTGCGCGGCAAGGGCGGCCTGGACGGCGTCCTGCTGAACGCCGGCATCGTCCACCCGCCGAAGACCCGCGAGACCACGATCGATGGCAACGAGGTCGTTTTCGCGACGAACGCCCTCGGCCACTACGCGCTCGCCGGCGAGCTGCTGACCGCGCTGGCGGACGCCTCTGGCCGGATGGTGTGGCTTGGCAGCATGTCGACGTCGCTCACGCCCTACGACCCGGTCGACCCGCAGCTGGCCGACGGCTATACCGCGTGGCGCGCCTACGTCCAGTCGAAGGTCGCCACGGCCGCGCTGGGCTTCGAGGCCGACCGGCGCCTGCGCGCAGCGGGCGTTCCCGTGGCGAGTGTCGTCGCCCATCCGGGCTACTCGACCGGCGGCCGGACGCCGGGCATCGTCGGGGTCAACGAACCCTCGCGCGCCAAGCGGTTCCGCGACAACCTGCAGGCCGCCATCGCGCAGTCCAAGGAGCGCGGCGCCTGGTCGCTCGTGCGGGCGCTCACCGACCCCGAGATCGAGGGCGGGGAGTTCTGGGGACCGCGCACCGGCTCGCGCGGCGAGCCGCGCCGGCAGAAGGCCGCCAAGATCACGCGTGACCCCGTGGTGGGCGCACGCCTCTGGGACGTGGCCGAGACGGCCACCGGCGTGCACTGGCCCTTCGAGGTCGCGGCGCGCTGACCGTCACAACCCGCACGTCCCACCATCACTTGGTCCAGCCACCACGTGCGGCGGGTATCGGGACAGCAGGGGCGGATTTCGGGACACGAGGGGCGGATTTCGGGACACGAGCGACCCCGGACTCCGGATGCCGCGCAACAGCGCTGCTGGCGGGGCCGCGCGAGCGCTCAGGCCTCGGGGTCGACGCTGAGCCACACGGCGTCGGCGGCGGCGCGGGGGAGAGTCACTTCGACCTCACCGATCCGCAGGGCTGCGGCGGACGTCACCGTCACCGTCGCGCCGACCGCGACGCCGGCCGACTCGACGGCCCGCAGCAGCTCCGGGTCGCGGTCGCTGACGCGGAGCACCCGACCGGTGTGACCGGCTGACGCCCCGCCGAGCACGACGAAGGGTTCACGGTGGACGTGGCCCGCGGCATCCGGGATCGCATCGCCGTGAGGGTCGAAGCGCGGGCGCCCGAGACGCTTGTCGATGCCCTCGAGCAGACGGTCGCTGATCGCGTGCTCGAGCACCTCGGCCTCGTCGTGCACCTCGTCCCACGCGTAGCCGAACTCCCGTACCAGCCACGTCTCGATGAGCCGGTGGCGGCGGATGATCGCGGCCGCGCGGCGCTCGCCGTCGTCCGACAGGGCGATGGGACCGTACGGGCGGTGGGTGACGAGCCCCTGCGCGGCGAGCTTCTGCACCATCTCGGTGACGCTCGACGGCGCCAGTCCCAGTTCGGCGGCCAGCTGCGACGGCGTGATGCGGTCGTCCTGCCACTCGGTGTGGTGGTAGATCGTCTTGAGGTAGTCGTCGACGGCAGGAGAGGCCACGGACTCAGGGTACCGGGCTCCCTCGTGCTGCTTCAGGCGCGAGGTCGAGGCTCACGCCCCCGACAGGACGAGGAAGAGCAGCACGCCGTTGAGTGCGATGAGGAACACGGATGCCGCGATGCCGGCGATCGTCGTCCACACCCGGTTGCGGAACCCGCCGAGGATCTCGCGGTTCGCGGTCAGCGCCACCAGCGGCACCAGCGCGAACGGGATGCCGAAAGACAGCACGACCTGGCTCAGCACCAGCGCCACCGTCGGGTCGAAGCCGATCGCGAGGATCACGAGCGCCGGGATGAGGGTCACGAGGCGGCGGGCCAGGAGCGGCACGCGGATGTGCAGCAGACCGTGCATGATCTCGGCGCCGGCGTAGGCGCCGACCGACGTGCTCGCCAGCCCGCTCGCCAGCAGTCCGACGGCGAACAGCGTCGCCACCAGCGGACCGAGCCCCGCATAGAGCGCCGCGTACGCGCCCTCGAGCGAGTCGGTGCCCGGCACGCCGGCCAGGTTCGCCGCGGCGAGCAGCAGGATGCAGAGGTTCACGGTGCCGGCTATGAGCATCGCGATGGAGACGTCCCACTTCGTCGCGCGCAGCAGGCGCCGGGTCGGGATGCCGCGCAGCTCGGCCAGCGTCGCGTCGGGTGCGGACCGGTCGCTGAGCGCAGCCCCGTAGGCGGGCGGAGCCGCAGGACCCGTGGCGATGTCGGTGTCGGGTTCGGTGTCGGTGTTGGTATCGGTGTCGGGTTTGGGGCGCGCGCCGTCCGTTTGGGGCGCACGCCGTGCGCCCCAAGCAGACGCCGTGCGCCCCAAACCCGGGAGGTTGCCCGGCGTGGGCGTCTGCGCGGGCGTGGCCGGAGCCGGAGCGGAGGCGACGCGGGGCGCGAAGCGGTCGCGTGCCAGCGCGCTGTGCGCGTAGATGGCGTGCGGCATGATCGTCGCGCCGAGGATCGAGGCGGCCAGCAGCACGGAGTCGGTGCCCTCGAAGCGCGGCACGAGACCGGCCACGACGCTGGCGCCGTCGGGCGGCGCGACGAAGACGCCGAACGAGAAGCCGATCGCGATGATGGCGAGCAGCCCGATGATCACGAACTCGAACGGCCGCGGGCCGCGGCGGGACTGGATCAGTAGCAGCGCGATCGACACGGTGCCGGTGATCACGCCGCCCCACAGGAGCGGGATGCCGAACAGCAGGTTCAGTGCGACCGCGCCGCCGATCACCTCGGCGATGTCGGTCGCCATCGCGACCAGCTCGGCCTGCAGCCAGTAGGCGCGGCGACCCCACTTCGAGCGGATGCGGCCGCCGAGGGTCTCGGGCAGGCTCTTGCCCGTGACGATGCCGAGCTTGGCGGAGAGGTACTGGATGAGCCAGGCCATGACGTTGCCGAGCACGACCACCCAGACCAGCAGGTAGCCGTAGCGGGCGCCGGCCGTCATGTTGCTGGCCACGTTGCCGGGGTCGAGATACGCGACGCCGGCCACGAGCGCAGGACCGATCAGCCACGCCAGGCGGGGCAGCGAGCGGCGGCTGGTGGTGGCGGGCGGCATCCTGACAGCGTCGGCAGTTTTCGGCACACCGAAACCATAGCCGTTTTTCGGTGCACCGAAAAGACAGTTCCGTCGTTGAGCGAGGGAGCGTCGGCGACTAGACGAAACGCGGTGATCGGCTTGATTCCGGTCGTTGAGCGAGGGAGCGTCAGCGACCAGACGAAACGCCTCGGGCTTGCGAGAAGGGCCGGGGGTGTTTCGTCTCTGCGTTTCGACTCGCAAGCTCGCTCAACGGCCACGTTCCTCGCTCGCTCAACGACCGGATCAAGCCGCGGCGGGGCGGGCGCGGATAGCCTGGGCCGGTGACCCCGCCCGCGCCGACCTCTCCCGAGCCCGCCGAGCCGGCAGAACCGACGCTCCCGGTGGGCGTCGGCCCTTGGCCGGGCGGGCCCGACGCCTGGCCAGACGACCCGCGGTACGACCTCGAGCTGCTGGCGCGCGGCGACGCGCGCAACGTCGTCGACGCCTACCGCTACTGGACGATGGACGCCATCGTCGCCGACCTCGACACACGCCGCCATGCGTTCCACGTCGCGATCGAGAACTGGCAGCACGACATGAACATCGGCTCGATCGTGCGCAGCGCCAACGCGTTCCTGGCCGCCGAGGTGCACATCATCGGCAAGCGCCGGTGGAACCGCCGAGGGGCGATGGTCACCGACCGCTATCAGCACGTGCGTCACCACGAGACGGTCGAGGCGTTCGTGCAGTGGGCGGATGCCGCATCCTTGCCGGTGATCGCGATCGACAACGTCGAGGGGTCGAAGCCCCTCCCGGCGGCCGATCTGCCGGAGGCGTGCGTGCTGCTGTTCGGTCAGGAGGGCCCGGGGCTCTCGCCCGAGGCGCTGGCCGCGGCATCCGCCACCGTCCAGATCGAGCAGTACGGCTCGACCCGCTCGATGAACGCGAGCGCCGCCGCGGCCGTCGTCATGTACGAGTGGTGCCGACGCTGGGCGTGACCCGCGGCACTCACGCCGCCTCGGTGCTCACGGCGGGGCGTGAGGCCGACCGTGTCCCGACCTGAACGGCGTGCACGCGTCCGCGGCGCGGGGTGACGGCGAAGTGTGCGAGGTCGGACACGACCCCGGCCGCGCGAGCCCGCGAGGGCATGAAGCGCAGGAAGAACACCAGCCGCAGCAGCCACGCGAGCGCACCGGTGAACGGCACGCCGTACAGCTCCGAGATGCCCCGGCCGTAGCCGAACGAGGCCGCGCGGCCCAGCCCTCGATACGTGAAGGCCCGGGGCGTCTTTCCGCTCAGTCGCCGTGCGATCGCGCGGCCGATGTGATCGCCGCCCTTGATGGCCCACAGCGCGTTGGCCGGCACGGGTTCCCGGTTCCTGGGGTGCTCGACGCGTGCACCGTCGCCGGCGGCCCACACGCCGTACCTGACGGCGAGCGTGCGCTGGGTGCGCAGGCGTCCCCGCTCGTCTCGCCACGGATCGAGCCCCGGGAGGTACACGGGACGCTGTCCGGTCGCCGCAACGACGGTCGCAGTGGCGAGGGTCGTACCGTCGGACAGCACCGCCGTCGTCGGCGTGACCTCTGCGAGACGCGCGCCCGGCATCACCCGCACGCCCAGGCGGTCGAGCTCCTTCTCTGCACGCGCCACCAGCCCCGGCTGATCGGACCACTCGCCGAGGATCCGGTTCCCTGAGTGCACGAGGGTGACCGGATGCCCGCGGTCGGCGATGGCCGCGGCGAGCTCGGCCCCCGCGATCCCGCCCCCGGCCACGACGACGGGCGATCCCGGAACCGTCCCGAGATGGTCGGCGAGTGCGGCGATCTCGTCAGGGCCCCGCAGCGTGCGGCCGTACTGCTCGAGCCCGGCGACCTCCGACGCCGGTTCCTTCGCTCCGGTGCCCACCACGAGGTGATCGTAGGTCAGCGCCTCGACCGGGTTCTCGCCGCACCGGTACGACACCGATTGGTGGACGGTGTCGATGCTCAGGGCCCGGCCGCCGATGATGCGGGCCAGCGGCATCGCCTCCGCGAGGGGAGTGGCGACGCGGTCGGAGTCGATCATCCCGGCGACGAGCTCACCCGTGAAGCCGTGGAACCGGTGCGCGTGATCGGCCGAGATCACGACGATCTCGAGGTCGCCGCGGCGGACGTCGCGCGCACGGCGCCGCACGAGCGTCGCATACGCGTGCAGGGTCACGTAGCCGCCGCCGAGGAGCACCACACGGGTCATGCGATCACCGCCGAGTGCGCCTCGAGTGCGACGGGTCTGCCGAAGCTCGTCGGCTCGGCGGCGTGGAATCCGAGTCGACCCAGGCCGCGGGCCCGCTCGCGGACGGCGTCGACCTGCTCGAGTGTCGGATTGCCCAGCGAGAAATGGCCGGAGTGGCCGGAGAGCGCGAGGATCGCCGTCTCGGCGAAGCAGGCGTACGAACGGCCGTCCGGCAGGCCGATCTCGCCGCCGGTGAGGCGGAGGCTCGGGATCGAGACGATGCCGCCGTCGACGACGAGCACATCGGGCCGGGCCGACGCGAGAGCGGGCGACGTGTTGCGCGGCTGCGTGGCGTCGAGCACCACCGCACCCGATGCCAGGTGCTCCGGACCCAGGAGCGTGTCGGCGGATGCGGTGAGCAGCACGACGAGGTCGGCATCGCGGACCGCGTCGATCGTCTGGGCGACGTCGACGTCCACGTCGTCGGCGATCGCGGCGGCGAGCGCCTTGAGCCGCCCCTCCGTGCGCGCGATGAGCGTCAGCCGGGCGCCGGCGCTGTCGCGGGCGAGCAGCTTCGTGACCGCGGTGCCGACGCTGCCGGTCGCGCCGACGATGGCCACGTGCGGCCGCGTCGTCCGTGAGGAGACGTGAGGCAGCAGCATCCGGATCTGATCCTCCACGATCGCCGCCGTGAAGGCGTTCCCGTTCGTCACGGCGATGTCGGTGCGCTCGCGCAGCGTGAGGCCGCCGCCGGTGACCGTCGCGGTGAGCGCCCCGAGGCCGACGACGTCGGCGCCGAGAGCCGCGGCGCGGTCCACCGCACGACTCACGCGGCGCCGCCCCTCCTCGATGTCCGACAGCAGGTGACGGGCGCCGAACGGGACCAGCACGACGTGGCCGACGCGCTCCCCGCCGATCTGCACGCCCGCCATGGTGACCGGCGGGAGCGGCAGGCGGCGCAGGGCCGTGTCGTAGACGCGCTCGGGCACGAGCCCGAGCGGCCGCCAGGCGCGCGCGAGATCCTCGCGCAGACGTGCGCGGGGGTGGACGGTGAACGCGAATGCGCCGGTCTCGGACATGTCTGCTCCTCCTGGCGTCGCCGCGTGCGCGCCATGCGAGCAAGGAGCTGTCAGCGGCGGCGCTGATACCGTCCGTCCGGAGGAAGGGTGCCGGTGTCAGGCGCCCGCGGTCAGCCAGGCGGATCCGCGCACGCGCCAGCCGAGGGTGATCAGGCGCGCGAGCATGTAGACGCCGAAGAACGACAGCGCGAGCCAGGCGAGCCCCGCCGCACCGACCGGATGCAGCACCGCCACGAGCACCAGCGCGGGGACGAACGGCACCAGGTTGAGCACCCCGACGAGGGCGAGGTACTTCGCGTCGCCGGCGCCGATGAGCACGCCGTCGAGCACGAACACCACGCCGCAGACGGGCTGGGCGACGGCGAGCACGATGAGCGCCGGCTGCACCAGCGCGGCGATGCCGGGGTCGCCGGTGAACAGCAGCCCGATGACGCCCGACAGTGCGCCGATCAGCGCTCCGGTGATCACGCCGAACCAGGCGCCCCACGCCACCGTGCGGCCGAGCACACGGCGGACGAGCCCGGTCTCCTCGGCGCCGAGTCCCTTGCCGATGAGCGCCTGAGCGGCGATCGCGAGCGCGTCGAGCGCGAACGCCGCGGTGGAGAAGATGGTGAACGCGACCTGCCAGCCCGCGAGCTCGACCGTGCCGAGGCCCGTCGCGACCGCCACCGTCGCGAGCAGTGCGACCCGCAGCGACACCGTGCGCAGGAACAGCCAGCCGCCCGACCGCGCCGAGCCGCGCACCCCCTCGCGCTGCGGGCGGATGGATGCCTCGTGCCGGCGCGCGAGCCGCCCCACGACGACCGCGTACGCGGCGACCATGCCCCACTGCGCGAGGACGGTGCCGACGGCGGAGCCCGCGATGCCCCACCCGAAGCCGTAGATGAACGCCCAGTTGAGGACGGCGTTGGCGCCGAAGCCGAGCCCCGCGATCCACAGCGGCGTCACCGTGTCCTGCATGCCGCGCAGGAGCCCGGTCGCGGCGAAGACGACCAGCATGGCGGGCAGGCCCCACATCGAGATGCCCAGGTAGATCTCGGCCTGCTGGGCGACCTCGGGCGTCGCGCCGAAGAGCCCGACGAGCGCAGGCGTGGCCGCATAGCCGACGAGCGCCAGCACGGCGCCGATGCCGAGGGCGAGCCACATGCCGTCGATACCGACCGACACGGCGCGAGACGGGTCGCCCGCGCCGAAGCGGCGGGCGACGGCCGGCGTCGTCGAGTAGGCGAGGAAGACCATCAGACCGACGATGGTCTGCAGCACCGCGGAGGCGATGCCGAGCCCCGCGAGCGGCTCGACACCGAGGTGCCCGACGAGGGCGGAGTCGACGATCAGGAACAGCGGCTCGGCGATCAGGGCGCCGAGCGCCGGCACCGCGAGCCGCAGGATGTCGCGATTCAGGGTGTCGGTCGTCACCCTCCGAGCCTAGGAGGCGCCGCCGACGCCGGCCGCACGCTCCGACGCCGGCCGCACGCTCCGACGCCGGCCCTCGGCATCCGTCATCATCACAATGCGGTCACAGCCTCAGATCGATGCCTCGCCGAGGATTCGCACACCTGGGGGCGGTTACCCTGGAACGCATGACCGACGCCCCCCGCTCCGGTCTCGCGCTCGAGGAACTCAGCGCCGAGATCCGCCCTCAGGACGACCTGTTCCGCCACGTCAACGGCTCGTGGCTCGATCGGACCGAGATCCCCGAGGACAAGGCGAGGTGGGGCTCGTTCCACCTCATCGCGGAGCAGGCCGAGAAGGACGTGCACGCGATCGTCGAGGAGTCGCAGCAGGCCGAGCCCGGCACCGAGGCGCGCAAGATCGGCGACCTCTACACGAGCTTCATGGACACCGAGCGCATCGAGGCGCAGGGTGCGGCACCCCTCGCCGACGTGCTGGCGCGTGTCGACGCGGTCGCCGACATCCCCGGCTTCCTCCGCACGATCGGCGAGTTCGAGCGCGAAGGCATCGCGGCGCTCATCCACCTCTACATCGAGCCCGACCCGGGCAACCCCGAGCGCTACGTGCCGTTCTTCATCCAGGGCGGCCTCTCGCTGCCGGACGAGAGCTACTACCGCCTCGACAACTTCCAGGAGACCCGCATCGCCTTCCGCGCGCACGTGCAGCGGATCCTGGAGCTCGCCGGCGTGGCCGAGGCCGAGGCATCCGCCGATCGCATCGTCGCGATCGAGACCGAGATCGCCACGCACCACTGGGACAACGTCGCGAGCCGCGACGCGGTCAAGACCTACAACCTCAAGACGTGGGACGAGGTGCAGGCGCTCGTCGGCGTCGACCTGACGCCGTGGCGCGAGGGCGCGGCCGCCGACCACGCCGATGCGTTCGCCGAGATCAACGTGTATCAGCCGAGCTTCTTCGAGGGCCTCGGCGCCCTGCTCGTCGAGGAACGCCTCGACGACTGGAAGGCATGGCTGCGGTTCACCGTCGTGCACTCGGCGGCGCCGTTCCTGTCGGACGAGTTCGTCGCCGAGAACTTCGGCTTCTACGGCACGCAGCTCACCGGCGTGCCGGTCAACCGCGAGCGGTGGAAGCGCGGCGTCAGCCTCACCGAGGCCGCGATGGGCGAGGCGATCGGCCGTGTCTACGTCGAGCGCCACTTCCCGCCGGCCTCGAAGGTCGCGATGGACGAGCTGGTGGCCAACCTCATCGAGGCCTACCGCCAGTCGATCTCCGAGCTCGAGTGGATGACGCCCGAGACCCGCGAGCGCGCGCTCGCCAAGCTCGACGCCTTCACCCCGAAGATCGGGTACCCCGTGAAGTGGAAGGACTACTCGGCGCTCGAGATCGACGCCGAGGACCTCGTCGGCAACGTCCGCCGCGCCCACGTGTGGGAGCACGACCGCCAGCTCGCCAAGGTCGGCCAGCCGATCGACCGCGACGAGTGGTTCATGACGCCGCAGACCGTCAACGCGTACTACAACCCGCTGATGAACGAGATCGTGTTCCCGGCGGCGATCCTCCAGTACCCCTTCTTCGACGCCGAGCGCGACGCCGCGGCCAACTACGGCGGCATCGGCGCGGTCATCGGCCACGAGATCGGCCACGGCTTCGACGACCAGGGCAGCCGCTTCGACGGCGACGGGTCGCTGCGGGACTGGTGGACCGATGACGACCGCGCGGCGTTCGAGGAGCGCACCAAGAACCTCATCGCCCAGTTCGACGCCCTCGTGCCGCAGGGCCTCGCGCCCGAGAACACCGTCAACGGCGCGCTCACGATCGGCGAGAACATCGGAGACCTCGGCGGTCTCGGCATCGCGATCAGGGCCTACGCCCTGTCGCTGGGCGATGCCGACGCGCCGGAGCTGGACGGTTTCACCGGCATCCAGCGACTGCTGCTCAGCTGGGGACAGATCTGGCAGCAGAAGGGGCGGGATGCCGAGACCATCCGCCTGCTGACGATCGACCCGCACTCGCCCAACGAGTTCCGGTGCAATCAGATCGTCCGCAACGTCGACGCGTTCTACGATGCATTCGGAGTGACGCCGTCGGATGGCCTCTGGCTCGACCAGGACCAGCGCGTCACCATCTGGTGATGGCCGGGCCGCGTGCGGCCCGTTCGCCCCGCAACAACATCAACGGGAGGGAAACTCCGTGGGCATCGAGCCCAGAAGGGACGCCGAGTCGCTGCGGGGGGCGCGACGGAGCACCGGCCGGCGGCTGCCGAAGAGGGCGGCTGCCGGACGTCGTTCGTTCACGTCGACGCTGAAGGCGCTCGACGATCTCGCCGCATCGGGCGCCAAGATCTCGGTGCGGATCACCGATCTCGACCGCGGCACATCCGTGCTCTCGGGCGATGACTTCGTCACCCTGCCGGTGGCGGGGCTCGGCGTGGTGCCGCTGCTCATCGAGGTGGCCGCGGCGTTCGAGTCCGGGCGGCTCGAGCCGCTCGAGATCATCGACCGCGCGCAGCTCGAGCCGGTCGGCGTCGGGGGAGTGTGGCAGCACCTGAAGGCGCCCGCTCTGCCGCTGTCCGACCTCGCGGTGCTCACCGCGTCGACCGGTGACGCCATGGCCGCCAACGCGCTGCTGCGGCGGGTCGGCCTGCCGGCGGTGCGCGCCCGCATCGAAGACCTGGGGCTGTCGCGCTCCGCGCTCCTCGACCGCTTCCGCGACGAGCGCGGCCCCGACGACGCCCCGCATTTCGCGCTGGGCTCGGCCCGCGAGCTCGCCGAGGTCTTCGCCGCCCTCGTCAACTCGCAGGTCGTCTCGCCGAGCGTGAGCGCGCAGGTGGCCGAGTGGCTGAGCCTCAACCACGACCTCTCCCTCGTGGCATCGGCGACCGGCCTCGACCCGTTCTCGCACGAGAACGACGAGCACGGTCTCCTCTTCATCAACAAGACCGGCCGGGATGCCGGGGTCCGCGTCGAAGCGGGGGTCCTGGCCGGTCCCCGCGCCGGCGTGTCGTACGCGCTCATCGTGTGCTTCGACGACCTGTCGATCTCGCATCGCCTGCGGGCGCACGAGGCGTTCCGCGTGCTCGGCACCGACCTCATGGAGTACGTGTTCTGACGCGGGCGTCCTCCCGACGACCGGCGTCGCGCCGGGCGCGGCGCCGCACCGTGAGACCACAGTGGCGGGACGAGACCGCGGGGTTCTCCCACGGTCTCGTCCGTCCGCTGGGGTCTCGCGGCCGGGCGTCATCGGGAGCGGCCTGGCCGCGGGCGTCCTTCCGTGACGCGGGGTTTCCCTACGTCCGGAGGCATCCCGTACCATCGCAAGGGTGTCAACACCGCCGTTCCGCGCCGACATCGTCGGCAGCTTCCTCCGTCCCGCCGAACTCGCGGAGGCCCGCCGCCGCTTCGCCTCCGGTCAGATCGACGCCGACGCGCTGCGCATCGCGGAGGAGACCGCGATCGCCGAGCTCGTCGTGCGCGAGGCCGACGCCGGCCTGAAACTCGCGACCGACGGCGAGTTCCGCCGCTCGTGGTGGCACTTCGACTTCTTCGGCCTGCTCGACGGCGTCGAGATCGTCGAGCTCGATCACGGCATCCAGTTCCAGGGTGTGCAGACGAAGCCGCGGGGCATCGAGGTCACCGGCAAGATCGGGTTCAGCGACACCCACCCGTTCCTCGACCACTTCCGCTCGCTCAAGCGCCTGCTCGAGCGCACCACCGGCGCAGTGCCGAAGTTCAGCATCCCGGCGCCGACCGTGCTCGACTTCCGCCTCGAGCCGGGGCATCTCGCCGGTTCGGGTTACGACGGCCGCGACGACATCGTCGACGACCTCGTCCAGGCCTACCGCGACGCCGTCGCCGCGTTCTACGAGGCGGGCGCCCGCTACCTCCAGTTCGACGACACCGCCTGGGCGTACCTGTGCTCCGACGTCGAGCTCGAGAAGGCCCGCGAGCGCGGCATCCACACCGACGGCATCGCCGAGCGGTACGCCGGCATCCTCAACCGCATCCTCGACGGCAAGCCCGACAACCTCGTCGTCACGACGCACGTCTGCCGCGGCAACTTCCGCTCCACCTGGATCTCGTCGGGCGGGTACGAGCCGGTCGCCGAGCAGCTGCTGGGCAACACCGCGTACGACGGCTACTTCCTCGAGTACGACAGCGAGCGCGCGGGCGGCTTCGAGCCGCTGCGCTTCCTGCCCGAGGGCGACAAGACGGTCGTGCTGGGCCTCATCACGTCCAAGAGCGGCGAGCTGGAGGACGTGGATGCCGTCAAGAAGCGCATCGACGAGGCATCCGCGTTCGCGCCGCTCGAGCAGCTGGCGCTGAGCCCGCAGTGCGGCTTCGCCTCGACCGAGGAGGGCAACGTCCTCACCGAGGACGAGCAGTGGGCCAAGGTGCGCGAGGTCGTCGACATCGCCGCCGACGTCTGGCGCTGACCGCTCGCTGCTCTCAGTTTCCCGGGTTCGGGGCGCATGGCGTGCTTTCGGGGCGCGCAGGGCACGCCCCGAACGGACGTGGTGCGCCCCAAACCCCGGATGGACCAGGACAGCGGCGCCCCGGAGCGAGGGCGGCGTCAGCGACCCGGATCTCGGTCGGCGGCAATGCAAAGCCGGTCGTTGAGCAAGCGAGGAACGAGCGAGACGAAACGCGCCGCACCTGGCGCAGACGAGCGGCTCGGGGCGTTTCGTCTCGGTCGCTGGCGCTCCCTCGCTCAACGACCGGGGCTTTCGGTCGCTGGCGCTCCCTCGCTCAACGACCGGGGCTTTCGGTCGCTGGCGCTCCCTCGCTCAACGACCGGGATGTTCCGGTCATTGAGCGAGACGAAGCGTCAGACCAGCGGGGTGCCGTGGGTGTGGAAGGTCTCGATCGTCTTCATGCCCCAGGCCTGGCCCTTCTTGCGCTCGGCCTCGGACCACTCGACGACGGGCTGATCGGGGTCCAGCAGCAGGCGGGCGCCGGCCTGGGCGAACTCGATGCGGTTGCCGCCGGGCTCCCAGACGTAGAGGAAGAACGTCTGGTTGATGGCGTGCTTGTGCGGGCCCGACTCGATGTGGATGCCGTTCTCGAGGAAGATGTCGGCGGCCTTCAGGATGTCTTCACGGGTGTCGGGGGCGAAAGCGATGTGGTGCAGGCGGTTGCCGTGCTTGGTCCAGTCGTCGGAGTACACGACGTCGTACGACTTCAGCGAGAAGTGGAACCACCACGCCGCGAACCTCCCGTTGTCGAGCCGGATGCGCTCCGACTCGCGCATGCCGAGCGCGTCGCGCAGGAACTCCCCGTTCGCCTCGACGTCCTTCGCGAGGTAGTTGATGTGGTCCAGGCGGCGGGCGTTCACGCCCCGGCCGGGGAAGCGTGAGGCCTGGTTCTTGAGCGCCGGCCTGTCGTCGGTGGCGACGTAGCGCTCGGCCTCGTAGAAGATCGCCATCGCGTGCCCGTCGGGGTCGGTGAACCCGTACGTCGGCCCGCAGCCCACGTCGCCCTCGGTCCATCCGGTGCCGTGCCCGGTCGCCTCGATGGCGGCGACGCGTCGCTCCAGCGCCTGCGGCGACGACGCGCGGAACGACGTGCGGCCGACGCCGGCGGCATCCGACGCGGTGAGCTTGATCGTGTACAGCTGGTACTCGTCCCAGGTGCGCAGGTAGATCGAGTCGCCGTCCTCGGCGACGACGCGCATCGCGAGGAGCTCCTCGAAGAACCACCGGCTCTCCGCCGGCTTCGGGGTCAGTAGTTCGACGTGGGCGAGGTGGGCGACGTCGAACGAGGTGTCGGCGGTCATGGGGCGTCCTCTCTGACGTGTTCGGGTGTCTCGGGTGCGATCAGCGGCGCGGTCGGGGGAAGACCATGCCGTCGAAGAGCTTTCGGGCGGTGCGGAGCGAGAACGACGTGGCCCGCCACGTGCCGTCGGGGTCGCGCGTGACCTCGACGCGCGACGGGAAGGTGCCGCTGGGGTGCTCGACGGGGGTCTCCTCCCCGGTGAGCGGGCCGGCGATGTCGTGCCCGACGGCACCGGGGATCCTGAGCGCTGCGGCGACGGATGCCGCCATCAGCACGCCGATCGCCGTGTGCACGCGGGCGGGGATGAAGGCGCGGGTCGAGATCGCGCCGCCGTCGCGGGGCGGCGAGAGCAGGATCATCTTCGGCACCGTCTGCCCGGCGACGTCGCCGAGCCCCATCAGCGGACCGGCGCCGAGCCGCACGCGCTCGATGCGGCCCGCGAGCGCATCGTCGGCCTCCAGCGCCGCGGGCGGCTCGGAGCCGTCCACGCCGAACTCCTCGCCGCGCAGCAGCACCACCGGCATCCCGTTGTCGACGAGGGTGACCGTGTGGCCGTCGATGTCGTCGGAGGCGCGGCCGGTCGGAAGGAGCGGCTTATCGGCCCCGCCGCCGACCTCCAGCTCGATCGCGGATGCCGTGCCGGGGACGCCGTCGATGGCCGCGTCGCCGTCGTACTCGGGGCGCCCGTCGATGGTCGCGAACCCGGCGGTGGCGATGTCGCCGGTGTTCAGCAGCCGGATGCGGACCGTCGTGCGCTCCCCGGTCGCGGGGACGAGGCCGCGCTCGACCGCGAACGGTCCGATGCCGGCGAGCAGGTTGCCGCAGGTCTGTGCATCGCCCACGGTCGCGGCGTCGACGCCGATCTGCAGGAACAGGTAGTCGACGTCGATGCCCTCCACCGCGGAGCGCGACACGATCGCGACCTTGCTGGTGAGCGGGTGCGCGCCCCCGATGCCGTCGATCTGGCGCGGGTCGGGCGACCCCATGATCCGCAGGAGCAGGTCGTCGCGCGCTGCGGGGTCGCTCGGCAGGTCCGAGGCGAGGAAGTACGCCCCCTTCGAGGTGCCGCCGCGCATGAGCATGCAGCGGATGCCGTCGCGCACCGCCGCCGCGACCGACGGCCCCGTCGCAGCCGATCGCCCCGTCGCAGCCGATGGCCCCGTCGCGACCGATGGCCCCGTGGCGACCGGCGGCTCAGCCGCGTCCACGGTCCTGCGCCTCCCAGTCCGCCTGCGTGAGGTACTCGACGCCGAGGTCGGCCAGGAGCGGCCGCAGCCCCTTGCGGTCGAGGCTCAGCTGGCCGCCGCGGTAGGCGTCCCGGTCTGCCTCCTCCTTCGCGAGGCGTGCGTCCGCCGCGGCGAGCGCCGCGTCCGCGCCGCGGCGCGGGACCCGCAGCACGCCATCGTCGTCGGCGACGATGACGTCGCCGGGGGCGACCGTGACCGCACCGAGGGTGATCGGCACGTTGACCGAGCCGGGCGTGGCCTTGACGGTGCCCTGGGCGAAGACGGCCGCCGACCACACCGGGAACCCCATCGCCCGCAGCTCCGCGACATCGCGCACACCGGTCGTCGTGACGAGCCCGCGTACACCTCGGGCGTGCAGGGCGGTGGCGAACAGCTCGCCGAACGCCCCGTCGATCGACGGCGACGTCGTCGTCACCACCAGCACATCGCCGGCGCGGCACTGCTCGACGGCCGCGTGGATCATGAGGTTGTCGCCGGGGTGACACAGCACGGTGACGGCCGTGCCGGCGATCCGGACCCCCTCCTGGATGGGACGGATGCCGGCACCGACGAGTCCGGTCCGGCCCATGGCCTCGTGCACGGTCGCGACGCCGTGCACGCCGAGCGCGTCGGCGGTCGCGGCATCCGCACGGGCGATGTCGGTGATGACCACCGGACCGCTCATGACAAGGTCCATCCGCTCATGACAAGGTCCATCCGCTCATGACAGCACCTGGGTGACCTGCGGGAAGTGCCGCATGTAGGCCTCGCCCATCGTGTCGTGGGGCAGGCCCAGGTTCGGGCCGGCGTTGCGCTTGAGCTGCACGCCGCGGCGGGTCGCGAGGTCGGTGTAGTACGACCACATGTGCTTCTGGGCGGGCAGGCACTCCATCGCCGCGCGCTTGCGCGGGAACGCCTCGGTGATGTCGAGCAGGACGTTCGGGGTGAAATCGCACTGCTCGGGCTGGTGCGGCTCGAAGAAGAAGACGGGCGGGGCACCGATGATGTCGTCCTTCGAGGGGTAGCTGCCGTCGGAGTTCGCCACGCCGATCGCCTGCGCCAGCACGCGGGCGTCGAGCGCCATGCGCGCAGCCGCGGGGTGGTCGCCGTTGTACGGGTCGCGGAGCGTGTGCGTCAGCACCACCGTGGGCTGCACCCGCCGGTACAGGTCGACCAGGCGCGCGACGGCCTCGCGCGACTCGACGAGCGGGTAGTCGCCCAGGTCGAGGAATTCGATCTCGGCTCCGAGAGCGGATGCCGCGGCCTCGGCCTCGTCGCGGCGGATGCGCTTGATCTCGTCCAGCGACTTGCCGTCGAGCCACTGGCTGGCCGACTCGCCCCGCTCGCCGTACGACAGGCAGGCGACCACCGCGCGCTCGCCGCGGAGGGCCGCGGCGGCGATCGCGCCGCCTGCCCGCCAGACGAAGTCGCCGGCGTGGGCGCTGACGACGAGGAGCGTGTCGGCAGTGTCTGTCATGGGGCCAGCGAATCACACCCATGGCGAAATGGTCAACAAATTGTCTACAATTGTGGCGACCAAATACCTCTGGACGTAGGTATAGCGGACACGTAGCATCGCGCTCAGGTCACCCCGGAACACTGGACGAGGAAGTCGAGGAACTCATGGCGAGCAATCTGCAGGAGCTCATGGAGCAACGGGGGAGCGTGGTCGACATGCTGCGGAACTCGCAGCTCGGCACCTACATCTACCCCGTCGTGCCCGCGGAGTTCACGAACTGGCGCCGCGAGCAGAAGGCCTGGCGCGAGACGGCGGTGCTCTACGACCAGACGCACCACATGGTGAACTTCTTCATGACCGGCCCCGACGCGCTGAAGCTGCTGTCGGACACCGGCATCAACTCGTTCGCGAACTTCCCGGTGAACACCGCGAAGCAGTTCGTGCCGACCTCGTCGACCGGCGGGGTGATCGGCGACGGCATCCTGTTCCACCTCGCCGAGGACGAGTACGTCTACGTGGGCCGCGCGCCCGGCGCCAACTGGCTGCAGTTCCACGCCGAGACCGGCGGCTACGACGTCGAGACCCGCTACGACGACCGCTCGCCGTCGCGGCCGTACGGCGAGGCGGTGACGCGGGAGTTCTATCGCTTCCAGATCCAGGGCCCGAACGCCTGGCCGATCATCGAGAAGCTCGCGGGCCGCGAGGTCGAGCAGGTGCGGTTCTTCCACATGGGTGAGCTCGAGATCGCCGGGGAGCACGTGCGCACGCTCCGGCACGGCATGGCCGGAGCCCCCGGCCTCGAGATCTGGGGGCCGTACGCGCAGCACGGCAGGATCCGGGATGCCGTGCTCGAGGCGGGGCGCGAGTTCGGGCTCGAGCCGTGCGGCTCTCGCGCGTACTCGTCGAACACCCTCGAGTCGGGGTGGATCCCGTCGCCGCTTCCCGCGATCTACACCGGCGGAGACATCGAGCGGCGCTACCGCGAGTGGCTGCCGGCGAGCAGCTACGAGGCGATCAACGCCCTCGCCGGATCGTTCGTGTCGGACGACATCGAGGACTACTACCTGAACCCGTGGGACCTCGGCTACGGCTCGTTCGTGAAGTTCGACCACGACTTCATCGGCCGCGAGGCCCTCGAGCAGGTCGATCCCGAGGCGCAGCGCAAGAAGGTCACGCTCGCGTGGAACGACGAGGACCTCGGCCGCATCCTCACGAGCGTGCTCGACCGCGAGGGACCGGGGTATCAGTTCTTCGACCTGCCGAACGCGAATTACGGCTCGTCGAACTACGACGCCGTGATCGACGCGGACGGCAGTCACGTCGGGCTGTCTCTCTTCACCGGCATCACCGCGAACGAGAAGCGCGGCCTGTCGCTGGCGACGGTCGACAGAGACGTGCCGATCGGCGCGGAGGTGCGCGTGGTGTGGGGCGAGCCCGACGGCGGCTCGCGCAAGACCACGGTGGAGCCGCACGAGCAGATCGCGGTGCGCGCCGTGGTCAGCCCGGTGCCGTACGCCGAGACCGTGCGGCAGGAGTATCACGGCGGCTGGCGCACCGCCGGAGCGGCGTAGCCTGCGGCGCCGGTGCCGGGCGCCGGTGCCGGGCGGGTCGACAGGCTCGGTGACCAGGCTGAGCGACCGGCGGGCCCGGCATCCGTCCCCCGATCCGAAGGAGGTTCGACGTGGCACGTGGCTCGGACGGCGAGTCCGTCCTGCACAAGCACCTGCGGGTGCTGCAGGCGTTCGACGTGCTGCGCCCGTTCCTCACGCTGACCGAGATCGTGGAGACGACCGGCCTCGCCGTGTCGACCACCCACCGTCTCGTCGCCGAGCTCGAGCGGGAGGGCCTGCTCGAACGGATGCCGGACCGCTCGTACCGGCTCGGCATCCGGCTGTGGGAATTCGCGTCGCGGACCCCCGGCGCCCTCGGGCTTCGGGAACTCGCGCGGCCGTGGCTCGAGGCCGTGCACTCGCGGGTGCGTCAGCACACCCAGCTCGGGGTGCTGAGCGGGCGGGACGTGCTCTTCATCGAGCGCCTCTCGACCAGGGAGGCGGTCGTCAACGCCACCGTGATCGGCGGCCGCGTGCCGCTGCCGGTCAGCTCGAGCGGCCTGGTGCTGCTCGCCCACTCCGAGCCGGGCGTCGTGGCGGACGTCATCGCGGCCGGCTGGCCGGCGTATACGTCGGCGACCATCCGCACCGGTGAGGAGCTGCGGGCGCGGCTGCGCCGGGTGCGCGCGGACGGGTTCGCGGTCACCGACGGGCACATCCATCGCGAGTCGCGTGGCATCGCGGTGCCGATCCTCGATGCGCACGGCCTGGTGCACGCGTCGCTGGGCGTGGTCGTGCCGAACGACGACACCTCGCCGCAGGCGGCGGTCGAGCTCCTGACCGTGGCGGCGGCCGGCATCTCGCGTGCGCTCGAGGCGGCGGGCGGTGCAGGCGGACACGGCATGCGCACGCTCGCCAGCACCTCGCGGAGATCGCTGGACTACTTCTCGTCGCTCGACGCCCACACCCTCCCGTCGGCATCCGCCGGCTGATCGGCGCGAGCGAAGGCCCCGGGGGCGGACCCCGGGGCCTCCGCATGTCACGACGAGACCGCTCGCGCGATCATCCCGTCACGCAGGCGTACGAGCTCGCGTCGTCGATCGATCCGGCGCCCGAGTACTCCGGCCAGGCCGGGTACTCGCACATCGGGCGCGTGCGGTCGGCGCCCGCGTTGCCGTCGCTCGCCACGAGGCCGGACGGGGCGACGCCCTGCTCGACCCAGTCGACGATGGCGTCGAGGCCGTCGTACTGCGCCACGAACCGGCCCTGGCCGTGGCCCCAGCCCGGCACCATGTAGAACTTCGCGAACCTGTCGAGGCGCTTGCCGAACTCGTCCTGGAGCGCCTCCCAGTACTGCACCGTGTTGTGCGGCGTGATGAAGTCGTCGATGGTGCCGTGCGTCAGGATGATCTTGCCCCCGTGCGCGCGGAACTGGTTGAGCGAGACATCCGTCACGTCCATGATCTCGCCCACCTCCTGCACCCGGTCGGCGTAGTCCAGCGGATCGACCGTGTACGGGTCGAAGCCGGGGGGATCACCCGCGACGCCGTACCGCATCGTGGCCTCGAACACGGCGAACTGCAGCCCCTGCGCCTGCGCGCTGGTGCCGAAGCCCGCGAAGCCCTGGTACAGGGCCCCTTCGAGGAGTGCGCTCTTCGCGAAGATCGAGTTGCCCTCGATGTCGATGCCCAGGTCGTAGTCGGTGCTGATCTTCACCGCGGCCGCGATCTCGACATCCGAGAGGCAGGTGTCGACGGTGGCGGCATCCACTCCTGCCGGGCAGGCGAGCGACTGGATGTCGAACGCCGCGTCGCAGCCGGAGACGTTGCTGACGATCCCGTCCACGGCCCCGTCCAGCCCGTCGCACGTCGCGTAGACCGCGTTCGTGATCGTCGTCGTCTCGGCGGAGTTGAGGTGCCCGGCGCCGCCCTCGAGCTGCAGCGCGTCGCGGAAGTTGACCGCGCCCACGTGCATCATCGTGACGTTGTAGGCCGGGTAGTTCGCGATGACGCCGTCGTAGTCCTTCGGGTAGCGCGCCGCCGCGTCGAGGGCCTCGTGCCCGCCCTGCGAGCCGCCGATGAAGTACGACCACTCGGCGTCCATGCCGTAGGCCGCCTCGATGACCACCGCGGCCGCATCGTGCGCCTTCTTGACCGACCACTGCCCGTAGTTGAGGAACAGCTCCTCGTCGAGCTGGAAGGTGCCGTCGAACCCGGGTGCGCCCTGGTGACCGCCGTCGGAGCCGAGGGTGACCCAGCCCTGCGACAGCGCGGTCGGGGTGCCGGCCGGCTGAGCGGTGTAGGCGCCGGTCGCGGTGACCAGGGATCCGTCGAACCCGCCGCCGCCGAACTGCAGCGTGCGCTCGTTCCAGAGGGCGGGGAGGTTCACCTGGAACTGCATGTCCTGCGGTGCCGAGACCGCGCGGATCCAGCCGGTGACCGCGCAGTAGCTGCCGGCGGCATCCCACACCGCCGTCTCGACGTCGGCGCCGTTCGTCGGCAGGCCGATGTCCTTCGCGGGGATCGTGAGGCCGGCGAGAGACGTGCACTCGGATGCCGTGAGGGTGGGCGATCCGGCGTGGGGACCGCCGGGGGCTGCCGTGGCCGACGAGACGCCGGCCGTGAGGACGAGAGCTGCGGCGACGGCCAGCGACACCGCTGACAGCCGCCTGAACGTGGATTTCATCGACGCTCCTTCGCGTTGTGAACCGCAGTCGCCGTGGGGTCGGCGCCGTGCGTGTGCGGCGAGGATGGCATCCGCTCGCACCGGCGGCAACGGCACTTCCGTCCAATGCGCTTCGCCGTTGTGCCGGGCGGGGAATGCGAGTAGGTTGCCGAGCTCGCGTCGCGCGGGCCACGGATATCGGTCGTTGAGCGGAGGGCGCTCTGGCGCCCGAAGACGAAACGCCTGCGACCGAGCGTTCGCGTCGGGTCTGGCGCGTTTCGTCTCTCCGTTTCGTCTCGCAAGCTCGCTCGACGACCACGTTCCTCGCTTGCTCAACGACCGGAATCGTCGCGCTCGGCGACGAGCCGCTCGAACCACGCGAGCGTCGCGCGCGTCATATCGGCGGGCTGTCCCGACGACTCGAGGGCCGCCAGGGCCGCGCGCACCTCGTGCTCGCGGCGCACGGCGTGCAGGGTCGAGCCGTCGACGAGCCGGTCGACGAGCGCGGCGCCGTCGGGACCCAGCTCGTCCGCCATCTGCGCGCGCAGCCACTCCTCGGCTCCGGCGGCGCGCGCGGCGCCGAGTCCCTCGAGCACGAGCGCCGCCAGGCCCTTCATGAACACGCTCCGCAGCAGCCGCAGGCGCGCCGCCTCACCCGCGTCGCCGTCGATGACCTCGACGGGCACCTCGAACGGACCGACGCGCTCGGCGAACTGGCGGGCTCCGGTCCCGCTCGCGAGGAGCGGCGTCCGGTGCCCGGCGCGCACCACGGGCGCGAGCACCGCGACATCGGCCATCGCGAGGCCGCGGTCGGCTGCCAGGCGGGCGATGCGCTGCTTGAGGTCGGGGGCGGCGGTGTTGAGATCCGCGTAGACGGCCCCCGCGGCGATGTGCGGCAGCGCCTCGCGGGCGACGGATGCCGCGGCATGCCCGGTGACGAGGCTCAGCGCCACGTCTGCCCCGGCGAGGGCCTCGGCCAGCGTCGCGAACTGCGGCACGTCGGGGTCGCCGAGGTCGTGGGCGGGGTCGAAGGCGCGGACGTCGGCCCCGGCATGCGCCAGGCCGCGGGCGTAACGACGGCCGGCTTCACCGAGGCCGAGGATCGCGATCGTCGTCATGGCCGCCAACCCTAGAGCACCGGCGCAGACCCGGGGCGGGCGCCGGTGGCGGGGTCGGAGATGCCCGCCGCTGCCGGCGCGCCGGCGTCGTGCGGGTCGGTGTCGAGGCTCTCGAGGTACTCGAGCGAGCGGCGCGACCCGCTCACGAGCGAGCGGATGCCGTGGGTGCGCTCGTCGACGTCGGGCCGGTACGCGGCAGCGAGCTCGCGCGCGATGCCGGTGGCGGCGCGGCGCAGCAGCTCGGCGTACCCGTGGGTCGAGGCGCCGTCGTTGGGCACCACCACGCCGATCGCGGCGTACACGCTGCCGCCCGGTCCGGTCACGGGCACCGCGATGCCGCGCGACTCGGCGTGGATGGCGCCCTCCGTCACCGCGTAGCCGTCCTCGCGCACGCGCCGCAGCTGCGCGCGCAGCTCCGCGCCCGTGCGGATCGTGCGCTCGGTGTAGGGTCGCAGCCCGCGCGCGATCACGTCGTTGACGAGCGCGTTGTCGGCATAGGCCAGCAGCGCGAGACCGCTGGAGGATGCGTGCAGCGGGATGCGGCCGCCGATGAGCGTCGCGTTCACGACGGCCTCGCGGGTCGACATCCGGTCGATGAAGAGCACATCGCGCCCGCTCAGCACGCCCAGCTGCGCGTGCTGACGCACCCGTTCGTGCACGGCGCCCAGCCATGGACGCGCGATCTCGCGGAGACCGACCGCGCCCGGCGTGCGGCTGGCGAACTCCCACAGCCGCACACCGAGGCGGTACGTGCGATCGGGCAGCCGTTCGAGCAGTCCCTCGCGCTCGAGCTCGGCGATGAGCCGGTGCGCGCTCGAGCGCGGCACTCCGGCGGCATCGGCGATCTCGCTGAGCGTGAGGAACGGATGCCACGCGTCGAAGCTCTCGAGCACGCGCAGGTGCCGGTGCAGGACCGACTCGCCCGCAGATCCTCGTGCCACGGCATCCTCCTCGATGACGCCGCCATCGTAACCCCGCGGGCATCGCGGAGTTCCGTTCAGCGGAACCGGGGCGTTTCGTCTCGCTCGTTCCTCGCTCGCTCAACGACCGGGGGTGGGAGCGCGTTTCGTCTCGCTCGTTCCTCGCTCGCTCAACGACCGGGGGTGGGGGTGTTTCGTCTCGCTCGTTCCTCGCTCGCTCAGCGACCGGGGGTGGGGGTGTTTCGTCTCGCTCGTTCCTCGCTCGCTCAACGACCGGGGGTGGGAGCGCGTTTCGTCTCGCTCGTTCCTCGCTCGCTCAACGACCGGGGTGGGGGTGTTTCGTCTCGCTCGTTCCTCGCTCGCTCAGCGACCGGGGGTGGGAGCGCGTTTCGTCTCGCTCGTTCCTCGCTCGCTCAACGACCGGGGGTGGGGGCGTTTCGACTCGCTTCGCTCGCTCAACGACCGGTCGTTGAGCGAGCGAAGCGAGACGAAACGCGCCGAACGCGGCTCAGGCGTTCGCGCGATAGACCGTCCGGGCGTAGTCGTGGTAGGGCGCGGGGGCGACGGTCGCACGGATGCGCACCTGGCGGTGGTCGGCGTCCACCGAGTCCTTGCGGGAGATCGGATCCTCGCCCCAGACGACCTCGACCTCGTCGCCGTCGCGGAGCCCCACGTCCAGGGTGGCCAGCGACATGTAGAGCTGGTCGTACGCGACGTAGCCGGCATCCGTCGAGATCCCCACGCGCTCGCCGTCCTTCAGGATCTCGTCCATCTGGTACAGCCCGTAGCGGGCCTTCGGGAAGTCCAGGTACTTCGCGGGCGTGCCGGGCTCGACCTGCGAACGGACGACCGCCGCGACGTCGTCGGCGTTCCAGATCAGCGTGACCTTGCGGCGCCGCTGGTTCTCGGCGTGCTTCTCGAGCGCCTCGCGTCCGTGGAAGTCGTGGTCGAAGCGCACCGAGCGCCCGAGGCCGATGTCGAACGGCGTCATGTAGAAGTCGTGGACGTCGCTCGAGTACAGCGAGCCGGCGACCGAGCCGATGCGCGCGGCGGGGAGCCACGCGCGGTACTCCGCGAAGTCATCGTCGAACACGGCGGGGAAGGGGGTCGGCACCCAGCCCGACTCCAGCGGCGACGACGAGTACGCCTTCGCTCCGACACGGCGGATGTCGTGCTCCTCGCCCGCCGTCATCAGCGCCTCGAGCACGATCTCGTTGTCTTCCCAGGGGCCGTAGAACTCGAACCCCGGCTGTCCGGCCATGCCGTGGCGGAGCGCCTTGACCGGCCGCCCGGCGATGGTCACGTCGCCGATGTGGAAGAACTTGATCTCGGGCGCCGGCCCGCCGAACACCTTCTCCATGACGAGGTCGGCGTGGGGGCCCTGCAGCTCGTAGCGGTAGAAGGTCGGCGGTCCCTGCCGCATGTGCGAGTTGGCCTCGAGGCGGTACCGGACGTCCTGGCCGGCGGACTGCGCCTTCTCGACGTTGAACCGCACCCAGTCGATGAGGATGTGGTGCCCGATGAGCACCAGCCCCTCGGGGCCCTCGGAGTTGTAGAACAGGATGCCGTCGCCGATGAGGTAGCCGTCCTGGTTCACCGAGATCAGCTGCTTCGCGACGCCGGGACGGAACGTCGCGAACGTGTTGGGCGAGATCGAGCTCAGCAGCGGGATGAGGTCGGCGCCGTCGAGGAACAGCTGCGTCATGTGGTGCGACTGGTCCATGAGCGCGACCGACGTGTTCCAGGCCCGCTGCTCGTCGCGCCAGTTCGTGAACTCCGGTGCGACCGGGAATGTGAATGCCGGCCAGTTCTGGTTGCGCAGCAGTTCCACCGCGCTGCCTGCGCGATCGATCGCCTGGGCGAGTGTCTCGGTCATCGTCGACCCTCCTTCGTTTGTTGCGGAAGCTGCGGTCAGCGTAAGAGCTCCTTCCGGTGGCTTGTCCGCGCTGTTCCGTTGAACGGAATCGGATGCCGCATCCCCCGGTCGGGCGGGCCAGCATCGAATCGCAGGGTCACGGTTGCGAAACTTCACACCAAAATCGTTGACAATCTTTCCGGGGATCCGTAGCTTTCCCAGCAGGGGAGGACTCGAGTCCCCTTGATGACCACACGCGACGACGCGAAAGGTGGGGCCATGGGCGCTCGGCTCGCAGTCCGCGACGTCAGCCTTCACTTCGGCGGCGTCAAGGTGCTCGAGGACGTGAGCTTCACCGTGGAGCCGGGTCAGATCTTCGGCCTGGTCGGGCCCAACGGCGCCGGCAAGACGTCGCTCTTCAACTGCGTGAGCGGTCACTACCGGCCGAGCGCCGGCTCCATCACGATCGATGACGTCGAGGTCGTCGGGTCGTCCCCGGCCACGCTCGCGCGGAAGGGGCTGGCGCGGACGTTCCAGCATCCCGCGCTCCAGCTGCGCGAGACCGTGCTCGAGAACGTGCTCCTCGGCGCCCATACGCGCCTTCCCGGCGGTCCGGTGGAGTGGTCCCTGCGGCTGCCGCGCACGGTGCGTGCCGAGAAGGCGCTGCGGCAGGAGGCGCTCGACCTCCTGGAGCGCAACGGCCTCGGGTGGGCCGCCCAGATGCGGGCCGACGAGCTGTCGCACGGACTGCACAAGGGCATCGAGCTCTGCCGCGCGCTGCTCACCCACCCCGGCCTCCTCCTCCTCGACGAACCGGCGGCAGGTCTCCCGCACGCCGAGGTGGAGCAGCTCATCGAGACGGTGCGGCGGGTGCGCGACGAGGACATCACGGTGGTGATCGTCGAGCACAACATGGGGCTCATCTCGGCGCTCACCGACCGCGTCGTGGTGCTCGATCACGGCCGCAAGCTGATGGAGGGCTCGGCCGCGGAGGCGCAGGCCGACCCCCGCGTCATCGAGGCCTACATCGGGAAGGACGCGGTCGATGACGCTGCTTGAACTGGCCGACGTGCGCGCCTTCTACGGCCGCGTCCAGGTGCTCGAGGGCGTCTCGCTGGTGGTCCCCGACGGGGGCGCGGTCGGCATCCTCGGCGCGAACGGCGCCGGAAAGACCACGACGCTGCGCGCGATCTCGGGCACCGTGCGCTCGACGGGCACGATCCGCTTCGACGGCAAGGACCTGCGGGGACTGCGTCCCGACCAGGTCGCTGCACGCGGGATCGCGCATGTGCCGGAGGGGCGCGGCACGCTCGGGAATCTGACGGTGCGGGAGAACCTCAGGGTCGGCGCCTACAAGCGCAAGGACCGCAAGGGCATCGCGTCGGACATGGACTACTGCCTAGACCTGTTCCCGCAGCTGCAGGACCGGATCCGCTCCAACGGCTCGGCGCTCTCGGGCGGCGAGCAGCAGATGCTCGCGATCGCCCGCGCCATCATGTCGAAGCCGCGACTGCTGCTGCTGGACGAGGCATCACTCGGTCTCGCTCCCGGCACCGCGAAGAGCGTGTACCAGGCGATCGGCCGGCTGCGCAGCGAATCGGGCATCGCGATGCTCGTGGTCGAGCAGAACGCCAACCTCGCCTTCACCCTCGTCGACAGCGCCACGGTGCTCGAGACAGGGCGCAACGCCCTCACCGGCTCGTCGGCGGAGCTCAAGGGCATGGACGAGATCCGCCGCGCGTACCTGGGAGGCTGACGTGGGCACGTTCATCCAGCTCGTCATCGACGGCCTCTCGACCGGCTCGATCTACGCCGCCCTCGCGCTCGCGATCGTGCTGGTGAACCAGGCGACCGGGCTCATCAACTTCGCGCAGGGCGGCATGGCGGTGCTGTCCGCCTACATCGCGTGGGCGCTGAACGGCCTCGGCATCCCGCTCCTGCTCGCGATCCTCGCAGCGGTCGTCATCTCGTTCTTCCTCGGAGCCGTCATCGAGCGGTATCTCATCCGGCGCTTCGAGCGGGGCGACCCCGACACCGCCGTCGTCGTGACGATCGGCCTGCTCACCTTGATCACGGGGTTCTGCGCCTGGATCTGGACGTACAACAACCGGCTGTTCCCCTCACTGTTCCCGCTCGAGACCATCCAGATCGCTGGGGCGGTGATCAGCGTCCGCTCGCTCGGCACCTTCATCGTGATCGTCGCATGCATGCTGCTGCTGCAGGCGCTGTTCCTGGGCACCAAACTCGGTCTCGCGCTGCGCGCAGTCGCGATCAATCCCGCGTCCGCCGCGTTCTCCGGCGTGAACGTCGGCCGCAACCTCATGATCGGCTGGGGGCTGGCGGCCGTCCTCGGCGCGGTCGCCGGCGTGCTCGTGGCGCCGCAGCTGACCCTCACGCCCGGGATGATGGACTCCGCCCTCGTCTACGCGCTCGCCGCGTGCATCCTCGGCGGCCTGTCGAGCCCCATCGGCGTCGTGGTGGCCGCGTGGCTCATCGGCGTGCTCGAGAACCTCGCCGCCGTCTACGTGCCGTTCATCGGTCACGACCTGAAGATCGCGGTGCCCTTCATCCTCATCTTCGTCGTGCTCTTCCTGCGACCACAGGGCCTGTTCGGACGGAAAGCGGTGGTGCGCGTCTGATGGCTGCGAACACGGACCTCTCCAACCGGTCGCCCCTCCTCGAGCGCCCCTGGGTGCGCTGGGCCGTCATCGGCCTCGTCATCGTGCTGATGATCGTGCTGCCGCTGATGCTCCCGGAGTTCGCCAACCAGACGATCGCCCGTATCGGCGTCTTCGCCGTCGCCGTCCTGGGCCTCAACGTCGTGATGGGCTACACCGGCCAGGTCTCGCTCGGCCAGATCTTCTTCGTCGGCGTCGGCGCCTACGTCACGGCGTTCGGCGTCAATGCCGACTGGAACGTCGTGCTCGTCTTCGTGCTCGCGTGCCTGGTCCCCGCGGTCATCGGCCTGGTCATCGCCCTCGCCGCCGCGCGTCTGGGCGGACTCGCCATCGCCATGGTGACGATCGCGCTGCCGATCATCGGCGTGCCGCTCGCCAAGCGCCTGTCCGACTTCACGGGCGGCTCGCAGGGCACCTCCGCCCGCTTCTCGGGCGCACCGGAGTGGACCGGCCTGTACGACGACCAGTGGCAGCTGTACATCGTCTTCCTCATCGGCGGCATCACCTTCATGCTCACGCGCAATCTCGTGCGGGGCAAGTACGGCCGGGCCTTCGCGATCGTGAAGGGCAACGAGGCGGTCGCCGGGTCGCTGGGCGTGTCGCCGTACCGCTTCAAGGTGCTCGCGTTCACCATCGCATCGCTCATCGGCGGCGTGAGCGGCTTCCTCTACATGGTCGTCATCCAGTACACCTCGCCCGAGACGCTGCACTTCGGCCACTCGATCGAGCTGCTCGCGTCGATGGTGATCGGCGGCGCCGGCAGCATCCTCGGCTCGCTCCTCGGGGGCATCTGGTACGTGCTGCTGCCGCAGGTCACCAACCTCATCGACCCGAACATCACCGCCATGCTGCAGGGCGCCATCCTCCTGGTCGTGCTGTTCATCCTGCCCGGCGGCCTGGTATCGCTTCCGAGCCTGTGGCGGCGACGCGGGCGCGACACCGGCTCCGGTCGTCCGGGTGGACCCGTCGGCGGTGCCATGCAGGCGGATGCCGCGGCATCCGTCACCGGAACCTCCACCGTCGGCGACGCACTGGGCGTCCCTTCGGCGCAGTCACCACCACCACCACCACCTACGACCCAGTCACCACCACCACCTACGACGCAGTCACCACCACCACCTACGACGCAGTCACCACCACCACCTACGACGCAGTCGTAACACACAGAGAGGCATGACCCATGAGCACGAATCGCAGAAGGATGCGCGTCGCCTCGGTCGTCGCGGGGATCGGCATCGTCGCCGTCCTCGCTGCCGGCTGCGCACGCGGCGGCGGATCGCCGAACGACACCGACGACGGCGGCGCCGCCGAGGCGAGTCCGGGTATCACCGACGACTCGATCACCCTCGGCATCACCACCCCGCTGTCGGGTCCGACCGCCGGTCCGGGCACCTGCACGGTCGCCGGCATCACCGCGTACTTCGGCGCCCGGAACGCCGAGGGCGGCGTGGAGTTCGGCGACGGCAACACCCGCACCGTCGAGATCGAGGCGCTGGACGACGAGTACGACCCGCAGAAGGCCAAGGCGAACTACGACCAGCTCAAGAGCAGCGTCTTCGCGATGACCGCCGGCCTCGGCACGCCCACCAACCGGGCGTGGCTCGACGCGGCGATCGCCGACGAGGTGCCGCAGGTGCTGATCATGACGGGCGACCCGATCTTCAGCAACCAGGAGGAGAGCCCCTGGCAGCTCGGCTTCGTGCCGATCTACCAGAACGAGGGCGAGGCGTTCGGCGAGCTGCTCGCCGGATCGGCCGAAGACCACAAGGTCGCGATCCTGTCGCAGAACGACGACTACGGCGAGGGCTACGTCGAGGGCTTCAAGACCGCCATCGAGGGCGCCGACAACATCGAGGTCGTCAAGGAGCTCACCTACGAGGCCACCGACACCTCGGTCGACGCGCAGCTGACCGAGCTGGCCGGCTCGGGCGCCGACGTGTTCTTCAACGCGATGTCGATCACCCCGCTGGTGATCTCGTCGCTGCAGAAGTCGCAGGAGCTCGGCTGGCTGCCCTCGTGGTTCCTGCCGTCGAACACGTCGAGCCCGACGGCGATCCTCGAGCCGGGTGGCGCCGCGGCGTTCCCCGGCGTCTACACCGTGGCGTTCGCGCAGTCGGCGGCTGCGCCGACGTTCGCCGAGAGCGAGGAGGGCGCCGCATTCCTCGAGCAGCTCGCGGAGTACGCGAACTACCCGGACGTCCCGGCGTTCCCGCACTGCGTCTGGTCGTACCAGATCGGGGCGACGCTCGAGGAGGTGTTCGGCAACATGACCGAGCCGACGCGCGACAACTTCATGGAAGCGCTGCGCGACGTCTCGGGCTTCACGGCGCCGCTCATGCTCGAGGGCTCCACCGTCGACACGACCGAGGACGGCCTGCCCGCCGTCTCGACCGTGCAGGTGCAGAAGTACAACGGCAAGGGCTACGCCCCCGCCGAGAGCTGGGACGAGTGACCTGAGGAGTGCGGAGGGGCGGCCGGAGCATCCGGCCGCCCCTTCGCCGTGCGCCGGTGCGCTTCGTCTCGCTTCGCTCGCTCAACGACCGGAAGTTCCGCCCCCGGTCGTTGAGCGAGCGAGGAACGAGCGAGTCGAAACGCGCTCCCGGTCGAAACGCCCTCGCACCCCGGTCGTTGAGCGAGCGAGGAACGCGGTCGTTGAGCGAGCTTGCGAGTCGAAACGCAGAGACGAAACGCTCTCCGCGCCCGGTCGTTGAGCGCGCGAGGAACGCGGTCGTTGAGCGAGCTTGCGAGTCGAAACGCAGAGACGAAACGCGCCGAGCGGCGTTCACTCCATGCCGTGCAGGACCTCGACGATGCCCGAGAGGTGCGCGCGCGTCGCGGCCTCGGCGGCTTCGGGGTCCTTGGCGAGGATCGCGTCGATGATCGCGATGTGCTCGGGGGCTGACGTCGCGGCGCGGCCGGGGTGGAACGCGAGGCGGAACTGGTGGCGCGCCGACTGGGCGCGCAGGCGCTCGAGCAGCTGCGTGGCGGTGCCGTGGCGGCTGAGGTCGCGGATGCGGCGGTCGAGCTCCTGGTTGAGGCGCGAGTACGCCATGAGGTCGCCCGACGCGATGGCCGCTTCGATGTCGGCGCGCAGCGCGCGCAGGCGCTCGGCATCGGCGGGCGTGAGGTTCTCGGCGGCCTTGCGCGCGCAGAGCGTCTCGAGGCCTATGCGCACCTCGACGATCTCGATCGCCTCGTCGACGGTGATCGCGCGCACGCGCGCGCCGCGGTTGGGCAGGCGCTCGACGAGTCCCTCCCCGGCGAGATTGAGCAGGGCGGTGCGCACCGAGGCGCGCGATGCGCCGTACCGCTCGCTCAGGTCGGCTTCGATGAGGCGCTGATGCGGTGCGAACTGGGCGTCGAGGATCGCCTCGCGGATCACCTGTGTGAGGTCGGGCCGCTCCATCGTCTCGTCGTCGTCGCTGCGCACTGCGGCATCCGTCATCTGGCCATCCCCTTCGGTGCCCTCGTCCGTGCACTGACACTATCTCGCGACGATGGTCCCATCGGGAAGCATTTCATACGAAATCTGCGCGAAAATCGTCGACAATCTTGATTCACGCGTATGCGAGAGGCACGCTGGGAGCAGGTGTCGACGACGCACCCGGCGTCGACCCGCTGACAACCAGAACATCGTGCTTCGGCGATAGCCGGAGCAGGGAAGCACAAGCCCCGGCGAGAGCCGGAGCAGGGAAGCACGAGCCCCGGTGAGAGCCGGAGCCAAAGGGCACAGAGAGGTGGCGTTCCATGGGCGAGACCGCGATGGGGACATCGGTTCGGACGGGGCTGTACATCGGCGGTGAGGAGCGGTTCACGGAGGACGTGCTGACGATCCCCGACCCCGGCAGGCCCGGAGTGGTCGTCGGCGAGGCGGCCGCGGCATCCGTCTCCGATGTGAAGGATGCCGTTGCCGCGGCGAAGGCGGCCTTCCCGGCGTGGGCGGCGCTCACGGCTCAGGAGCGCGCCGCGCAGATGGCGGCCGCGATCGCGGGCATCGCGGATGATCGCGACGAGGATGCCGCGATCCTGTCGCAGGAGAACGGCAAGATCCGGATGGAGGCGTGGATCGACGGGCTCGTGTTCGAGATCCGCTGGAACCTCGCCCTGATGCTCGCCGACGAGGTGGATGCCGCCAAGACGCTGCCGCCGGTGCCCGGCGCGATCCCGGTATCGACCGAGGTGTCGTACCAGCCACTGGGCGTCGTGACCGTGATCGTGCCGTTCAACTGGCCCATCGCGATCCTCGGCGCCGCGCTCCCGCACGCGCTGCTGGCCGGTAACACCGCGATCGTGAAGCCGCCGCCCTCGGCGCCGCTGGCGACCACGCGGGTCGTGCAGCGGGTCGCCGAGAAGCTGCCGCCGGGCGTGCTGAACGTCGTCACCGGACGCGACCAGGACATGGCCGAGCTCATCCAGAACCCCGACGTCGCCAAGGTCTGCTTCACCGGCAGTGTGAACGGCGGCAAGCGGATCATGGAGATGGCGTCCAAGACGCTGACCCGCGTGACGCTCGAGCTGGGCGGGAACGACGCGGCGGTCTTCCTCGACGACGCGATCCTCGACGACGCGCACCTCGACCGGCTCTACGCCGCGATCTACGACACCACCGGGCAGATCTGCATGAACGCCAAGCGCGTCTACGTGCACCGTTCGCGGATGGACGAGCTGGTCGCGGGACTCGCCGCGCGGCTCGAGAAGGCCACGCTCGGCCACGGCCTCGACGAGGGCACGACGATGGGCCCGCTGCATCAGCCGGCTCAGAAGGCGTTCGTCGACGAGATCATCCAGGAGGCGAAGGATGCCGGCGCCGATGTGCGCGAGTACGGCTCCCTGCCGGGGGGTGATCTGGCGGGCGGGAACTTCGTCCGCCCCGCGATCGTCGTCGACCCCGAGCTCGACCTGCGCGTGGTCACCCAGGAGCAGTTCGGCCCGGTCATCCCGGTGATCCCGTTCGACGACGAGGCCGAGGCGGTGCGCCTCGCCAACGACACGTGGGGCGGCCTCTGCGGATCGGTGTGGACGGGTTCGCCGGAGGCCGCGCAGCGCGTCGGTTCCCAGCTGGAGTGCGGCTACGTGTGGATCAACGACCACGGGGCGACCCGCCTCGACCTGCGTGCGCCGTTCGGCGGCATGAAGCAGTCGGGCTTCGGGCGTGAGCAGGGCATCGAGGGCGTGCGTGCCTTCCAGGACACCCGCTCGATCGCCACGCTCGACCCGGAGGTGCTGGCCTCGATGGCCCACTGACAGGTGGGCAGGCTCAGGGGCCGGGTCGACCTATGCGGGTGGAATCCACGCGCGGGCTATATAGGTTCACCTGGATGCTCTCGAGTCTGAGGGGCCAGCGCCGGTCCTCAGGAGCCCTCGGGTCATTTTGGCGGAAGGGCTCGCACACGGTTGCTGCGCGGGTTGTGCTCGAGTTCAACCATGCCGAGTTCCTCGAGTAGCGGGGGCAGGTACATCCCGAAGCGGCCGCGATAGCCCTTTCGGGTGCCGTACCACCCGCCGACTGGGTTGGAGTCGGAGCGCCCCCACGCTTCGACGGACCCGTCGGCGGCAGGTTTCTGTTCGTCTGCGGCGCCGAGCGGAACCCAGTCGCCCTGTTCGAGCAACCAGGTGTGGAGGTCGTCGATAGCCCGCGCCTGGTAAGTCAGGCGGGTGCTGCCCACCTGGCACACCAGCCCGTCGCCATCGCGGTACATGGTGTACTCCGAGGTGCCAGGCGCTGTGCGCAGCACCCACGGGTCCCCGCTCGTTCCTGCTGCCATGACTTCTCCCTCAGTGGCCGTTCGACCCCAGTGTGGCGGTGCCGGGGGTCGCCGTAAAGACTGTCGGCTGGTGCGCGCCAGCCGCCGCTGCGTCCACCACCGAGAGCTTGCCCTGCCGCGGGGTCGAGCTGAATGAGCAGTTCTTCATCGCCATTCGCGGTGTCGCGAACTTAGTTGACTTGTGTCGTGCTGCGGCGCACGGCGCCCACCGCTCCGCTGGCGGCCGGTCAGTTCTTCTCCCGCGGGTCGCGCAAGCTGTTCATGGCATCGATGAGCGTGGAGTGGATGTAGTCGAGTTCGGGTGTGGCGAAGTTCTCCCACGACTCGCCTGCAGCGGAGGCATCCGCGGCATTCCACTCGCCGATGTCGCCAGACGCGTCGGAGGTGTCGGATGCGGCATCCCATTCCTGCTCTGCGGGGGTGTGCTGGTAGACCCACCACAGGTGACCGAACGGGTCGGCGAAACGCGAGAACACATCACCCCAGAAGTCGGTCGGCTCCGTGACGATCCGTGCACCGCGCTGGACCGCCCGCTCGAGAGTCGCCGCCGCATCGACGACGTATACGCGCGTGAACGCGGGGGTGTACGGCCACGCCGGCTTGCGGTCGGCGATGGTGAGGAGAGAGTCACCGATGTGGACCTCGGAGTGGAGGACGAGCCCGTCGGCATCAGCCGTGCGGGCGTCGGGGTTCTCGACGGCATCGAAGACAGCGCCGACGAAGGCGATGAGGCCCGTCGCGTCGTCCGTCATGATGAATGAGTTCACGGTGTTCGAACCGGCTGGGGCCGGCGGAAGGGGAAGGGAAGGCAACGTGGACATGGGGTACTCCTTCGTGTGTCCGCTCAATGCTCCCCGACAATCCGGACAGTGTCAGTCCTCAGCACCCACCATTCGCTGTCCCGGTACCGACCGCAACAGCGCTCAATGACCTGGATGCGAAGCAACAGCTCGCCCCGTTCGACATGCGCGTTTGCGGATCCGAACAGTACAAGCGGATCGAACAGTACAAGCGGATCCGGACCGTACAAAAGGAGTTGAAGTCTGAGCCGAGTGGCCACCTAGGCTGGGAGCGCGCTGGGTGGCCCATGGTCAGCTCGGCGCTCGAAAAAGGCGGTCACCATGCAAGCTCGTACCGACATCGTAGTGAGCGACATCCCGAGGCTCGTCGCATGGCGACAGCAGCTTCTCCAAGCCCACGAACGACTTCGTCTCGCACTCAGCACCGCGCAGCGGGCCGCCCGCGATGGTGCGGATATCGCAGACGCCTCGCGAGATCTCCTGCTCTACTGCCACGGCTTCTGCCTCGCTCTCGACGGCCATCACCGAGGAGAAGACGCGCTGCTGTTTCCCGCCCTCGTCGAGCAGTACCCGGCAGCGGCACGTGTGGTCAGCATGCTCCGGCAAGACCACGACAGGATCGCCTCCCTTCTGACCGGATTCGACAGCGCAGCGCGGTCCGGCGAATCGTCCGCGAGCCTCGCACGTCACTTGGAGGGTCTTGCGGCGATCATGGAGTCACACTTCCGGTTCGAGGAACGAGAGTTGGAACCGCTACTCGACCAGCTCGAGCTTGATGCCGACCCAGCCGTCGTCTTCGGTCCACTATGACCGCGTGACCCCGCGGGCCCGCTGGAGCATCACCAACCGTGGCGCCCGCAGCGAGACGGCGGCCAACGATCTTCCTGCCACGCTCGCTTAGGGATTCCGCTTAGGGAGGTTCTGTCTGGACTCACCCGGACGGGCGCGTGTCGTCTAGGGCCGCATGCCTCGGAGGGTGGTGCGGAGGAGTGCGTCGACATACTCGTTGCTCAAGGGGCCGCTCCGCTGTAGCCAGCGATTGAGGATCGGCCCCCAGATGATGTCGATCGCCACGTCGAGATCGAGGTCGTCCGCGAGCTGCCCCACCTGTTGCGCTTCGCGCAGACGCTGTCGTTTGGCTTCGCGCAGCGGGGCGTCGAGCTGTCGATGGTAGGCCTCGGCGAGACTCTCATCCTGGGCAAGCTCGGTGGCGAGGGCTCGCATCGGTTCGGAGAGCCGCGGATCATTCAACTCCGCGACCGTCGCCCGCAGCACCAGGGTGAGATCGGCCTGGAGATCGCCCGTATCGGGGAGCCGTGGCGTGTCACCGCCGTCTTGCGCGCTGAGGAGGAGGAACGCGTCGAACAGGACAGCCGCCTTCGACGCCCACCACCGGTAGATGGTCTGCTTCCCGACGCCGGCGCGCGATGCGATGCCTTCGATCGTGATGCGGGGATACGGCACTTCCTGCAGCAGATCGAGTGTCGCGTCGAGCACGGCTCGGCGTGCATTCTCGTTGCGTCGCGCGGGGTCGGGGCTCGGCATGCCAGCAGTCTATGGCAAGACGAGACGTTGCGTATTGCCATGGTGGAGAACCCGTGCTAGCTTCATCTCAAGCGAGACGAACCGTCTCGTCTCAGCAAGGAGTGCTCATGATTCAGTCTTCCCCGTCATCTCTCACGTGGTTCATCACCGGCGCGAGTCGGGGCATCGGCCATGCTCTCGCGGCGGCGGCCCTTGACCGTGGCGATCGTGTCGTCGCGGCCGCACGAACCGCAACCGCAGCGACGTTTGCCGCACATCACCGGGACCGTGTCCTCGCCCTGGATCTGGACGTGACCGACAAAGCCGCCGTCGACGCCGCCGTCGCGGCTGCCGTCGAGCGCTTCGGCGGGCTCGATGTCGTGGTCAACAACGCCGGCAACCTGTCCATGGGCATGGTGGAGGAATTCACCGAGCAGCAGGCGCGGGCACAGTTCGAAGTGAACCTCTTCGGCGCACTGTGGGTAAGTCAAGCGGTGATGCCGCACCTGCGCGCGCAGGGCTCGGGCCACATCCTCCAGATCTCGAGCATCGCGGCCCTCGGTGGCTTCCCCAGCACGGGGCTCTACAGCGCGAGCAAGTTCGCCCTCGAGGGGATGAGCGAAGCTCTGGCAGCGGAAGCGGCCTCTTTCGGCGTGAAGGTCACGATTGTGCAGCCCGGCGGCTATTGGACCGACCTGTATTCGAACATCACCGCGACAAACCCGAGGGAGCCGTATGCGCCGCTGCGGGCCGAGCTGGAGCGGCAGTGGGCGGAGGGATCGGTCGACAGCGACCCTCGCCTCGCAGCCGACGCGATGCTCACCCTCGTGGACAGCGACACACCACCACTGCGGTTGCTGCTCGGGAGCATGGTCTATGACCTCGCACACCAGCTCACGGGGCAGCGCATCGCCACCTGGGCGGCCTGGGAGAACGTCAGCCGGACCGCCGAACACGCCGCTTCACACCCCGAACACGCGGACATAGCTGCCGCAGCCAGCTGAGCCAGATCGCAGCAGGGCGACGGACGAGAAACGCCACCGATCAGCGAACATCACCCGCAGCTGTCGGGAGTGCGCTGGCGGACCCGCCGTGGACAGTCGGCTTCTTGTCGACAACCCTCAGGAAGAGTGTTCTGACGAGTCGCCGCCCGGAGCGATATCCATCGACCAGCCGTCGCCGTTGAGGTGGTAGACGATGCGCGTGTGTCGGCGATCGGTTGATCCTTGCCAGAACTCGACCCGTGTGGGCTGGAGGCGCCATAGGGTCCAGTCCTCGGAGGGGACACCCGCCCGCGCCGCTGCGCTGCGCGAAAGAAGGTCTGCCTCGCTCTCTGCTCGCGTCGCACGGACGACACGCCCGCGCACCCGCACGGCACGCACCATCGGCTGCCACCAGAACGTGAGAGCCGCCACCGGGTTCGCGGCAAGCTGTGCACCGCTCCGGCTCGATCCCCGGCCGGCGAAGGCCCACCCGCGGGCGTCGACGTCTTTGAGGATCAGCGTCCTCGCGTCTGGCATCCCATCGGCGCCGATCGTCGACAGTGTCATGGCGAGCGGCTCGGGTACGTCCGCGAGGACCGCGTCATCAAGCCAGTCGACGAACTGTGCAGCAGGATCCGCGCGTAACGCTGCGGTGTCCAGACCTGGCGCCGACCCGGTCAGGCTCGGGATGGCTCGCAACCTGGCCCGGAGATCATTCGTCACTCGAGGTTCCATGACACGAGTCTGCCATTGGCATCCCGGCGAACTGAGGAGGAGAGGACCAAGCCCGCAACGCGACCCGGCCGATCTCCACGGGGGCAGAGGAACAGAAACTTCCGGCACGCTGAGGGGTCCGCCTACGCGCGCTCGACGCTCGACTCGGCGTGCCACGTTCACGTGGGCAGGGCGATGAGGTCGCGCCTTCGGGTGGGGGACTTCGTGGCGGGTCGCCACTTCACTTGCGCGTCCCACCAGTACGGGCCCTTCACATATGGGATGCCGTCGAGCATGCGGATGTGTCAGCCGCCGGTGTCGATCGTTCGATGATGAAACCAGCAGAGCAAGACTCCGTTATCAGTGTGCGTCGGGCCGCCGCGGGAGTGCTCTTCGACATGGTGGAGCTCGCACCATTGCGGTGGGACATGGCAACCGGGGATGAGGCAGCCGCCGTCGCGGAGCGTGATCGCTTTGCGTTGGTGGTGGTTGAAGATGCGGTCCAGGGTCGTGATCGACACGATCCGCCCGTTCTCGCCCAGCACGACGCGTTCGATGGCACCCGTGCAGGCGATGTGCCGGGCGACCGGGAGCGGAACCGGCTGGTCGTCGCCGGGGAGGTGGGCGCGACCGTGGCCGGCTGCGAGGTCCTCCTGGCGCACCGACACCACCAGGGTGGGCGCAGCGCCGCCGAGGGTGGGTAGTTCGCCGGATGCGGCGGCGGCGGTGAGCAGCACCGCGAACGCGTCGTGCTGCTTCTGGGCGTGGCTGCGCTGATCAGCCGCCGACGCCACGGGCTCCCATGGATCGCGTTCCGGATCCTCGACGAAGCAGGGCCCTGGTGCCGGTGCGCCGTCGGCGCGCGGATTGAGAACGCTGTCGAAGCCGAGCTGCAGCTGCGCGGCCAGTTCGGGGAGGAGGCGTCCGCGAAGAGGGACGAGGCCGTCGTCGCCGCGACGACCCAGGCTGACACCCCGCCGACGGAGCGCACGGGTGTCGTCGGGTTCCGCGCCGTCCTGGTCGAGGTACGCCGCCCACACCTGCGCCAGGGCGCGCAACTCGTCCGCCGACGCCGGCGGTGCGGCATCCACTCCCTCGCCACACGCGGCGGCAGCCAGCTCGGTGTCTGCGGCGAGCATGTCGGCCCGGCCGGTCTGGCAGCCGCGGAACGCGCCGGTGACCGCGATGATCCCGTCGATGCCGACCTGCACGGTGCTCAGCGCTGCCCGCATACCCGGGAACTCCGCCGGCAGCACCTCACCGGTGGACAACGCGACAGACTGCTGCACCGCGTTCGCTGCGGCTATCAGATCGGACGCCGTCCGCCCCGAGACGCGCGTCGCGCGCTGCACGAGTTCGCTCATGTTGCGGCATCCGTAACGCGTCGTGAGCCGGTCAGCGTGACCGACGTCACCATCACGGTCCACGATCACCGCGACAGCCTCGACCATGACCGCTTCTGCGCTGCGCCGGATCCGGCCGGCCGTCGCGAGTGCACCGAGCACGTCGGTGTCAGCGCACCCCCGCAGCCCACCGTCGGCGAGCGCCGCCGCGGACACTTTCGCGAGCGCGTCGCCGAGCTCCGTGAGAGCGTCGGCGAGGTTCGTCATGCCCCTATTCTGGCGAGGGCCTCCGACATTCAAACACCCAGATCAAGAGGCGAAACCATGCTGTGGATAACCTGGCGAAGAGGCCTGCGAGAGGCGCCTGTGGAGGAATTGAACCGGCCCACCGACGTGGGCGCGGGGTGCGGGCGTTTCGTCTCGCTCGTTCCTCGCTCGCTCAACGACCGAGGATCAGGAACCGCGTTTCGTCTCTGCGTTTCGACTCGCAAGCTCGCTCAACGACCACGTTCCTCGCTCGCTCAACGACCGGGGATCAGGAACCGCGTTTCGTCTCTGCGTTTCGACTCGCAAGCTCGCTCAACGACCACGTTCCTCGCTCGCTCAACGACCGGAGACGTGTGCGCGCGTTTCGTCTCGCTCGTTCCTCGCTCGTTCCTCGCTCGCTCAACGACCGCTCGTTCCTCGCTCGCTCAACGACCGGGGATCAGGAACCGCGTCTCGTCTCTGCGTTTCGACTCGCAAGCTCGCTCAACGACCACGTTCCTCGCTCGCTCTACGAGCGGGAGCCGGGTACGGCGATCAGGTACCGGTCGCCGACTGGGCCTCGGCGCCGTCCAGGCGGTCCACGAGCTCGAGGCCGCGGCGGGCCCAGGCGATCTCGCCCTGCGCGCGCTCGACGAGGCCTTCGTAGGCGAAGCGCTTGTAGGCGATGGTCCGCTCACGGTCGGCGTCGGCGGTGACCGCGAGGCGGCGCACCAGCATGGGGTTGGCGACGGCGTCGATGCGCTCGAGCTCGCCCTCCCACTGCGCCAGCTCGCCCGCCCACTGCGCGATGTGCCGCTCGAGGAACCCGCGCGCATCCTCGGGCGCGGCCGCCTCCAGGTAGGCGGCCCGCAGATGGGCGGGGTCACGAACCCGCTGGTAGTCGAGGGGAGAGGCCATCCAGTCGAGGAACGCCCGGTTGCCGGCATCCGTCACGTGGTACATGCGGCGCGTGCCGCGCTCGCCGCGTGTCTGCTCCTCGCCCTCGATGAGGCCGAGCTCCTCCATCTTGCGCAGCTCGGGGTAGATCTGGGAGTCGGGTGCATGCCACACATGTCCGACGGACTGGTGGAACTGCTTCTGCAGGTCGTACCCCGACAGCGGGCCCACCCGCAGGATCGCCAACAGCGCGTACCGCAGACTCATCAGGTGCTCTCCTTCCTCGCCCGAGGGTAGCGGGCCGAAGACGGTGAGACCCCAGTCGACGGACGAGACTGCGGGATTCACCCACGGTCTCGTCCGCCTGATGAGGTCTCACGGTCGAGCCTCGGCGGAATGGTACGAGGGGGCCCGCCCGCAGGGCGGACCCCCTCGGGTCTCGTGGCTCAGGCGGGCTGGGCTTGGTACCCGGTGCGCCAGCCGCCGTGGTAGCTCTGACGCACCACAGTGGAGTACGGCACCGGCGAGACCACCGCGCGCACCTCCAGCTGCTGGTGCGGTTCGACCGAGGCCTTCGTGGTGCCGCCGTTCGGTTCACCCCAGACGACCGTCACCTCGGCGCCTTCCGGCACGTCGGGGTTCACGGTCGCGAGCGAGAGCGCCCGCTTCTCGTTGGCGCTGTACCCGGTGAACATCGAGAAGCCCACGACGCTGCCGTCGGCATCCGTCACCGCGTCGTAGTTCGCCGAGCCGTAGTTCGCCAGCGGCAGGTCGAAGAACTTGTAGCTGTCACCCTCGACGTCGAACAGCGACGCGAAGATCTTCGTCACGTCCTCGGCGTTCCACGCCAGCGTCACCTTGCGGCGCTGCGTCTCGGGGTCGATCTTCTCGAGCGCGTCGCGCCCGATGAAGTCGTGGTCGAACTTCACGAACGAGCCGTAGCCGAGCTCCCACGGGGTCAGGTAGTAGTCCTCGATGTTCTCCGACACGAACGAGCCGGCGAGCGTGCCGGTGGCCTCGTAGCTGTCGACGCCGAGCCACTCGCGGTAGCCGCGCTCGGCCTCGCCGGAGTAGATGGCCGGAAGCGGGGACGGGATCCAGCCCGACTCGAGGGTGTTCGACGGGTAGGCGCGCGAGCCGACCGGGACGAGGCCGAACTCCGCGCCCGCCTCGACGATGATGTCGCGCACGCGGTGATGGTCCTCGTACGGTCCCCACACCTCGAGGCCGGGCGCTCCCGCCATGCCGTGGCGCAGAGTGCGGACGTTGGCGCCGCCGATCTGCATCTCCGACATGCTGAAGAACCTCAGCTGCTCGAGGGGTCCGCCGTTGAGCTTCTCGATGACCTGCCATGCGGCAGGGCCCTGGATCTGAAAGCGGTAGTAGCGCCGGCTCACGGCGTCGCCGTACGGGCGCGACGGCGAACGCCGGTCGACCGTGACGTCGAGGTTGGAGTAGCCGCCGGTCTCACCGTGGTACATCAGCCAGTTGGATGCCGGCGCACGGCCGACGTACACGTACTCGTCCTCGGCCTCGTGGAACAGGATGCCGTCGCCGATGACGTGCCCCGACGCGGTCGTCGGCACGTACTGCTTCGCGCGGTTCACGGGGAAGGTCGCCACGGAGTTGATGGCCGTGTCGGAGATCAGGCGGATCGCATCCGAGCCCTTGAGGAACACATTGTCCATATGGTGCGACTGGTCGTAGAGCACGGCGGTGTCGCGCCAGGCCTTCTGCTCCTTGATCCAGTTCTGGAAGTCCGCGGGGACCACCGGATAGATGTACGAGCCGATCTGCGAGTTGCGCAGCATCTCGACGGCGTTCTGGCCGTCGAGCAGCTCCTGCAGATTCTTCGCCATGGGGAACCTCTCTGTTCGTGGGGTGTGTGGTTGTGGGACGGATGCCTCGGGCCGAGCGTTTCGTCTCGCTTCGCTCGCTCGACGACCGGGGGCTACGTGAAGACGATGGTGCTGTTGCCGTGGCGGATCACGCGGTCCTGGGCGTGCCATTCGACCGCCCGCGACAGCACGGCGCGCTCGACGTACGCGCCGCGGGCCTGCAGGTCGCCGGCGGTCATCGCGTGGGTGACGCGGGCGACATCCTGCTCGATGATCGGGCCCTCGTCGAGGTCGGCGGTGACGTAGTGGCTGGTCGCGCCGATGAGTTTTACGCCGCGCTCCTTGGCCTTGCGGTAAGGGGCTGCGCCGATGAACGCGGGCAGGAACGAGTGGTGGATGTTGATCACCGGCACCCCGACCTCGTCGAGGAACGAATCGGAGAGGATCTGCATGTAGCGGGCCAGCACGACGAAGTCGACGTTGCCCTTCAGCAGCTCGACGATCCGCGCTTCGGCGGCCGACTTGTCGGCTCCCTGCGAGGGGACGTGGAAGAACGGGATGCCGAAGCTGCGGACGTCCTCCGCGGTGTTGGTGTGGTTCGAGATGACCATCGGGATCGTCACCGGCAGCTCGCCGCGACGGTGCCGCCAGAGCAGCTCGAGCAGGCAGTGGTCGCTCGTCGAGGCGAGGATCGCCATGCGCTTGGGGATCGACTGGTCGGTCAGCCGCCACTCGAGGCCGAGCGGACCGAGCGTCTCGTCGAGGTCGGCCTCGATCGCGGGCAGCGCCGCCTGCAGGTCGACGCGATGGAAGACGACGCGCTGGAAGAACTCGCCGCCCTCGGGGTTGTCGGAGTACTGGTCGAGCGTCACGATGTTGCCGCCGACGCGGGCGACCAGCGCGGTCACCGCCGCGACGATGCCGGAGCGGTCGGGGCCGTGCACGATCAGGCACGCATGATCGCGCCGCACCTCGAGGTGGGTCGTCATCGGCGCGCCCCGTGCGCCTGCGCGGCGACGAACTCCCGCGCCCAGGTGCTCGTCGCGAGCAGGCCGCCGAACGTGTAGAAGTGCAGCTTCACGTCGCCGTACCCGGCCTCGGAGCCCGTTCCCGCAGCCGCTGCGTCCATCGAGTCGGCAGTGGGCTGAGGAGCCGAGCTCAGGCGCTCGGCCAGGTCGGACACGAAGCGGTCGGGCCCGGCGGTGCCCATCAGGTTTGTGAGCGAGAAGCCGTACTTCTTCACGATCATCGCGTTCGCGCCGATGCCGAATCGGCGGGCGAAGCCGAGCAGCCGCTTGATGCCGGCGGGTCCGGGCGTGCCGATGCGGATCGGCGCGTCGATGCCGCGATCGCGCACCTGGCTGATCCAGGTCATCACCGGATCGGTGTCGAACGCGAACTGGGTCAGGACGACGGCATCCAGTCCCTCCTGCGCGAGCGTGAGCGCCTTCTCGTCGAGGTGGCGCCACAGCACGTCGGCGGGGATGTCGGGGTGGCCCTCGGGGTAGCCGGCGATCGACACCTCGCGCACGCCGAACTTCTGCAGCACGCCGGAACGGATCACCGTGAGCGAGTCCGGGTAGGGGCCTTCGGGCTCGGCCGGGTCGCCGCCGACGGCGAACACGTGTTCGGTCGCGCCGACCTCCTGCAGGCGCCCGAGGAACTCCTCGAGCTCGTTCTGCGACCGCAGCCGCCGCGCCGAGAGGTGGGGGACGGGGATGAAGCCCATCTCCTTGACGGCCTTCGCGGCCGCGACGCGCATCTCGAGGTCCTCGTTGCCGAGGAAGGTCACGTTGACCTTCGTCCCCTGCGGGATCGTGTCGCGCGCCTCTTCGAGACCGGCGATGTCTTTGCCGGTCATCTCGAGCGAGAAGCCGTCGACGAGGGCGGCCGCCGAGGGCGATGCGGGGGTCGCATGGGCCATGAGAGAGGTCCTTTCCTCTTCCGGGTGCGTCTCTGCACCGCGGTGATCTGAGAATACCTATGACCATAGGTAATGGCAATAGGCACGCTGTGCGTGCGGACCCATCCTGCGCGGGGCGGCCCACCACGCACGCCGTGATTTCCGTTGAGCGGATGCCGAGGCGCGAAGTCGCGGGTGATTCAAGCAATCCGTGACGGGCGTCACAAAAGCATTGACAATCGACGTCGAGAGGCGCACCATGACTCTTGTCCGGCACGCCGCGGTGCCGACTCCGACTCCCGGTCGGGCGGACGCGGCTGTCGACACCCACAGCACCCGCTCCTGAGAGGCCCGTCAATGAAGAAGAGTCTTGCCACCCTCGGCGTTCTCGCCGCCGCCGCGCTCGCGCTGAGCGGCTGCACCGATTCCGCCGCCGATCCCGAATCCACCGCCACGTCCGGCGGCGACGCGGAGGGCTCGGGCGAGCTCACCGCCGTCCGCGTGGCCGCGCTGCCCATCGCCGAGACCGGCGCCCTCTGGGCCGCCATCGACGAGGGCATCTTCGAGGACCACGGCCTCGAGATCGAGGTCGTGCCCGCGCAGGGCGGCGCCAACGCCATCCCGGCACTGCTGAGCGGCGACATCCAGTTCGCCATCGGCCAGCCGTTCGGCCCCATCCGCGCGGACGTCCAGGACCTCGGCGTCGTGATCGTCGGAAACTACGCCAACAGCCTCGCCGAGGGCGACGACGTCAACGCGGTCGTCGCGCTGGGCGATTCCGGCATCACGCGGCCGGCCGACCTCGCCGGCAAGAAGGTCTCGGTCAACACCATCGGCGCCGCCGGAGACCTGACGATCCGCAAGGCCGTCCAGGACGACGGCGGCGATCCCTCGACGATCGAGTTCGTCGAGGTCGCGTTCCCGGACGTTCCCGCACAGCTCGCCGCCGGCACCATGGACGCCGCGTGGGCGCCCGACCCCTTCCGCGGCATGGTCCTCGGCGACGGCGGCGTCTCGGTGGTCGCGCCCTACCAGGCGACGATCCCCGGCCTGTCGGTGCTCACGAACATCACGACGCAGGCGCTCCTCGACGAGGACCCCGACCTCGTCGCCGACTACTCGGCCGCGATGGCCGAGGCGCTGGAGTGGGCGGGCGACAACGAGGATGCCGTGCGCGCCGCGATCGCGACCAACCTCGAGATCCCCGACGAGGCGGCGGCCGGCATCACGCTCCCGACCTTCACGTGGGACCTCGCCGACGCCGGCATCGAGGACCTCGGCACACTGGCCGTCGAGTTCGGCTACATCGAGGCCGAGCCCGACTTCGACCGGCTGCTCCAGCAGCAGTAGCCCCGCGACGTGGGGGTGACGGATGCCGCGCGCCGCGGCATCCGCCACCCTCCACGTCCCCGACCGCACCGATCGGAGGTACCGTGACCGCCACCGCTGACGCCCCGCCGGCCGTCGCCACGTCGCCGCGCGCCCGGCAGAACCGCACCATGCGCAAGGTCGTGCTCGGCGTGGCCGGCATCCTCGGGTTCCTGGCGACATGGCAGCTGCTGCCGACGCTCGGGATCGTGAACCCGGCGTACTTCCCGACGGCGACAGAGACGATCGCGCAGCTGTTCGTGCTGTTCGGCGATCTGGAGTTCTGGCGCAACGTCGGCCGTACGCTGACGTCCTGGGCGCTGGGCCTCGTGATCGCGACCGTACTCGCCGTGGTCCTCGGCACGGTCATCGGCCTGGTGCCGTTCCTGCGCCGAGCGACCCACACCACGGTGGAGTTCCTGCGGCCGATCCCGTCGGTCGCGCTCATTCCGCTCGCGATCCTCATGTTCGGCTACCAGCTGCAGGCCGCGCTCCTGATCATCGTGTACGCGAGTTTCTGGCAGGTGTTCATCCAGGTGCTCTACGGCGTCGCCGACGTCGACGCCGTCGCCCGCGACACGGCGCGCAGCTTCGGTCTGTCGCGGGGGTCGCGGATCGTCAACCTGGTCTTCCCGACCGCGCTGCCGTACCTCATGACGGGCCTCCGGCTCGCAGCGACCGTCGCACTGATCCTCGCGATCACCGCCGAGATGTTCATCAGCATCCCCGGACTCGGACGCGCGATCATGCTCGCCCGCGAATCCGGGCAGTGGACTACGGTGTACGCCCTCGTGATCGTGACCGGCATGCTCGGACTGCTCGTCAACCTCGTCTTCCGGGCGATCGAGCGCCGGTCGCTGTCGTGGCATCAGTCCGTACGAGGGGAGGAGGTCCTGTGACCCTCTACACGAGCACCGTCGTCACGCCGCGCCGCTCGTCCCGGGTGTGGGCGAAGTTCGGCGAGAACACCGCGTACGCGCTGGGTCTGCCCATCATCCTGCTCGTGGTGTGGGGCATCTGGTCCTCGGTCTCGCCCGCCCCGTTCTTCCCGAGCCCGCTCGTCATCGCCGAGGCATTCGTCGAGACGTGGGTGGGCCCGGCGTTCTTCGACGACGTGGTGCCCAGCCTCGGCAGGCTCGCGATCGGCATCGTGCTGGCCGTCGCCCTCGGCATCGCGGCAGGAATCGTCATCGGCCTGGTGCAGTGGCTGCGAGAGCTGCTCGAGCCCGTGTTCGAGTTCTTCCGCGCGGTGCCGCCGCCGGTGCTCATCCCGATCGTGGCTGTCCTCGTCGGCGCGAACGACCTCATGAAGGTCGTCGTGATCGTCGCCGGCGCGATCTGGCCCGTGCTGCTGAACACCATCGAGGGCGTCCGATCGACGGACTCGGTGATGACGGAGACCGCACGGTCGTTCGCGGTGACCTCGGGTGAGCGGCTGCGGTATCTGGTGCTGCCGGCCGCGAGTCCCCGCATCATGACGGGTGTGCGGCAGTGCCTCTCGATCGCGCTGATCCTGATGGTCATCTCCGAGATGTTCTTCTCGTCCTCGGGTCTGGGCTATCGAATCGTCTACTTCCAGCGCAACTACCTCATCGCCGAGATGTGGAGCGGCATCGTGCTGCTCGGCCTCATCGGCGTCCTGCTCGCGGTGATCTTCGGGTTCGTCGAGCGGCGCGTGCTTCGCTGGTATCACGGAATCAAGGAGGTCGAGCGTGCCTGACACACTGCTGAACGTCGAGAACCTGCGCAAGGTGTACGAGTCCACGACCGGGAACGTCGAGGCGATCGGCGACATCGGGTTCCGGATGAATGCCGGTGAGCTGGTGTGCATCGTCGGCCCGTCGGGCTGTGGCAAGACCACGCTGCTCAAGTGCATCGCGGGGCTGCTCAAGCCGACCTCGGGCGTCATCGAGCTCGGCGGCCGACGCGTCACGGCGCCGCCGCCGAACATGGCGCTCGTCTTCCAGGAGTACGGGCGCAGCCTGTACCCGTGGCTCACCGTCCGCGGCAACGTCGAACTGCCGCTGAAGCACAAGAAGCTCAGCCGGGCGGAGCGCGACCGCCTCGTCGAGGACGCGCTCGTCGCGGTCGGCCTCGAGCACGCGACCAAGAGCTACCCCTGGCAGCTCTCCGGCGGCATGCAGCAGCGCGTGGCGATCGCCCGCGCCGTCGCGTACCAGCCCGAGGTGCTCATCATGGACGAGCCCTTCGCCGCGGTCGACGCCCAGACCCGCGCCGACCTCGAAGACCTGGTGCGCAAGCTGCACCGCGAGCGCGGGATGTCGATCCTCTTCGTGACGCACGACATCGACGAGTCGGTGTACCTCGGTGAGCGCGTGATCGTGCTGTCGAAGTCGCCGACCTGGGTGCAGGAGGACCTCGCCATCGACCTCGCGCCCGACCGCGACCAGATCACGACGCGCGCGCTGCCGCGGTTCACCGAGCTGCGCACCCACGTGTACGAGCAGATCCAGCGCGCCAAGCGCGGCGAGGCCGTCCGCCCGGAGGCCGCGTGAGCGTCGCACCCGCCAGGGCTGCCGTCGCGGAGCCGGCGCTCTCCGCCGTCGAGACGTCGGTGCTCACGCGCAAGCCGCGGCAGCTGCTCCTGGCGTTCTTCGGCGAGTACGTGTGCGACCGGTACTTCGAGCCGCTGCGCGCGAGCGTGCTGATCGGTGCGCTCGAGAGCGCCGGGGTCGCGGCCTCCGCGGTGCGGACCAACCTCGACCGCATGGTGCACAGCGGGCTGCTCGAACGCCGTCGCCTCGGCCGTGAGATCGGGTTCGTCCTCACCGGGCACGGCAGCGAGGTGCTGCGCGAGGCCTCCGGCCGCGTCAACGGGCCGGCGCCGTTCGAGCCGCAGGGCGAAGGCTGGACCCTCGTCACCTACACCGTTCCCGAGCACCTGCGCGACCTCCGCCATCGCCTCCGCGCGGCCCTGACGTGGTCGGGATTCGCCGTGCTCCGCGACGGACTGTGGATCGCACCCGGCGCCGTCGACCTCGCCGCGGCGCTGGGGGCGATCATCCCCGACCTGCCGCCGGGATCGGTCACCGCGTTCTCGGCCGCCGAGCTGGACGGGTTCCCCATGGTCGAAGCGGTCCGCGTCGCGTGGGACGTCGAGCGCATCCGCGAGGCGCACGACGAATTCATCGAGCACTGGGAGCGAGAGGATGCGGCATCCGATCTGCCTCCCCTCACCGCGCGCACGCTGCTGGTCGCCGACTGGCTGGCGCTGCTGCGCGCCGACCCGCGCCTGCCGCGCCAGTACATGGGCGAGGACTGGCCCGCCGACCGCTCGTTCGAGCTGTTCACGCAGCGCCACCGCGAGTTCGCCTTCCCCGCGGTGCGGGACTTCGCGGCGCTCGTCGGCTGAGCCGGAGCGTCGCTCAGGTGACGCGGTAGGCGACGTATCGGACGCGGCTCGCCTCGCGGACGTACGACGCGATGAAAACCGCGCGCTCGAACTCGGGGCGTGTGGCGGACTCGAGCGTGAGCGCGGCACGGAAGTAGTACGCGTCGGGATCGACGTCTTCGCCGCGCAGCAGCGCCTCGAGCACCTCCGGGTCGCCGCTGCGCACGCCCTGGGCGCGGATGTAGAGCAGCGACCCGTCATCGCCGCGGGCGCTGTAGCGGCCGTCGATCTCGATCGAGCCGTCCGCCCGCACCGTCTGCCAGTCGGCGCCGCCGGCGAGGATCGTGCCGGTGACCTCGCCGGTGATCGTGCCGCCGACTACCGGGATGATGCGCCGATGGCCGGCGCGCGTCATACCGTGGTCCTCGAGCGGGCCGAGCTCGGCGACCACCTCGAACGCCGGCACGAGGGACGGCACCGGCGGGATGCGCGTCATCGGCTCTCGCCGAACCGCGACCGCAGGTCGGCCTTGCGCACCTTGCCCGACGCGGTGCGCGGCAGCTCTTCCACGACGACGACGTTCTTCGGCAGCTTGTAGCGCGCGAGCACGCCGTCGAGGTGGGAGCGCACGATCTCGGTGTCGACCTCGGCACCCTCCTTGAGCGTCACGACCGCCCACGGCACCTCGCCCCAGCGCTCGTCGGGCACGCCGACGACCGCCACGCCCGAGATCCCCTCGATGTCGGATATGAGGTTCTCGACCTCGGCGGGATAGATGTTCTCCCCGCCGGAGATGATCATGTCCTTCAGACGGTCCGCGATGTAGAGGTAGCCGTCGGCATCGAGGTAGCCGAGATCGCCCGAGCGGAACCAGTGATCGTCGGTGAACGCGGCCGCGGTGGCGTCGGGCTGGCCGTGATAGCCGAGGAAGACGTTGGGGCCCGAGATCTCGATCTCACCGACGGTCCCGCGCGGCACGACGTCGCCGTGCTCGTCGGTGATGCGCACTTCGGTGAAGAAGTGGGGGAGGCCGACGCTGCCCTGCTTCTCGCGGGTCATCGAGGGTGCGAGGGATGTCGCGCCCGGCGAGGTCTCGGTCATGCCGTAGCCCTGTGAGAACGACAGCCCGCGCTCCTCGTACGCATTGAGGATGCGGGTGGGTACGGCCGACCCGCCGCACGTGAGCTTCTGCAGCGTCGAGATGTCGGTCGCCGCCCAGTCCGGGTGGTCGGCCAGCATCTGGTACGTGGTCGGCACGCCGCTGAGCATCGTGATGCCGTGGCGCTGGATCTGCGCGAGCGCGCGACCGGGCTCGAACCCCTTCTCGAGGACGAGCGTCGCGCCCTTCAGCATCACCGGCAGCGCGCCCATGCCGAGCGAGGCGACGTGGAACAGCGGCGAGATCATGAGCGAGACGTCGGTCGAGACGACGTCGTAGTCGACGATGCAGTTGACGGCGACCCACGTGAGGTTGCCGTGGCTCAGCACAGCGCCCTTCGGCCGCCCCGTCGTGCCCGACGTGTAGATGATGGCCGCGGGGTCGTCGAGGCTCACCTCGGCGACGGTGTGGCCGCCCGGGGCGTCGGCCACGAGGCGGGCGAGGCCGGGGTGCTCCGGCAGCCCGTCGCCGGTCACGATGACGTGGGCGATGCGCCCCGCCTCGATGCCCGGCATCGCCCGTTCCAGGAACTCCGGGTCGAGCACGACGGCGCGCGCACCCGAGTCGACGAGGATGTGCTGCATCTCGGGACCGGCGAGCCGCGTGTTCAGCGGAACGAAGACGGCGCCCAGCTGCGCCGCGCCGAACATGACCTGCAGGAACTGCGGGCTGTTCTCGCCGATGTAGGCGACCGCGTCGCCACGACGGATGCCGCGATGCCACAGCACAGCGGCGACGTGGTCGGCGGCATCCGCGAGCCGGCGATAGCTCAGCTCTTCGTCGCCGAAGACGACGGCCGTCTTGTCGGGGTCCTTCAGCCGCCGCTTGGCGAGCCAGAACCCGATTCCCTCGTGCATCGTTGCGGAGTCCTCTCCCTCGAGGAAGGTGGTCGGTCTGGCGTTTCGTCTCGGTCGCTTCGCTCCCTCGCTCAACGACCGGGTCTCGGTCGTTGAGCGAGCGAAGCGAGACGAAACGCGCTCTCAGGCGTAGAAGCGGTAGAGGCCTCGCGCGACGACGGCGGGCTTCTCGCCGCCTTCGATCTCGATCGTCTGATCGACCGCGAACTGGTAGCCGCCGCGCACCTCGGTCACCTCGTCGATGACGGCGTTCATGCGCACGCGGGCGCCGACGGCGACCGGCGAGACGAAGCGCACCTTGTCGAGACCGTAGTTCACGCGCGTCGTCACGCCGGTGACGTCGAACAGCTCCGACCAGAACTTCACAGTGAGCGACAGCGTCAGGAAACCGTGGGCGATAGGCCCGCCGAACGGACCGTCGGCCGCGCGCTCGGGGTCGATGTGGATCCACTGGTGGTCGTCGGTGGCGTCGGCGAAGAGGTTCACGCGGTCCTGCGTGACATCGAGCCACTCGGTCCAGCCGAGGTCGGTGCCGGCGAGCCCGGCGACGTCGGCGTAGTCGACGGTGGTGGTCATGGATTCTCCTTCAGTGGGGTCTGGCTCTTCGACAGGGGCGGCAGCCGGCGTCGATCAGGTGAAGGCCGACGCGCCGGTGAGCGCGCGGCCGACGATGAGGGCGTTGATCTCGTGCGTGCCCTCGTACGAGTACACGGCTTCGGCGTCGGCGAAGAAGCGGGCGACGTCGTGTTCGAGCAGGATGCCGTTGCCGCCGAGCACTTCACGGCCGAGGGCGACGGTCTCGCGGGCGAGACGGGCGGTCTGCATCTTCGCGAGCGCCGAGTTCTCGTCGGCGAACGCGCCGCCGACCTCGGCGGAACCGTCCTGCTGAAGGGACAGCTGCACGACGAGGGCGAGCGACGCCACGCAGTTGCCGAGCATGCGGGCGAGCTTCTCCTGCACGAGCTGGAAGCCGCCGATCGGCCGCCCGAACTGGTGTCGCTCGCGCACGTAGCGCACGGCGGCGTCGAGCGCGCCGGCCTGGAGTCCGGCGGCGATCCAGGCGACGTCGGCGCGCATGGCCCGCAGGATGCGGGCCACGTCCGCCCATCCGTTCACGTTCTGCAGCCGTGAATCCTCGGCCACCTGCACCCCGTCGAGCGTGATGAGGGCGTTCTGCATCGGCCGCAGCGAGACCTTGCCGCCGATCGTCTCGAGGCGGACGCCCTCGGCGCCGGTCGGGACGAGGAACGCCTTGACGGCGCGGTCGTCGACGTCACGTGCGAAGACGACGAGCACATCGGATGCCGCAGCCCCGCCGATCCACTTCTTGCGGCCGTCGATGACCCAGCCGTCGCCCACGCGCCGCGCGCTGGTGGCGAGTCCGCCGGCGATGTCGGAGCCGTGCTCGGGCTCGGTCAGCGCGAACACGCCCTTGAGCTCGAAGCTGCGTACGCGCGGGTCGAGCTCGGCCGCCTGTGCGGGCGAGCCGCCGAGGGTGATCGCCGTCCGGAAGAGGCCGGACTGGGCGTTGTAGAGGGTGGCGACCGAGACGTCGGTGCGCGCCAGCACGTAGTTGCGGAACCCCGAGTAGACGCTCGACGCCGCCTCGGCGGCATCCATCCCCTCGGGCTGCATGAGATCGAGCGGGATGAGCGCGTCGAGCACCTCGGACGGCATGGTCGCCGTCTCCCACGCGTCGGCGAGGAGCGGGCGGATGTCGCGGTCCAGGGCGGTCTGCAGCCGCCCGAGTGTCGCGCGGGCGGCAGTGCTCAGGTGGGCGGCCGCGATCGCGTACGGGTCGAACCCGAACGTCGCATCCGCCTCGAGCGCCGGCATCTCAGCCGCCGAGCCCGAGGAGTCGTACCGCGTTGTCCTTGAGGATGCCGGGCAGCGCCTCGGACTTGAAGCGCGCGGCGCCCGAAGCGGTCGGCAGCTCGGCGTCCCGCAGCCAGCGGTCGGGCGTGAGCAGCGGGAAGTCCGAGCCGAAGAGCACGCGGCTCTTCAGGTACGTGTTGGCGGCGCGCACGAGCGACTCGGGGAAGTACTTCGGGCTCCAGCCCGACAGGTCGATCCAGGTGTTGTGCTTGTGGGTCGCGACCGACAGGGCCTCGTCCTGCCACGGCACGGACGGGTGGGCCATGATGATCTGCAGCTCGGGGAACCGCGCCGCGACGGGGTCGAGCAGCATCGGGTTGGACAGGCCGAGCAGCAGGCCTCGCCCACCCGGCAGGCCGGCGCCGATCCCGGTCTGGCCGGTGTGGAAGAGCGCGACGACGCCCGCCTCTTGCAGCGTCTCGTACAGCGCGGAGTGCGCGGCGTCGGACGGATCGAAGCCCTGCACCGTGGGATGGAACTTGAACCCCCGCACGCCGTGGTCCTCGATGAGGCGGCGCGCATCGTCGATCGCCGTCGGCTTCAGCGGATCGACCGAGCCGAACGGGATGAGCACGTCGTTGTTGCGGGCGGCACCCTCGGCGATGTCGGCGCTCGAAAGCGGCGACTGGCCGAGATTCGTCTCGGCGTCGACCGTGAACACGACCGCCGCCATCCGCCGCTCCCGGTAGTAGGCGGCGACGGCGTCGAGGTCGGGGTTCGGTCCGTCGGTGCTGAAATAGGCCGCCGCGGCATCGCGGAGGTCGTCGGGCAGCGACGAGTGACCGTGGTGGTCGACCTCGATGTGCACGTGCACGTCGAGCGCGGTGAGCGCGCCGACGTCGATCGCGGGTTCGTAGCGGGTCATGGGCGTTGCGTCTCGCTTCGCTCGCTCAACGACCGGTCGGCGCCGGGCGCTGCAGCTCCTCCGGGAGCGGCGGGAACCTCTCGCCGACCGACTGCAGGGCGCCGGCTGCGTCGGGGAACCCGCTCGCCAGGTCGTCGTACGACCAGCCGCCCTCGTGGTACGCGGTCGCGACCGCCTCGGGGTGCGACCACACCTGCAGGCGGTCGCCGCCGATGCCGATGGCCTGCCCGGTGACGCCGGCGGCGGCATCCGATGCGAGATAGGCGATGAGCCCGGCGACGTCGTCGGACGTGCCGAACCCGAGGTCGTGCCGGAAGAACGCGGGCATCGGCTTGCCGGCGGCGTCGGCCTCGACCGCCGCGGCGAAGTAGGGGACCGTCGCTGTCATCGCGGTCGCGGCCACCGGGATGACGGCGTTGGCGGTGATGCCCGCCTTCTTCAGCTCGAGCGCCCACGTGCGCACCATGCCGACGATGCCGGCCTTCGCGGCGGCGTAGTTCGTCTGCCCGAAGTTGCCGCGCTGCCCCGTGGGCGAGCCGATGCAGATGATGCGGCCGGGGACCTCGTTCGCGCGCATGTAGGTCGCTGCCTCGCGCACGCAGGTGAAGGTGCCGCGCAGGTGGACGTTGATGACGGTGTCGAAGTCGTCGTCGCTCATCTTCCACAGCACGGTGTCGCGCAGCACACCCGCGTTCGTCACGAGGATGTCGAGCCGGCCGAACGTGTCGACGGCGGCCTGCACGAGCTGCTTCGCTGTCTCGGTGGGGCCGACCGGTGCGACCACGGCGACGGCGCGGCCGCCCTCGGCCTCGATCGAGGCGACGGCCTCGGCAGCGGTGGCATCGTCGACGTCGTTGATCACGACGGCGGCGCCCTGGCGGGCGAGCTCCTGGGCGTAGGCGAGGCCGAGGCCGCGGCCCGAGCCGGTGACGATGGCGACCTTGCCGTCGAGGGGGGCGTGCGAAGACATGCGTGAACTCCTTCGTGTCGGGTCCATTGAAGTCCTAACCGTTGAGAAAGTCAATCATTCCGTTCATCCATGAAGTGGACTAGCATCGTGGCCATGCCGAAACCCGCCGACGCCGCCGTCGCGCCCGTCGCGCCCGTCGCGCCCGAGGGGCTCCGCTCGTCCGCCCTGACCGACGACGTCAGCTTCCTGCTCGCCCGCGCGAACGCCATCGCGCTCGCCGCGGGCAACGCCGCACTGGCCGAGCACGGACTCAAGGCCCGGTCATACTCGGTGCTCGTCCTCGCGTCGGGCGATGCCCGGCCGTCGCAGCGGGAGCTCGCCGAATTCCTCCGGCTCGACCCCAGCCAGGTCGTCAGCCTCGTCGACGAGCTGCAGTCCCGTGGGCTCGTCGAGCGACGGCCCGATCCGTCCGACCGGCGGGCCAACGTCGTCGTGGCGACGGATGCCGGGCGTGAGCTCGTCGCCGTCGCCCGGGAGTCCGCCCGCGCCGCCGAGGAGCGGGTCCACGCGCAGCTGAGCGCCGACGACCGCGAGACCCTGGGCGCACTGCTGCGGGCGCTGGCCTTCCCCGACGAGTGAGCCTGGGCGTTCGGGGGACGCGAATCGTGGCAACGCGGCCGGCGTCGCCGCGTGTCGTGACACCCGAGTTCGCCGGGCCGCGGTTCGGGGGACGCGATGCGTGGCAACGCGGCCGGCGTTGCCGCGTGTCTTGACACCCGAAGCCTTGGGCCGGGGTTCCGGGCACCTGCGACGTCGTCTCGAGCCACGGCGCGGGGCGCGGCATCCATTCCGGCTGGCCGGGCGTTCGGGGGACGCGAACCGTGGCAACGCGGCCGGCGTTGCCGTGTCGTGAAACCCGAGTTCGCCGGGCCGCGGTTCGGGGGACGCGAATCGTGGCAACGCGGCCGGCGTTGCCGCGTGTCGTAACACCCGAACCGACGCCGCGTCAGGAGCGGTCGAGGACGTAGCGGTCGCGGCCGGCGAACACGCCGACGACCGTGAGCGCGGCGAGCACCGCGAGCACCAGCGCGAGCGAGGCGATCCAATCGCCGGTGAGGCTGTGGAGCGCGCCGAAGGCGACAGGGCCGAACGCGGCGATCACGTATCCGACCGATTGCGACATGCCCGACAGAGCAGCCGACGCGTCGTGATCGCGCGCCCGCTGCGCCATCAGCGTGAGCGACATCGCCAGCGTCGCGCCGCCGGTGAGTCCGATGAGCGACGCCCACACCAGGACGGCGTCCGGCGCGATCATGAGGCCGGCGACGCCCACGATCGCGAGCGAGGGGATGAGGGCGGGCGCCCACCTCTCCAGGCCGCCGCGCAGGATCAGCGGCAGCAGCAGGCAGCCCGCCAGTGAGAACAGCTGGTAGACCATGACGTCAATGCCGGCGACCACCTCGGTGCGGCCGATCGACATCGAGAGCGGGGCGAGCCAGGTCACGAACATGTAGAACATGGATGCCTGGAGTCCCATGTACACGGCGACCAGCCACGCGGTCGCGTCGCTCCAGATGCCCGTGCGTCCCCGCGGCGCTGATGCGCGGACATGAGCGTGCGCCGCGCCCCGGTGCGCCCACCACCACCCGGCGATCGCGAACGGCAGCAGCGCGGCGCCCGTCACCAGGAGGGCGAACCGCCACCCGGCGGGATCGCCGCCGAGGGGGATGTGCGAGATCGGCACCACGACCCCCGACGACACCGCGCCGAGGCCTGCGAGGAGGGCCGTGTAGGCGGCCGTCACCGCCGGGACATGAGTCGGGAAGTCTCGCTTGACCACGGCGGGCATCAGCACGTTGATGATCGCGATGCCGATGCCGATGATCGCCGTGCCGACCCAGAGGCTGACGACCGGCCCCGGGATCGAGCGCACCAGCGTGCCGGCCAGCAGCACGATGAGCGACCACATCAGCACCCGCGGCTGCCCGAACCGCCGGCTCAGGTCGTGGGCGAGCGGCGAGAACAGTGCCCACGCGATCAGCGGCACGGCCGCGAGCACTCCGAGCGCCGAGACCGACATCCCGGTGTCGGCGCCGATCTGGTCGAGCAGCGGGCCGAGACCGGTGATCGCCGGCCGCATGTTCGCCGCGACCAGGCACACGGCCACGAGCAGCATCGCGATCGAGCTCGTGCGCGACGGCTCGGGCCGTGCGGTCCGCGACGATGAGGCCATGGGCACCGGACTATAGCCGAGACCGCCGCGCGGCATCCGTCCATTCCCGTTCAGCGGCAGGCGCCCGGCGGGAGCTGTCATCGCCCGGCGGGGGTGTTCACTTGCGCTGAACGTACGCTTCCGGGGCTCATTCCCGTACGTGTAGCGCAAGTGAACCTGGGTGGAGTGAGCGGGGCAGGGCGGGGTGGGGCGGGACGGGGCGGGGCGGCCGGAGGGGACGGGGTCAGGCGAGTCCCTCGAGAGGCCACCCGGTGTAGGCCTCGGCGAGGAAGCGGCGCCCCGCCTCGGACTCGACGACGGAACGCAGCTCGCCGAGCTGGCGCAGGCGGTCGAAGTCCGACGCGTCGGGTGCGACGTGCAGCATGTTCGTCATCCACCACGAGAAGTGCTGCGCCTTCCAGATGCGGTGCAGCGCCTTCTCGGGGAATGCCTCGATGAGGCGGTGGTCGTTCTCGAGCAGGAGCGCCCGCAGCGCCCGCTCAAGCACCAGCACGTCGGCGACCGCGAGGTTCATGCCCTTCGCACCGGTGGGTGGCACGGTGTGCGCGGCGTCGCCGATGAGTGCCACGCGGTTGTTCAGCAGCTCGTGCGCGACGAAGCTCCGGAACCGCAGCACGTCGCGCTGGAAGATCGGCCCCTCCTTCAGCGTCGTGCCGGGTACGCGCGACTGCAGCTCGTCCCACAGCTGCGCCTCGCTGAGGGCGCCGGGGTCGGCATCCGGGTCGCACTGGAAGTACATGCGCTGCACGGTGGCGCTGCGCTGGCTGATGAGCGCGAAGCCGTTGGGCGAGTTGCTGTAGATCAGCTCGTCGGCGCTCGGCGGCGCCTCGCACAGGATGCCGAACCATGCGAACGGGTACTCGCGGAAGTAGCCGCCGGTGTGCGAGCCGGTGACCGCCTCGCGCACGACGCTGCGGGAACCGTCGGCGCCGACGACGAAGTCGGCCTCGATCTCGAGCGGCGATCCGTCGGCGTCGGTGGCGATGAGGCGTGGCCGAGCGGTTGCCGCGTCCTCGACCCGCACCGCGGTCACGCCGAAGCGGAGGTCCTGGCCCTTGCCGAGGCGCACGGCGATGAGGTCTTTCAGCACCTCGTGCTGGGGGTACAGCCACACGCCGCGGCCGACGAGCTCGGCGAAGTCGATGCGGTGACCGGCCCCCGCGAAGCGCAGCTCGATGCCGTCGTGGCGGTTGCCGACGGTGCGCACGCGGCTCGAGGCGCCGGAGGAGTCGAGCACCTCGACGGTGCCCTGCTCGAGGATGCCTGCGCGGATCGTCGTCTCGATCTCGTCGCGTGAGCGCTGGTCGATGACGACGGACTCGATGCCCGCGATCCCCAGCAGGTGCGAGAGCAGGAGGCCGGCAGGCCCGGCGCCGACGATGGCGACTCGGGTGCGGATCGTGGACATGAGCGTCTCCTTCGACGTTCGGAAGCGGATGCCTCGGCCCAGTGTGGCCCCGCTGCGTCGGCGTTGCATCGGATTCCCGTTGATCGGGATGGCATCCCCGCCTGCCGTTCGCCCGTCGCGGCGGGCAGCGTGGCTCGGTCGCGAGTCACCGAGCACCGGCGTCCTCAAATGAGGACGTGAGCCGGGATGAGGAGCCTTGTCGCCCTTTCCTCCCTCATCTCAGCTCGTTTCCTCAACTGAGGACGCGCCGCTGGATTCTTCAGCTGAGGGCGCAGCTCGCGCTTCCTCAACTGAGGACGCGCGCTTCCTCGACTCACCTGAGGGGACCGGCGGCTCCGTCCGCTCCTCTCGCGCGTCCTTCGAGGTCAGCGGCGGTCGGCCCGGAGCGCGGCCTCGATTCCCGCTGCGGCTTCGCGCAGCGCCGCGACGGCGGCATCCGGTTCGGTCTCTCGCGGCAGCACCACCGACAGCGCGGCGACCACCTCTCCGGCGTCGCGGATGGGGACGGCGACGCCGGTCGAGACCGCCTCGATCGAGCCCGGCGCGACCACCACCCCGGTGCGGCGGACCTCGGCGAGCAGGCGACGCAGGCGTGCGGCATCCGTCACCGTCTCCGGCGCGAGGGCGCGCAGCGTGCCCGCGAGCACGCGCTCGCGCAGCGCCGCGGGTGCGTGCGCCAGCAGCACGAGGCCGGACGAGGAGGCGTGCAGCGGCAGGCGCCCGGCGATGCGGGTGATGTTCGCGCCGGCGTCGGGGTGCGAGAGGCGCTCGAGGAAGAGGGCCTCGTCCTGCTCGAGCACCGCGAGCTGCGTGTGCTCGCGGATGCGGGCCTGCACCTGCTCCATGTAGGGGAGCGCGGCCTGGCGCAGACGGAGGGCGGTCGAACCTCGGAGGGCGAGCTCCCACAGGCGCAGGCCCAGGTGGACGCGGCGGTCCTCGTCGCGCTCGAGGAGCCCCGCGTCGACGAGCTCGTCGACGATCCGGTGCGCCGTAGACGACGGGAGCCCTGCGCGCCGTCCGATCTCGGTGGCCGACTGCATCGAGCGCTCGGCTGTGAACGTCTCGAGCACGCGCACGATGCGCGACGTCATCGAGTCGCCGGAGGGCGAGTTGGCCATGCGCCCACTCTGCCATTGAGGTGCGCAGGCGCGTTTCGTCTCGCTCGTTCCTCGCTCGCTCAACGACCGGGCGGGATGTCGCGGTCGTTGAGCGTGGGAGCGCCGGCGACCGAGACGAAACGCGTCGGGCCGAACGGGGGCGCGGGGTGTGGGCGCGTTTCGTCTCGCTCGTTCCTCGCTCGTTCAACGACCGGTGGTGGGGTGGCGGCCACTCGGCACGAGCTCGCTCGACCACCGCGTCCAGGCGGGTAACGTCGCTCGGGGAGGAAGCATGGCGGACGGCGAGGGCGTGCTCGAGCGCACCCTGCGCGTGCTCGGATGCTTCACCGACGACGAACCGGCCGTCACCGCGACGACGCTCGCGGCCCGCACGGGGCTTGCGACCTCGACCCTCCACCGCCTGCTCGCGACGCTCGTCGCCCAGGGGCTGCTGACGCGGGGCCCCGGGCACACCTACGCCATCGGCCCGCGGCTTTGGGAGCTCGGCGAACTCTCGCCACTCTCGCTGCGCCTGCGCGAGACGGCGCTGCCGCACATGGTGCGCCTCTACGAGGCGACCGGGGAGAACGTCCACCTCGCCGTGCTCGACGGAGCCACTCCCGAGACCACGAGCGCGCTGTACGTCGGGCGTCTCACCGGCCGCCAGTCGATCCCGACCCTCAGCCGCATGGGCGGCCGCGGACCCCTGCACACCACCGGCGTCGGCAAGGCGCTGCTCGCCACACGCGACGAGAGCTGGCTGCGGCAGTACTTCCGGGCGCCGCTCGAGCGCGAGACGGTGAACTCCATCACGGGCGAGGCCGACCTCCGCGCCGACATCGCCCGCACGCGCGCGCTCGGCTACGCCACGACGCGCGAGGAGATGACGCTGGGCAACGTCTCCGTCGCCGCCGCGCTGCCCCGCGTCGAGGGTCTGCCGCCCGTCGCCGTCGGCCTGGTCGTGCACCTCGAGCGCGCCGATGAGCGCCGGCTGGGCCCGCTGGTCGTGCAGGCCGCGAAGGACCTCCACCACGACCTGCGTCACACCTGAGCGGAGACGGATACCGCTGCCCGCGGCATCCGTCCGGCACGCCGCACCGCTGTCGCCACCGTCCCGCGCCGGCGTCGCCCTGGTGCCGCGAGCCGGTGTCGCCCTGGTCCCGCGCCCGGCGTCGCCCTGGTCCCGCGCCGCGGTCGCCCCGGGTTTGGGGCGCATGCCGTGCGTTCGGGGCGCACGGCGCGCGCCCCGAACGCACGTATCGCGCCCCAAACCCGGATGGGGACGGATGTCGGCGCCTCCGGCATCCGTCCGACTCCGGCCGCCGAGCCAGCACCGGTCTCGCACCGTGCCGCGCGCCGCGGTCGCCCCTGGTCCCGCGAGCCGGTGCCGCCCGGGTCCCGCGAGCCGAAGCCGGTCCCGCGCGCCGGTGTCGCCCTGGTGCCGCGAGCCGGTGTCGCCCTGGTCCCGCGAGCCGGTGTCGCCCCGGTCCCGCCCGGTCCCGCGCCCGGCGTCGCCCTGGTCCCGCACCCGGCGTCGCCCTGGTCCCGCGCCGCGGTCGCCACGGGTTTGGGGCGCATGCCGTGCGCTCGGGTCGCACGGCGCGCGCCCCGAGCGGGCGTATCGCGCCCCACACCCGGATGGGGACGGATGCCGACTCCCCGCGGCATCCCTCATTCCCACTGGGTGGGAATCTCCGACGCGGACCACACCGCGCGGTGCGACGCTGGGAAGACCCGAGTCGTCGAAGGAGACCTCATGACCGCGACCCAGCCCGATCCACAGGGCGAGGAGGCGTTCTCGTCGTCGGTGGTGCTCGAGCAGAACGTGGCAGCGCCGGAGTCGTTGCTCGCCTCGCCCGACCAGCTGACGCAGAACGAGATCACGCAGGAGATCGTCGACTACCACGCCGCCGCAGCGCGGCGCGAGGAGGCGGGGGAGCGGCAGAACATCAGCCTGCACGACTTCCCGCCGTACCGGTCGAGCCTGCTGCGCCATCCGACCAAGAACCCGAAGCTCGTCGACCCCGAGATGATCGAGTTGTGGTCGCCGGCCTTCGGGCAGCGGGATGTCGCCGCCATCGAGTCCGACCTGACGCTGCAGCACATCGGCGAGCCCCAGGGCGAACGCATGACCGTCGAGGGCCGCGTTCTCGACTCGTGGGGGCGCCCGGTCGCGGGCCAGCTCGTCGAGATCTGGCAGGCGAACGCCGCAGGCCGCTACATCCACCAGCGCGACCAGCATCCCGCACCCCTCGACCCGAACTTCACCGGCGCCGGCCGCATCGTGACCGACGACGACGGGTTCTACAAGTTCACGACGATCAAGCCCGGCGCCTACCCGTGGAAGAACCACGTCAACGCGTGGCGTCCCGCGCACATCCACTTCTCGGTCTTCGGCTCGGGCTTCACCCAGCGCCTCGTGACGCAGATGTACTTCCCCGGCGACCCGCTGTTCCCGCTCGACCCGATCTACAACACCATCTGGCGACAGAAGGACCGCGACCGGCTCATCGGGCTGTACGACCACGACCTGTCGGTGCCCGAGTTCTCGATGGGCTACCGCTTCGACATCGTCGTCGACGGCCCCGACGCGACGTGGTTCGAGCCCGAAGAAGGAGAGCACTGATGTCGACCCGCACCAAGCGCGACCTGGGCCCGAAGACCCACGAGGCCACGGGCGGGCAGACGGTCGGCCCGTTCTTCGCCTTCGGCCTGGACTACCCGAAGAAGCACGAGGTCGTCTTCCCGCACAGCCCCGGTGCGATCGTGCTCGGCGGCACGGTGTTCGACGGCGCCGGTGCGCCGATCCCCGATGCCGTCGTCGAGATCTGGAGCGCCGACGAGAACGGCGAGATCCCGCGCGCCCACGGCGCGTTCCGCCGCGACGACCACTCCTTCACGGGCTTCGGCCGGGCGGCGACGACGGATGTCGGCCGCTATGAGTTCTGGACCCGCAACCCCGGTCCCATCGACGGCGGCGCCCCGTTCTACTCGGTCGTGGTCTTCGCGCGCGGACTCCCCGACAAGCTCGTCACGCGCATCTACCTGCCCGAGCACGACGATCTGCTCGCGGCGGACCCGCTGCTGTCCTCGCTCGACGAGGACGACCGCGCTACGCTCATCGCGACGCGCCTGGCCGATGGCAGCCTTCACCACGACATCCATCTGCAGGGCGAGAAGGAGACCGTGTTCCTTGCCTTCTGACCGTGACCGGCCCCCGATGGACGAGGGCCTGCTCTCGCCGGTGACCGTGGGTCACGACGAGACGGTGACGGATGCCGCGTACCTCGACGCTCTGGTGACGGCCGAGGTCGCGCTGGTCCGGGCCTACGGCGAACTCGGCCTCGCTCCGGCGGAGGCGGTGGACGAGATCGAGGCGGAGTTCGGCTGGCAGGGCGGCCTGCGCGGATGCCCCGACCACGGCGTCGACCTGACGGCGCTCGTTGCGGCATCCGTGGCCGGCGGGAACCCCGTGATCCCCCTCGTCGCGCGGCTCAGGGAGCGCGTGTCGGACGACGCTCGCGTGTGGGTGCACCGCGGGGCGACGAGCCAGGACATCGTCGACACCGCCGCGATGCTGCTCGCCCGCACGGCGACCAGCAAGGTCGTCGCCGCGCTCGCGCACGCCGAGGTCTCGCTGCGCTCGCTAGCGCGCTCGCGTCGCGACGAGGTGGCGGCCGCCCGCACGCTCACCCAGCACGCGGTGCCGACGACGGTGGGCCTGCGCGCAACGGCGTGGTTGCGAGGCGTCGTGCGTGCGAAGGAGCGAGTGCAGGAAGTGGAGCACAGCCTGCCGGCACAGCTGGGCGGTGCCGCCGGGACGCTCGCGTCGTTCGCCGAGATCGCCGGCCCCGAGCCCGCCGCCGACCTGCCCGCCGCATTCGCGCACGAGCTCGGGCTCGCGTCGCCCGACGCGCCGTGGCACACGACGCGCTGGCCCATCACCGAGCTCGGCGACGCCCTCGTGCAGGCGATCGATGCGGTCGGCAAGATTGCGGGGGATGTCGCGACCCTCAGCCGCACCGAGATCGGTGAGCTCGCCGAGGGCTCGGGCGGCGGATCGTCGGCGATGCCGCAGAAGCGCAACCCCGCGGCATCCGTCCTCATCCGCTCCGCCGCGCTGCGCGCGCCGCAGCTGGGTGCGACGCTGCACCTCGCGTCGGCGCTCGCGGCCGATGAGCGGCCCGACGGCGCCTGGCACGCGGAGTGGCCGACACTCAGGGAGCTGCTGCGTCTCGCGCTCGGCGCCACGGCCCATGCCGCTGCACTCGTGACCGACCTGCACGTCGACACCGACGCCGTCGCGCGCAACCTCGGTGCGACCGGCGGGCTCATCGTGGCCGAGCGGCTCTCACTCGTGCTCGGCCCCGTGGCGGGCGCCGAGGCCGTGTCGCGTCTCGTCTCGGACGCGGCCGCGGGCGGCGACCTGGCTTCAGCGCTGGCCGCCGCGCCCGACGTGATCGCGCTCGCCGCCGCCCGCGGGGCGACACCCGAGGCGTTCGTCGCCGACCTGCTGGATCCCGCGAACTACACCGGCCTGGCCGGCGCGCTGGTGGACGATGCCGTCGCGCCTTCGGGCCGGTCCGGCGCCGACGTCGGTCCCCGGTTCGGGGCGCACGACGCGCGTTCGGCGCGCGCGGCGCACGCCCCGAACGCACGCGACGCGCCCCAAACCCCGCTCTCGGACCAGGAGGAGAACCCGTGACCCTTCCCGCCATCGCCGTCGGCGCGCCCGTGGGGCCCTCGACAAGCTCAGGCGCCGGGGGCGTCGCGGGCACCGGGGGCGGCTCAGGGACCGGGCGAGGCGCGAGCGCCGCCGCGCCGACGCTCGTCCTCGGGCCGTCGCTCGGCACGTCGACGCTGCTGTGGGAGCGCGTGATCCCGGCCCTCGCCGAGCGCTATCGGGTCGTGGCGTGGGACCTGCCCGGCCACGGCGCCGCCCGGCCGGCGGTCGAGCCGTTCACGATCGCCGAGCTCGCCGATGCCGTCGCCGAGGCGGTCGAGGGCCCGTTCCTCTACGCCGGCGTGTCACTCGGCGGCTGCGTGGGCCTCGAGCTGCTGCGGCGCCACGGCGACCGCATCGACGCCGCCGCGATCATCTGCTCCGGCGCGGCGATCGGCGCCCCCGAGGGGTGGCGCGACCGTGCCGCGCAGGTGCGTGCGCAGAGCACCTCGAGCCTCGTCGTCGGATCGGCGCAGCGCTGGTTCGCGCCGGGCACGATCGCGCGCGACCCCGACCTGACCGGGCGCATGCTGCACGTGCTGCAGGACACCGACGACGAGAGCTATGCGCTGTGCTGCGAGGCGCTCGCGGGCTTCGACGTGCGGGACGGGCTCGGCGAGATCGCCACTCCGGTGCTCGCGGTCTGGGGCGATCACGACGGCGTCACGCCCGAGGCATCCGCTCGCGAGATCGCCGACGGCGTGCAGCGCGGCCGGGCGGTCGGGATCGCGGATGCCGCCCACCTGCCGCCCGCGGACGATCCGGCCGCGACGGCCGCGGCGCTGCGAGAGTTCTTCGACGCCGTTGCGCGGGAGCGTGCGGCATGAGCCGGCCCGCGGGCGAGGGCCTCACCGACGAGGAGCGGTACGACCAGGGGATGGCCGTCCGGCGCGAGGTGCTGTCGGACGCCCACGTGGACCGGGCCATCGCCGGCACGAACGAGCTCACCGCCGACTTCCAGGACTTCATCACCCGCGTCGCGTGGGGCGACGTCTGGTCGCGCCCCGGCCTTGATCGGCGATCGCGGTCGGTCGCGGTGCTCACTGCGCTCATCGCACTCGGCCACCACGAAGAGCTGGCGATGCACCTGCGGGCGGCCCTGCGCAACGGCCTGACCGTCGACGAGATCAAGGAAGTCATCCTGCAGGCGGGCGTCTACTGCGGCGTCAGCGCCGCCAACACGGCTTTCCGCATCGCGAAGGACGTGTTCGCGGAGGAACACTGACGCCGTAGGCTTCATCGCATGACGGACCCGGGGACCGCATGACGGCCGAGCACGCGCCCCGCATCCTCTATCAGGTGAAGCAGGTCGAACTGGCGGTCCGCGGGCGCCTCGATGCGGTCGTGCGGCCGCACGGCATCACCGTCACGCAGTACACGGCGCTCACCGTGCTGGAGCAGCATCCGGGAATGAGCTCCGCGCAGCTCGCCCGCCATGCCTTCGTGTCGGCGCAGGCGATGGAGGGGATCGTGCGCGCCCTGGGCGAGGCGGGGCTGATCGAGCGCGTGCGCGATGCCGACAACCGCCGGCGCATGACGATCTCGCTCACCGCGGCGGGCACCGCACTGCTGGCGGCATGCCGGAACGACGTCGACCGCATCGAGGCCGAGGCCTTCGCCGGTCTGTCGTCGACGGAGCGCTCGGCGCTCGGGCGATGGCTGCAGGATGCACGACGCGCGCTCGAGCAATCGCCCTGACCCCTTGATTCATCATCAGGAAACTTGATAATTGGTCCCAGCTCCGTCGCCGACGACGGAGTCCCTGTCGATGATGACAACGGAAGGACCACCCCATGTCCCCGCACGTACGCACGCGCGTCCTCGGAGTCGCAGCGGTCGCCGCCGGCGCGCTGCTCTCCGCCGGTCTCGTCGCCCCGCCCGCCGTCGCAGCCACCCCGGGCGATTACTCCGGTTCGCTCCCCACCGGAACGACCTGGCTCGCCTCGGTGCCCTCGGACTGGAACGGCACCGTCCTGCTGTACAGCCACGGATACCGGCCCTCGTTCGTCCCCGGCAACCCGGCAGCCGTCGCTCCCGACGACGCCACGAAGACACTGCTGCTCGAGCAGGGTTACGCGCTCGTGGGCTCGTCGTACGCCGCGAGCGGATGGGCGGTTCCCACCGCCGTCGACGACCAGCTGCAGTCGCTCGACGCGATGCTCGATGAGACCGGCCTCGATCCCGACCACATCCTGGCGTACGGCACCTCCATGGGCGGCCTCGTCACCGGCCGGATCGCGGAGTCCGCGGGCGACGTCATCGAGGGTGCGATGCCCACGTGCGGGCTCATGGAGGGCGGCGTCGATCTGAACAACTACCAGCTCGACGGTGCGCACGCGATCGACCAGCTGCTGGCCCCCGCGCAGGAGATCGACATCGAGGGCTATGCCACGCTTCCCGATGCGTTCGCGGCGTCGTCGGCACTGACTGCGGCGGTGGATGCCGGCCAGCAGACGCCCGAGGGGCGTGCGCGGATCGCCCTCGCCGGGGCCCTGTTCCACCTCTCGGACGGCGTGCTGGCGGCGGACGCGCCCACCGACCCCGCCGTGGCGCAGCAGTCGCTCTACGAGCAGCTGGTCGACACCATCGGGTTCGTCACGCCGGGGCGCTTCGACATCGAGTCGACCGCGGGTGGCAACGCGACGTGGAACGTCGGCGTCGACTACCAGAAGCTCTTCGCCCAGTCCGCGGACCGCGCGCTCGTCCAGGAGCTGTACCGGCAGGCCGGGCTGGACCTGAAGGGCGACCTGGCGACGCTGACGCAGACCGCGGACGTCGCGGCGGACCCGGGATCGGTCGAGACGCTGCGCGCGTCGTCGGGGCTCACCGGCGACCTGGAGATGCCCGTGCTGACGCTCCACACCCTCGACGACATCCTCGCCCCGGTGCAGGTCGAGCAGGAGTACGCAGAGGACGTCCGCGCAGCGGGCGACCAGAGCCTGCTCCGTCAGTACTTCGTCGACCATGTCGGGCACTGCGTCTTCACGCCGGCCGAGATCGCGGCCGGCATCGAGACGCTGATGGACCGAGTCGAGAGCGGACACTGGGGCGGCCAGTCGGCCGAGCGCATGAACCGCCTCGCGGCGTCGCTGGACGAGAGCGGGTCGGCCTTCGTGCCGACGAAGCCCGGCGAGTTCCTCGCCGACCGCGAACGGCGCTGACCGGCCGCCGATCGCCGCAGTCGCAGAGAGGCCGCACCCCGACCCGGGTGCGGCCTCCGCGTCTCTCTCCGGCGGCGTCGCGTTGGGGTGTCACGACGCGCGGCTACGTCGTGCGCGTTGCCACGTTTCGTGACACCCGAACGGTTGCCGCTGCGTGCCGTCGCCGGTTCGGGAGTCACGACGCGCGGCTACGTCGTGGGCGATGCCACGTTTCGTGACACCCGAACGGTTGCCGGTCCGGGCCGTCGACTCGCGAGGGATGCCGCGCGCGGCCGGGTGCGATAGGCTATCCGCAGAACGGACGACTGTTCGCACAGCGAACACGAGGGGATCGTATGATCGACAAGACCGTGGGGTCTGTCGCGGAGGCCGTGGCCGGCATCCGCGATGGAGCGACCATCATGATCGGCGGCTTCGGCCGCGCCGGGCAGCCGGTCGAGCTCATCGACGCGCTCATCGCGCAGGGCGCCACCGACCTGACGATCATCAACAACAACGCGGGCAACGGCGACGTCGGGCTCGCCGCCCTCCTAGCCAAGAAGCGCGTGCGCAAGATCCTGTGCTCGTTCCCGCGCCAGCACGACTCCTGGGTGTTCGACGGGCTGTACCGCGCCGGCGAGATCGAGCTCGAGCTGGTGCCGCAGGGCAACCTCGCCGAGCGCATCCGTGCGGCCGGCGCCGGCATCGGCGCCTTCTTCTCGCCGACGGGTGTCGGCACGCAGCTGGCCGAGGGCAAGGAGCTCCGCGAGATCGAGGGGCGCAACTACGCGCTCGAGTACCCCATCAGGGCGGATGTCGCGCTGGTCGGCGCGTATCGCGCCGACCGCTGGGGGAACCTGGTCTACCGCGAGACGGCGCGCAACTTCGGCCCGATCATGGCCGCTGCCGCGACCACCACGATCGTGCAGGTCGACGAGATCGTGCCTCTGGGTTCGCTCGACCCCGAGTCGGTCGTGACCCCCGGCATCTTCGTCGACCGGGTGGTCGCGGTGGGGGAGCGCCGCTGGCTGAGCGACGGCGCGTTCGTCGGGGGAGTCGACATCGAAGGGCGCCCGCTCGTACGCGCGGACTCATCCGCAGAAGGAAGCGAGGTCGACCAGTGAGCGCCACCGAGTCGTCGCCGGCCACGCGCATCACGCGCGAGCAGCTCGCCGCGCGCATCGCGCAGGACATCCCCGAGGGCTCCTACGTGAACCTCGGCATCGGGGCGCCGACGCTCGTCGCCGACTACCTGCCGCAGGACCAGGAGATCATCCTCCACACCGAGAACGGGATGCTGGGCATGGGGCCGTCTCCGGCCCCGGGCGCTGTCGACCCCGACCTCATCAACGCCGGCAAGCAGCCGGTTACCGCGCTCGCCGGATCCGCGTACTTCCACCACGCCGACTCGTTCGGCATGATGCGCGGCGGCCATCTCGACGTGTGCGTGCTGGGTGCCTTCCAGGTGTCGCAGGCCGGTGACCTCGCGAACTGGTCCACCGGAGCGCCGGGCGCCATCCCCGCCGTCGGCGGTGCCATGGACCTCGCCATCGGCGCGAAGAACGTCTATGTCATGACGGACCTGCTGACCAAGACCGGCGAGTCGAAGCTGGTCGAGGCCTGCACCTACCCCCTGACCGGCGTCAGCTGCGTCACGCGCGTCTACACGGACCACGCGGTGTTCGACGTCACGCCCGACGGCTTCGCGGTGCGTGAGGCTTTCGGCGACAACACGATCGAGCTCCTCGCCGAGCTCACCGGACTGGAACTGACCGATGCATCGGAGACAGCGGATGCCGCGGCCCGCAGCATCCGGGAGGAGAACTGACATGGCCACCTACATCTATGACGCGGTGCGCACGCCGTTCGGGCGCGCCGGCGGTGCCCTGTCGGGCGTGCGGCCCGATGACCTCGCCGCGATCGTGATGAAGGCGACGGCCGAGCGCACGGGCCTCGACCCGGCCCGGATCGACGACGTGATCTTCGGCGATGCGAACCAGGCGGGCGAGGACAACCGCAACGTCGCGCGCATGGGTGCGCTGCTGGCCGGGTTCCCGACATCCGTCACGGGCGTCACGGTGAACCGCCTCTGCGCCTCGTCCGTCGAGGCGGTGGTCCAGGGCTCCCGCGCGATCGAGGCCGGCGACACCGACATCGTGCTCGCCGGGGGCGTCGAGTCGATGAGCCGGGCGCCGTACGTGGTCGAGAAGTCGCCGCGGCCGTGGCCGAGCGTGGGCAACCAGACGATGTGGAACACGTCGATCGGGTGGCGCATGACCAACCCGAAGCTGCCGAAGCACTGGACGATCTCGAACGGCGAGTCCGCCGAGCTGATCGCCCGCGAGTGGGGCATCTCGCGCGAGGCGCAGGACGAGTTCGCGGTGCGCTCGCACCGGCTCGCCGCCGAGGCGTGGGCCGCGGGCCGCTACGACGGCGAGATCGTGCAGGTGCCCGGTGCGGAGCTCGCCCGCGACGAGGGCATCCGCGACGACACCTCGGTCGAGAAGCTCGCCGGGCTGAAGGCGCTGTTCGCCGCCGACGGCAAGGGAACGGTCACGGCGGGCAACTCGTCGCCGATCAACGACGGCGCGTCGGCCGTGCTGCTCGGGCGCGAGGGTGCGCTGCCCGGCGAGCCTCTGGCGCGCATCACCGCACGTGCCGCGCACGGCGTGAACCCCGACCAGTTCCCGATCGCGCCGATCGAGGCCGCGAACAAGGCGCTGGCACGCGCCGGGCGCACGTGGGCGGACGTCGACTTCGTCGAGCTCAACGAGGCGTTCGCGTCGCAGTCGCTCGCATGCTCGGCCGGCTGGCCCGAGCTCGATCCCGACAAGCTCAACGTGCACGGCGGCGCGCTGGCGATCGGGCACCCGCTCGGCGCCTCGGGCGGGCGCATCATCGGCCACGCCGCGCACGAGCTGCGCCGGCGCGGCCGCGGCGTCGCGGTCGCCGCGATCTGCATCGGCGTCGGGCAGGGGCTCGCCGTCGTACTCGAACGGTGACCCGCGTTCCGGGTCGGTAGGGTGAGCCGATGACCGCGACCAGCGATGTGCCCGCCGCGGCCGACCGCCGCGGCGACCCGACCCCCGCCGCCGTCACCGACCTGGCTGGCAGCGGCGTGGTCCCGGCGGGCAGTGACCCCGCCGCGGGAAGGGACACCGTGCAGTCCCTCGCGCGGGGGCTCGCCGTCATCCGCGCATTCGATGCCGACCACGCCGAGCTCACGCTGAGCGAGGTCGCGCGACGCGCCGGCATCACGCGTGCGGCGGCGGGCCGGTTCCTGCGAACGCTCGAGGAGCTGGGCTACGTCCGCGGCCGTGACCGGCTCTTCGCACTCACCCCGCGCGTGCTCGAGCTGGGCTTCAGCTACCTGTCGGCGCTGTCGATCCCCGAGATCGTGCAGCCGCACCTCGAGCGCCTGTCGCGCGACGTCGACGAGAGCGTGTCGGCGGCGGTGCTCGACGGCGCGGAGATCGTTTACATCGCCCGCGTGCCGACCCGCCGCATCATGAGCGTGCGCATCACGATCGGCACGCGGTTCCCCGCCTTCGCGACGTCGATGGGACGCGTGCTGCTGGCCGGGATGCCGGATGCCGCCCGCGACGCGCTGCTCGCGGCATCCGCTCTCCCCGCCCTCACCGACCGCACCGTGACGAGCGCCGGCGCGCTGCGCGACGAGCTCGCGCGCGTGCGGGAGCAGGGCTGGGCGCTGGTGGACGGCGAGCTGGAGCCGGGCCTGCGCTCGGTGGCCGTCCCGCTGCACGATCGCCGCGGCGACGTGGTCGCGGCCGTGAACGTGTCGACCAGTGCCACGCGCGACAGCATCGACCACGTCGTCGCCGAGTATCTCCCCCCGCTGCAGCGGACCGCGGCGGCCATCGACGCCGAGCTGCGCCTGGTCTGAGGTCACGGGCGTTTCGTCTCGCTCCGCTCGCTCAACGACCGGGGCCGCATCGGGCGACACGACGGGCGTTTCGTCCCGCTCCGCTCGCTCAACGACCGGGCCGGGGCCGCATGGGGCGACACGACGGGCGTTTCGTCTCGCTCCGCTCGCTCAACGACCGGGCCGGGGCCGCATGGGGCGACACCCCGGTCGTTGAGCGAGCGAGGCACGAGCGAGACGAAACGCGCCGGCTCTGACCCGTACGGATGCCGCGGGCCGCGGCGTCCATCTCAGAACACGATCGTGTGGTTGCCGTGGCGGATGATGCGGTCCTCGGCGTGCCACAGCACCGCGCGGGAGAGCACCTGGCGCTCGACGTCGGCGCCGCGGCGGGCGAGCTCGGCGGCGGAGTCGGCGTGCGTGACGCGCACCGTGTCCTGCTCGATGATCGGACCCTCGTCGAGGTCGTCGGTGACGTAGTGCGAGGTCGCGCCGATGAGCTTGACCCCGCGCTGCTTCGCCTTCTTGTACGGCTCGGCGCCGATGAACGCGGGCAGGAACGAGTGATGGATGTTGATCACCGGCACCCCCAGCTGCGACAGGAAGTCGCCCGAGAGGATCTGCATGTACCGCGCGAGCACGACGAAGTCGACGTTGCCTCTGAGCAGCTCGATGATCTTCGCCTCGGACGCCGACTTGTCGGGACCGGGTGCGCCCGGCACGTGGAAGAACGGCACGCCGAACGAGCGCACGTCCTCGGCCGATGTGGTGTGGTTCGAGATCACCATCGGCACGGTGACGGGCAGGTCGCCACGGCGGTGGCGCCACAGCAGGTCGAGCAGGCAGTGGTCCTGCTTCGACGACAGGATCGCCATGCGCTTCGGCACGGACTGGTCGGTCAGCGACCACTCCAGCTCGAAGCCGGCGAGCGTCTCGGCGATCTCGCTCTCGATCACGGGGCGGTCGGCGGCGAACCCCGGGCGGTGGAACACGACCCGCTGGAAGTACGCCCCGCCGGTGGGGTCGTCGGAGTACTGGTCGAACGCGACGATGTTGCCGCCGATGCGCGTGATCATCGCCGAGACGGCGGCCACGATTCCGGGCCGGTCGCTGCCGTGCACGATGAGGCAGGCGTGGTCGGGCTTCAAATTGGGTGAGGCGGGCACCGTTCGATTCTGCCCTGTGCGAAGGATCGCCGCTTCTTGGCGTCGGATGCGCGGATCCACAGGCGACAGCCGGATGCGGCGGCCAATACCCTGACGGCATGAACGCCGCCACGCCCACCCGTGCAGCGGGTCGCGACGACCGGATCACGCTCCGGTTCATGGCGGTGCCTTCCGACACCGCCGCCGGTGGACGATCCGTCGCCGCCGGAAGCGTCATGGAGTGGATCGACAAGGCCGGCTACGCGTGCGCGGTCGGCTGGGCGGGCGCCTACTGCGTCACCGCGTACGTCGGGAATGTCCGCCATCGGCGGCCGATCGCCCCGGGAAGCCTCATCGAGGTGCAGGCACGCATCGTGTACACCGGCCGTACGAGCATGCACGTGGTCGTCACCGTCTCGTCGGCGCGGGTGAATGAGCGCGCCTACACGCCGGCGACGACGTGCATCCTCGTCTTCGTCGCGAAGGGCGAGGACGGCCGGCCGACCGAGGTGCCGGCGTGGGAGCCGGTCTCGCGGTCGGATCACAAGCTCGCCGACGGCGCGCTCGAGCGGATCGAGTCGCGCGCCGAGATCAAGCGGCTCATGCTGGCGCAGGAGTACACGGACGCGTCGGCGGCGCCGCGCACCACGCTCCGCTTCCTCGCCCCGCCGGGCGTCGTGAACTTCGGCGGCAAGGCTCACGGCGGCACCGTCATGCGGTGGATCGACGAGGCGGACTACGCGTGCGCCGCGGCGTGGGCGAAGGACGGTCTCGGCACGCCTCGTTCCTCGGCACTCGATCCGGCGGGCGCCGACGCCAGCGCGGCGGTCGGCGTCTACTCCGGCGGCATCCACTTCTTCGCGCCCGTCGTCATCGGGCACCTCGTGGATGTGGACGCGCGCATCGTCTACACCAGCAGGCACAGCATGCATCTGAGCACGCAGGTGTGGACGGCCGATCCCCGCACGCCGGCGGAGCGCATGCTGACGACCCAGTGCCTGAGCGTGTTCGTCGTGCCCGGACCCGATGGCGTCGCCCGGCCGGTTCCGCAGTGGAGCCCGGAGCTGCCCGAGGATGTGCGCCTGCAGGAGCACGTGCGCGAGATCATGAGCCTGCGCGAGGAGATCCCGCCCATCGCGGCATCCCTCACCCTCGAGCCCTGAGCCAAGCCGCCGGACGTCGGGCGTCTGGACGGCGGGAAGGATGCCGCTACGCCGCCGTCCCGCTGCGCACCAGGTCGCCGTTGCGGGTGAGCGCGAGGAACTCCGCGACCGCATCGCGGCTCTTGGTCAGGCACGCGAGGCGGTCCTCGAGGGCGGCGAGCTCGGTCGCGAGCATCTCGGCGAGCTCGCGCGAGCAGGTGAGCTGTGACTGCAGCGCGCACTGCCGCTCGACGTCGAGCACGACCTTCGCAAGGCGCGTGGTGAGCCCGGCCTGGACGAGACCGCGTGCGCGTGTGGCGCGATCGACGTCGGACTCGTCGTACGACCGATAGCCGTTCGCCGACCGCTCGGAGACGAGCAGGCCCTGCTCCTCGTAGTACCGCAGCATGCGCGTGGGGATGCCGGTGCGCTCCGACAGCTCGCCGATCTTCATGACGCTCGGGCCTCCGTGTCGATTGATGTCGCTCGAAAGCTTGACATTGACATTGATGTCAAAGTTTAGCCTCGCTGCATGACTTCGTCCACGGCATCCGTCCCCCCTCTCTCCGCCGCCGTCGAACGGCTCCCGCTCGGCCCGCTCCTGCTGCTGTCGCTCGGCGTCTTCGTGACCGTCACGGCCGAGTCGCTGCCTGCAGGGCTCATGCCCGAGATGGCGGCCGAGCTCGGGGTCGATCCGCTGCGCATCGGCCTGCTGGTATCGGTGTGGGCGATGGTCGTCATCGGCACGAGCATCCCCCTCACGCGAGCCACCCGCCGCATCGACCGCCGCGTCGTCGTCGCGGTCTCGCTCGGCGTGTTCGCACTGGCGAGCGTCGCGACCGCCTTCTCGCCGAGCTACGAGTTCGCCTTCGCGACTCGGGTGGTCGCCGCGATCGCGCACGGCGTGTTCTGGGCGATTGTCATCGTGTACGCATCGTCGATGCTGTCGGGCGCGCAGCTCGGGCGCGGGCTCGCGCTCGTCACCGGCGGCGGGACGGCCGCCACCGTCGTGGGCCTTCCCCTCGCGACGGGTCTGGCGCAGCTCACGAGCTGGCGCGTCTCGTTCGCGGCGATGGGGATCGGGATGCTGCTGCTCGCGGTCGTCGTCTATCGCAGGCTGCCCCGATCGGTCGTGGCCGCGGTGCCGGAGGCCGAGCGCGCGCCGCTGCGGAACGATCGGTCGCTCCCGCCGCTCCTCGCGTTCGGGCTGGCAGGCCTGCTCATCGGCCTCGCGCAGTTCCTCGCCTTCGTCTACATCCGGCCCTACCTCTCCGAATCGGCCGGCATCGCCGATGGCTGGGCGAGCGCGCTGCTGTTCGTCTTCGGCGCCGCCGGGATGGCCGGCGTGGCGGTCGCCGGGACCCTTGCCGATCGGTTCCCGCGGACTGCGCTGAGTGCGACCCTCCTCGTCTTCGTCGCCGCCTACGCCGCCCTGGCGCTGTTTCCGCAGGTCACCGTCGTCATGCTCGTCGCCCTGGCGCTGTGGGGCGCGGGCACCGGCGCGATGTTCCCGCTGATCCAGACGGCACTCATGCGCGCGGCTTCCGATCGTCTGCGCGACCTCGCGAGCGCCTCGATCGTGGTGCTGTTCAACGTGGGGATCGCCGGCGGCTCGTGGGCGGGCGGTCAGCTCGCAACGACCTACGGGCCGACGGCGAACATGGCGGTCTCGGCCGCCGTGGTGCTGATGGCCACCGCAATGACTGCCGTCGGTGCGGCGCTGGCAGCCCGGCGGGCCGCTGTGCCGACGGCTCGGCGTGCCACTGCCGAGCCCAGCGCGGCTTCCACATCCGCTCGCCTGTCACGAAGTGTCGCCCCACCCGACACTTTGTGACAGGTGAGCAGCTCCGGATACCTCTATGTGCGTATCAGACATACTTATGCCATAAAACATCGGAACCTCGATACGCTGGTCGAACCGCAACCACGTGCGCCACCGCCGGCGCACATAACAGAGAGCGAGCGTCGATGCTTCTCGAGCGCGACCTGATCCAGTCCACGGGCTTTCGCAACGTGCGAGAGGGCGGCGAGATCACCGGGTTCCAGCTGCGCGTGCGCATTCCGAACTACCGCGGACTGTATGCGTCGCTCATCGACGGGATCGCGGTGCGCGTGGGCGATCTCGTCGATGTCCGGCACGACGCGCCGCTGTGGACCCTCGGCGGCAGGACCTACACGCTCGCGCAGCTCTGGGACTCCGACGGGGTGCGCTGGCCGCTCGAGGAGGCTGCCGTCGTGACGGTGCCGTACCCGGGCGGACTGCCTGACGGCACGCACGAAGTGTCGGTGGAGATCCTCCTCCGGGCCTCGTACATCCCGATCGAGCACCAGCCGAGTCGCACGAGCGCCACACGTCACGTGACGCTGACCTCCGAGAACGACGGCGGACCGTTCCGGTACGGCGTGAGCCTCTACAGCTACACCGGCGACTTCAGCACGGTGCTCGACCTCGAGACCTCGATGGCGGCGATCGCCGACCTCGGTGCGACGGGCATCGAGATCCTCGGCGAGGGGCACGTCGCGGGCTACCCGGATCCGTCGGCCGCGTGGATCGACGAGTGGTTCCGGCTTCTCGAGGCGTACGGGCTCGAACCGACGAACCTGGGCTCGTGGATAGACACGCGCCTGCACTCGAGCGGGCGGAACGCCCGGGACATGACGGCCTCGGAGGGTGCTGCGGCGCTGCAGCGCGACATCCGTCTCGCCCATCGGCTCGGGTTCCGGTTCGTGCGCCCGAAGATCGGCGTCGTCTCGAGCGATCTCGTGCCGCACCCGATCTGGACCGAATCGGTCGAGCGCAGCCTCGACCTCGCCGCCGAACTCGATGTCGTCATCGCCCCCGAGATCCACTCGCCCACGCCGATCAAGCACCCGGTCGTCGACGACTATATCGACCTCATCCAGCGCACAGGCACGAAGCACTTCGGCCTGCTCATCGACACCGGCATCTTCCAAGACCGACCCATCCCGCTGCGTCCCGGCGAGACGCGCGAGACGCGCCCGGCATTCCTCGACGGCATCGGCGTCGATCCCGCGGACCTGAAGGCGATCGGCGAGTACATCGTGTTCGTGCAGGCCAAGTTCCATGACATCGACGAGAACCGGGTCGACCAGCAGATCCCGTGGCGCCCGGTGCTGCAGGGGCTGAAGGATGCCGGCTACACCGGCTACCTGTCGAGTGAGTACGAGGGCGAGCGCGAGCCGTGGCGCTCGCTCGAGCAGGTGCGTCGGCAGCACTCGATCATGCGCGAGATCGCGTCGGATCTGGGCTGAGAAGGAGACACGGATGCCGAACGGAATGATCTCCGAGGACTCCCTGCGCGTCCACCCTGACGGGTTCGCGCTGGCGCTCACTCTGCCCTGGTACAGGAGCCTCTGGCTCTCATCGGTCTCGACGATCCGCGTCGCGATCGACGGCGTCGACCTGCCCGAGGCCGACCTGGCCTTCGAACTCGGCGGCACGCGCTACGCGATCGCCGATCTGCCGCAGCAGGCCGACGTGCTGTGGTTCCTGCAGGAGCACCCGCTCCTGATCGTGCGCCGCGATGTGCCGATCGCGGTCGGCGAGACGCACGACGTCGTCGTGCACGGCGAGCTCCGCCTGCCGTACATGCAGATCACGCCCGGGCAGGATGGCGGGCCCGGACTGTACGTGCCCAACATCGTGCACCAGGAGCTCGCGTTGACGGCCACGGAGGGTGCGGCATCCGTTCCGGCCCTCGTCTCGGGAGCAGTGCCGCCACCGCCCGCCACCGACGCCGACCCGTTTCAGCTGGGCCTTACGCTGTACTCCGCCAGTGCCGAGTTCCGCGCCGGCTGGTACGACTTCGACGGACTGCTGGATCGTGTGGCGGAACTCGGGATCGGTCCCGGCATCGAGATCGTCGCGTCGCAGATGGTGCCGACCTATCCGGTCGTGTCGGACGAGTTCGTGCGTACGTGGCGTGCGGCGTTCGACCGGCACGGGTTCGCGCCGAGCTCGTTCGGCGCGAACCTCGACATGGGTCGTCGACGCGACCGCGACATGACGCCCGACGAGGAGTTCGAGTTCAGCGAGCTGATGTTCCGGGGCGCGAGGAAGCTCGGCTTCCCGCTGGTGCGCATCCAGTCCGCGAAGCCCGAGCTGCTGCGGCGACTGCTCCCCGTGGCCGAGAAGCTCGAGCTGACGCTCGCGTACGAGATCCACGCGCCGATGGGGCCGAACGCCGAGCCGATCCTGCGAGTGCGCGAGACGTATGCGGAGCTCGACTCGCCGCTGCTCGGCTTCGTCGCCGACTTCTCGTCGACGATGCACGCGATGTCGCCGACGCTGCTGCGCGCTGTGCAGCGCGCCGGTCTCGACGACGACGCGCTCGTCGAGCTGCAGCGCATCTGGACGACCGATGCGACGATGCAGGAGCGACAGCAGGAGTTCATCGAATACCTGAAGTCCCGCGACTTCGACCCCGGCCGCCTCGGATCGTTCGCGCACCTCGCCTTCAACATGCACGGTCACGTCGACCCCCACGAGTGGGCCGACATCATGCCGCAGATCCGGCACGTGCACGCGAAGTTCTACGACATCGACGACGACGGCCAGGAGCCCGCGATCGACTACCCCGAGCACGTGCGCGTGTTCGTCGAGAACGGCTACCGCGGCTACTGGTCGAGCGAGTGGGAAGGTCACGCCTTCGCCGAGCTCGGAGAGGTCGACCCGCTGCTGCTGGTGCGCAGGCAGCACGACCTGATCCGCTCGGCGATGCGCTCGCCGCAGACCGCCTGAGCACTCGGCTCAGTCGAGGTGCGCGTCGGCCTCGACGATGCGACCGGCCTCGACGAAGAGGGCGCGCATCCAGGCGTGCTCCGGGTCGCGGCCGTGCACGGGGTGCCACCACAGCGCGTTCGTCAGGGGCGTCGCGTCGAAGGGGAGCCCGACGATGCGCAGGCCGCCGGCCCGCTGCACGATCGGCGCGAGCGCGGCCTGCACGAGGCCGATGCGGCTGGTGCCGGCGACGAACAGCGGCAGCGACATGAAGCTCTCCACGACGACCTCCACGCGCGGTTCCACGCCGAGCTGCTGTACCTGCCGCTCGGCCGAGGTGAACGCCGTGCGCGACTGGTAGTGCATCGCCCACGGCAGAGTGGAGATGTTCTCCATGGTCAGCGCGTCCCCGACGGCCGCATTGTCTTCCGCGACGATCCCCACCCACCGGTCGTGCCACAGATCCGCGAAGGGCAGCTCGGTGAGGAAGCCGTGCGGGATCACCATGGCGTCGGCCGCACGCAGGCGGTTGGAGGCGTCCTCGACGATGAGCGGAGTGTGCAGGGCGAACCGGAACCGCACGCCGGGGGCGCGGTCGGCTGCGAGCTCGGACACCACGCGGCCGATCGTGGTGAAACCGTAGTCGGAGCCGTAGATGAGGAACTCGCGCGCCGACTCGGAGGGCTCCCACGTCGCCTGGCTCTCGAACACGCGGCGGGCGGCATCCAGGGCGGTGGTCGTGTGCTCGGCCAGCCGCAGTGCGAACGGCGTCAGCTCGTATGTGTTGCCACGGCGGGCCAGGATCGGATCGTTGAAGTGGGTGCGCAGTCGCGCGAGCGACGCCGACAGGGCCGGCTGGCTCAGGTGCAGCCGCTCTGCCGCTCGCGTGACGCTGCGCTCGGTGAGGAGCGCGTCGAGCGAGACGAGCAGATTCAGATCGAGCCGCGAAAGCAGCGCGTGGTCGGTCACGGCGATGTGATCCTTCGGGTGAGGTTCGGTGCTGCGATTGTATCCAGGCAGTCAATGCCCGCGCGAGGTCGCATAGGTGTCATCGATGGAAGAGGCGCCGCCGCGGTGCCTGACGACGGGCGCATCATCATCCGCAATTGCTCGAATCAGTCAATCTAATGAGGCTTTAAGACATAAGGTCTGGAATGATGGAGACAGCAGACTGAGCGAAGGCGGTCATCCATGTCCACGTCCACGGATCTCCTCATCATCGGGAGCGGCCCGGTCGGGTCGGCGTTCGCGCGCCTGATCTGGGAGCAGCGGCCGGGCACGGCCATCACGATGATCGAGCTCGGCCCGCAGGTCTCCGATCCTCCCGGCACGAACGTGCGCAACCTGCCCGCCGACGAACGGGATGCCGCACGTGAGCGTTCGCAGGGACCCCAGGGTGCTCCCAGCGGCGACTCGGCGCGCGGGCTGCAGGTCGAGGGCACTGTCATCTCCCCAGGCGGCACCTACCTCGCCTCGCCGGGTCATCAGCCCGGCATGCCGGCGGCGGCGCTGTCGAGCTGCGTGGGCGGGATGGGGGTGCACTGGACCTGCGCCACCCCGCGGCCCAACGACGACGAGCGCATCGACTTCATCCCGCCCGCCGAGCTCGACGCGGCGCTCGACGAGGCGGAACGACTCATGCAGGTGACGACGCTCCCCGAGAATCCGTACGGCTCGGCGATCAAGACCCTGCTGCGCGAGCACTTCGGCGACACGCTGCCCGAGGGCCGCCGGCCCGACGGCCTCCCGATGTCGGCGCTCCCACAGCCGGACGGGTCCATCCGCTGGGGCGGCGCCGACACCATCCTCGGCGACACGCCCGTCGTGCTGCGCGCAGAGACCATCGCCCGCCGGTTGATCCTCGACGGCGGCCGCGTCACGGGCGCCGAGGTGGAGCACGTGCGGACCGGGGAGGTGGACACCATTCTGGCCAAGGCCGTCGTGGTAGCGGCCAACGCGCTCCAGACCCCGCAGCTGCTCTGGGCATCCGGCATCCGTCCGCCCGCCCTCGGGCGCTACCTGACGGAGCATGTGCTGGTCTACAGCGTCGTCGCGCTGAGCGACGAGGTCGTCGTGCGCGCCGGCATCGATACGCCGGTGAAGGAGCTCGTGAAGGATCCGACCGCCTCGACCTTCGGCATCCCGTACACGGCGGGGGTGCACCCCTACCGCACCCAGGTGATGCACATGGCGGATGCCCCCTTCCCCGTCGACGAGGCCGCGGTGAGTGTGGGGGCGGCGCGCTTCGTCGCGATGGGCAACGGCGTCCGCAAGTTCCCGCGCGCCGAGGATCGCGTGGTGTTCTCCGATACGGCGCTCGACGTCTGGGGGATGCCGCAACTGTCGATCGAGTACGAGGTCACCGAGCGCGAGCTGGCCGAGGTCGAGGCGGCGATGACCGATCTGCGGGCAGTCGCTGCGAGCATCGGAGCGTTCGTCCCCGGCGGTGAGCCACGGCTCATGCCCGCCGGCACGTCGCTGCACTACAAGGGCACCGTGCGGATGGGTGACGACGAGGGAGAGGCATCGGTCGTCGACGATCGCTCCCGCGTCTGGGGATTCGAGAACCTGTTCCTCGGCGGCAACGGACTCATCCCGACGGCGACCGTGACCAATCCGACCCTGACGAGTGTCGCACTTGCCGTGCGTGCCGCGCCGACGCTCGCTCAACAGTTGAACGCCTGATCAGGAGATGAAAACGGGGCCGGAACGCGGAAGCGTTCCGGCCCCGTTTCGCGGCCGTCGCACCGCTTATGTCCGGTATCGAAACGACTTATGTGCAAATCAGGCACATCGCGGTCATACTGAAGACACAGCAGGGTGCCTCGACGAACGAGTCGCCGACAACGAAGTCAGAAAGGCTGGACATGACACAGCACCGTCACTCCGCTCTGCGCCGAGGAGCGATCATCGCGATTCCGGTCGCCGGAGCGCTGCTCCTCGCCGGCTGCTCCGGTTCCGGCGGTGATTCCGGCGACGCCGGCGAGTCGGGGGAGGCCGAGTTCTCGTTCACGTTCGCCACCTCGAACAACCTCGAGAGCCCGTACGAGACCCTCGCCAATGCGTACATGGACGCCAACCCGGACGTCACCATCACGACCAACCCGACCCCCAACGACAAATACGGCGAGACCATCCGCACGCAGTTTCAGGCCGGCAACGCCGCCGACGTCGTTCAGACGACGCCAGGCTCCGGCGACGCCCGTGGGATCATCCCCCTCGCCGAGGCGGGGTTCCTCGAGCCTCTGGGCGACACCGCGGCCGGGCTCGTTCCGGCCGGCAGCGAATCGATCTTCGAGATCGACGGCGATGTCTACGGCCAGCCGATGGACTTCACGATCGCGGGGGTCGTGGCGAGCATGGGCACGGCCGCGATGAACGGGCTCGACGAGTGGCCGGCGACGGAGTCCGACCTCTACGACGCCTGCTCCGCGCTCTCGGCCGACGGCAAGTCGCTGCTGGCGGTCGCCGGCGCCGCCGGCCCGAACGCCGGTCTGACCGCGCAGGGAATCGCCGCCACACGCGTCTATGCCGAGGAACCCGACTGGAACGAGCAGCGCGCCGCGGGCGACACGACCTTCGCCGAGAGCGAGGGCTGGGCCGACACCCTGCAGACCGTCATCGACCTGAACGAGGGCGGGTGCTTCCAGCCCGGCGCCGAGGGCGGCGGCTTCGACGCCATCACCAACGGACTCTCGCAGGGCACCTCGGTCGGCAGCTTCATCCCGTCGGGCTCCGCGGTGGAGATCGCGACGGCCGCGCCGCCGGAGGCCGACTTCAAGGTGCAGCCCTTCCCGGCAGCCGATGGCGGCGACCCGTACATCATCGCGAGCTCGAACTACACGATCTCGATCAACGCCGCTTCCGAGAACAAGGATGCCGCCGCGGAGTTCGTCGAGTGGCTGGCGACGTCCGAGGCGCAGGAGATCTACTACGAGGCATCCGGTCTGCTGCCGATCTCGTCCTACCAGGATCTCGACCTCAGCGACACGATCTACTCGCCGGTGGTCGACCTCCTCGCCGACGGGTCGTACGCGCCGCTGCCGAACAACATCTGGCCGAACCCCGCGGTGTACGAGGCGCTGCAGGTGGGTGTGCAGGGTCTGCTGACGGGTCAGAGCACCGTCGAGCAGGTGCTGCAGAACATGGACGCCGCCTGGGGCGAGTGACCCGGACGCGGCCGCCCGGGTGCACATCCCCGGGCGGCCGCGCGTTCCGCACGACGCCGTACGAACACGAGGGATCATGACCGCGACACTGAACTCCGAGACTGAAGCGCTGATCGTTCCCAAGCGCGATCGCCGGGGCCGCCGGCGCGACACTGCTCCACGCCGCCCGGGCCTTCTGAAGTTCGGCTACTGGTGGTGGGCGCTTCCGGGCATCCTCCTCGTCCTCGCGATCCACTACGTCGCGACGACGATCGGCGGCTTCTTCGCATTCACCGACTGGTCCGGGATCGGGGACTTCAGCTGGATCGGCCTCGACAACTTCGTGGCGATCTTCAACGACCCGACCCAGATCGGCGCGGTCACCAACACGCTGTTCCTCGCCTTCGCGTCGGTGATCCTGAGCAACGTCGCCGGCCTCGCGCTGGCACTCGGCCTCAACCGCGGGCTCAAGACGAGGTACGCGCTGCGCGTCCTGTTCTTCATGCCGGTGGTGCTCAGCCCGCTGGCCGTCTCGTACGTGTGGAAGTTCATCTTCGACTACAACGGGCCGATCAATGGCGTCCTGCGAGCGATGGGTCTCGGCGAGTTCACCAAGGCCTGGGTCGCCGATCCGACCTGGGCGATCTGGACAGTGCTCATCGTGATCGTGTGGCAGAACACCGGCTTTGCGATGGTGATCTACATGGCGGGCCTGGCCGCGGTTCCCATCGAGATCGAGGAGGCGGCGGCGATCGACGGGGCGTCGCTCTGGCAGCGCTTCTGGAACGTGACGCTGCCCGCGATCCGGCCAGCCGTCGCCATCGCGACGACGCTCGGCCTCGTCAACGGCCTGCGGGTCTTCGACCAGATCATGGCGCTCACCGGAGGCGGCCCGGCCGGCGTGACCGAGACACTGGCGACGCAGGTCTACAAGGAGTCCTTCGCGCTCGGCAACTTCGGCTACGGCGCGGCGCTCGCGCTCGTGCTCACGCTCATCATCCTGGTGTTCGCCGTCATCCAGCAGCGCGTGAGCACCGGTCGCCCCGAGGAGGCCTGACATGTTCCGCTACACCAAGCTCACCGCGCTGCGCGAGGTCGTCTTCTGGGTGATCGCCCTCGTGTTCCTGGCGCCTTTCTACTTCCTGCTCACGACGGCGCTGAAGTCCGACGAAGAGGTGCTGACCACGTCCAACCTCGCGCCGCCGTCGAGCCTGGACCTCAGCAACTTCGCCGAGGTGCTGACCGCGCAGGGGAACTCGAACGTGCTGCTGGGCCTTCTCAACAGCGTCATCATCACGGCGGGCAGCATCCTCGGACTGGTGCTGCTGGGCGCCCTCACCGGCTACGTCATCGCACGCAGCACGCGTCGCTGGAGTCGCGCGGTGTTCTACCTGTTCCTCATCGCCATCGTGCTGCCGACGCAACTGGGCACCGTACCTCTCTACATCGGCGCGCGGGCGGCCGGTCTGACGGGTTCGGTCTGGGGGATGATCTTCCTGTTCACCGGGATGCTGCTGCCGCTGTCGATCTTCCTCTACGCCGGGTTCTTCCGCGGCCTCGGCACCGAGTATGAAGAGGCGGCGACCATCGACGGCGCCTCGCGCACGCAGATCTTCTTCCGGATCGTGCTCCCCCTGATGTCACCGGCGACCGGCACAGTGGCGATCCTCGCCGGGCTGATCGTGTGGAACGACTTCTTCACCTCGCTGATCTTCCTCGGCGGCTCCGACAACCAGACGCTCCCGGTCGCCATGTACTACTACATCGGCTCGCTGGTGTCGTCGTGGAACAAGATCTTCGCCATCGTCATCGTCTCGATGATCCCGATCCTCGCCTTCTACCTGTTCGCACAGAAGCGCTTCATCCAGGGCTTCGCGGGCGGGCTCAAGGGCTGATCCCGCAGAACCTTCCGACGACGGATGCCGCCGCCGCGGCATCCTTCTCGACCCCACCTTCTTTCGACTCAAAGGAGCACCCCATGTACCAGCTCGCCCCGAACATCGAACTGCTCTTCACCGAGGCCGGTGACTACCACGACCGCGTCCGTGCAGCCGCCGCGGCCGGCTTCGACGCCGTCGAGATGTGGGGTCCGACCGGCGTCGACGCGCCCGCGACGCCCAAGGACCTTCCCGCGCTGAAGGCGGCGCTGGAAGAGACGGGGACGCAGCTGACGGCGCAGCTGGCCGAGCCACGGACGCAGTTCATGATCCCGCCGTGGGATCACTCGGAGTTCTATCGCAAGCTCGACGAGGGCGTCGAGATCGCCCACTTCCTCGGCACGCCCCGGATGGTGGTGGGAAGCGGCACCGGATTCGGCGGCTGGAAGCGCCAGGTGCAGCTCGACAAGCTCGTCGAGATCTATCAGAAGGCCATCGCCCAGATCGAGGGATCCGGCATCGCGCTCGTGCTCGAGCCGGTCAACGTGCGCGTCGACCACCCAGGGTCCCTCCTGGATCGCACCAGCGAGGCGGTCTACGTCGCCCGAGGCGTGGACTCGCCGTGGTTCGGCGTGCTCTACGACCTCTACCACTCCACCGTCGAGGGCGAAGATGTCGCCGCCGAGCTCGCGAACGCGGGTGACCTGATCCGGTATGTGCAGCTTGCCGACGCGCCGGGGCGCGGCGAGCCCGGCACCGGCGCGATCGACTGGACGGCGCGGCTGGGCGACCTGCGTGCCTCCGGCTACGACGGGCCCATCGGCCTCGAGTATTACCCGCAGACGCCGTCGGCCGAGTCGGTGAAGCGGATCGTCGAACTGGCGGCCGCCGCATGAACGAGCGGCGCTACCCCGATGCCGTCGACGTCGTCATCGTCGGCAGCGGGCCGACGGGGGCGGCGTACGCACGCATCCTCAGCGAGCAGGCGCCGGATGCGGTCATCGCTATGTTCGAGGTCGGTCCGACGGTGTCGGAGCCGCCCGGCGCTCACGTCAAGAACATCGAGGATCCGGCCCGTCGCAGCGCCGCGCAGCTCGCCTCGCAGGGGCCAGCGGCGTCGGCCGAGACCGTCAGCAACCCGGGAGCCGTCAAGAGCGGTCAACGCCTCGCGCGCGCGGGCACGTTCCTCCTCGAGGACGGGTACCACTACCCGGGCGAGGACGGGCTCCCCGTCGCGGCGATGTCGAGCAACGTCGGCGGGATGGCCGCGCACTGGACGGCGGCGTGCCCGCGCCCGGGGGGCGCCGAGCGCATCCCGTTCCTTCCGGACCTCGACGAGCTGCTGGACGACGCCGAGCGGCTGCTCGGGGTCACGACGAACGCATTCGACGGCTCGCCGTTCGGTGATCTGGTGCGCGAGCGGCTGGCGAAGGCCGTCGACGCGGGGCGCGTCGACGCCACTCGCGTGCAGCGCATGCCGCTGGCGGTGCACCGTCGTGAGGACGGCCGGCTCGTCTGGTCGGGGTCGGACGTGGTGCTCGGCGACGTCACCCGCGAGAACGCGAACTTCGCCCTCTCCGACGAGTCCCTCGTCACCCGTGTCCTCCTCGACGGCGGGCGGGCGGTCGGCGTCGAAGTGCGCGACTTGCGCAGCGGTGCCACCCACACCGTGGCGGCGTCGTTCGTGGTGGTCGCCGGCGACGCACTGCGGACCCCGCAGCTGCTCTGGGCGTCCGGCATCCGCCCCGCCGCATTGGGCCGTTACCTGAACGACCAGGCGCAGATCGTCTTCGCCGTGAGGCTTCGCGATGTGCCGCCGCTCGACGCCGAGGTGCCGGCCGATGGGACTCTCGCGGAGTACAGCGGCGTCAGCTGGGTCCCTTTCACGGACGACGTCCCGTTCCACGGGCAGGTCATGCAGCTCGACGCGTCGCCGGTGCCCCTCGCCGAGGACGACCCGGTTCAGCCGGGCTCCATCGTCGGGCTCGGCCTGTTCTGCGCGAAGGACCTGCAGCGCGACGATCGGGTCGACTTCGACGACGCGCGGCGGGATGCCTACGGTCTCCCGGCGATCGGCATCCACTACCGCCTCACCGAGGCGGACCGAGCGGTGCTGGCGCGTGCGCAGCAGGAAATCGTTCGGCTCGGCGTGGCCGTCGGGGACCCGCTCGACCAGCGGCCGTTCACGATGCCCCTGGGAGCGTCGCTGCACTACCAGGGCACGACGCGTATGGGCTTGCGCGACGACGGCGAGAGCGTCTGCGATGTCGACAGTCAGGTGTGGGGCGCGTACGGCGTGTTCGTCGCCGGCAACGGAGTGATCCCGACGGCGACCGCGTGCAACCCGACCCTCACCAGCGTGGCGCTCGCGGTGCGGGGCGCCCGTCGCATCGCTGCCGAGCTGGCCGGAACTGCACCGAGAACTGTCGGCGATCTTGCTTATGTCGAAAAACAGCATTAGACTGTAGGAATCAAGACAAAGGTGTCGGCGGGATCGCCCGCCCACGAGGACGAGGAGGTTCCGGTGATACCGGACCGCATCATCGAGCAGGGCACGCTGACCAGCGACGGTGCACGCACCGCGGTCGAGGTGCGCATCCCCTGGTACCGAGCCCTTCCCGGGTCGTGCATCGCGGGCGCCGCGCTGAAGATCGACGGCGTTGCAGCCGACCCCGAGTCCCTGCGGTGGACCATGAACGGTCGGGAGTTCACCTTCGCCGAGCTGGCGACGAACACCGAGGAGTGGTGGTTCCCGCTGGACTCCGCCGTCCTCTCGGGTGACGTCGCGGCGGCTCCGGATGCCGAGCACGAGGTCGAGGTCGACCTCACCCTCTACATCCCGTACATCGTGATCTCCGATTCCGAGGTGCTGCACATCGAAGAGCACGACAAGAAGACCATGAAGGCGGTGGCGGCATGACCGGCCTCGGCACGCCCATCCAGGGCGTCACGCTCTACAGCTTCACCCGCGCCTTCCACGGCCGCGAGTACGACCTCGAGGGCCTCATCCGCAAGGTCGCGGCAGACGGCTACGGTCCCGGGCTCGAGATCATCGGCTTCTCCAGCTTCCGGGGGTTCCCCGACATCGACGACGCGTTCGCGGGCTGGTTCCGCGAGCTGGTCGCCGAGACCGGGCTCGTCACCACGTCGCTGGCGGTCAACGCCGATATCGGCATCCATCGCGATCGCCTGCTCAGCCAGGACGAGCTCCTCGAGTACATGCGCCGGCAGATCGCGGCGGCGGCGAAGCTCGGCTTCCCCATCGCGCGGGTGCAGATCTCGATCACGCCCGACTCGATGGAGGCGCTCGCGCCGATCGCCGAGGAGTACGGCGTGACGCTCGCGCTCGAGGTGCACGCCGACCAGTACGCGTCGCATCCGCGCATCCTGGCACTCCGCGACCGCTACGAGAAGGTCGGATCGCCGTTCCTCGGCTTCACGATGGACTGGGGAGCGACGGTGACGGGCTTCGCCCCCTCGCTCCTCGAGGCCTACCGTCGCCGTGGCGCGTCGGACGAGCTGCTCGCCCAGGTCACCGACCTCTGGAACGAGTTCTACGAGCAGGGTCCGCCGGCCGATCAGGCCGAGCACGGTCAGCGCTTCGGCCGGTTCATCGGCCTCGCGGCCCAGAACGGCCGCCCCGACCTCGGGATCGACTTCGGCATCAACGGCACGGGTCTGTTCGGTCCGGCGCGCGTAGACGACTGGCTCGAGATCATGCCGTGGATCAAGCACGTGCACGGCAAGTTCTTCGGCATCGACGAGCGCGGCGAAGAGCCTTCGGTGCCGGTCCGCGAGCTCATCGGACTGCTGGTCGAGAACGGCTACTCGGGCGCGATCTCGAGCGAGTACGAGGGCTGGCACTGGAACCACTGGCAGAGCCCGTTCGACATCATCTCCGGCGAGCAGGCCGTGCAGCGCTCGGCCGCGGAGGCGGCCGGCTCGCGCATGGTGACGGATGCCTCGGAGGCACGGTCGCAGCTGGCCGCCTGGCTGCCCCGCACGACAGGAGCACACGCATGACCACCGGAATCGCCGGTACCGGCATCAAGCTCGGAACCACTCTCTATTCGATGACCAGCGAGTTCGCAGCGGGCGTGTACACGCCCGAGACCCTCATCAAGGTCGTCGCCGACGAGGGCATCGGCCCCGGCGTCGAGTTCAACATCGCCCAGCTGCTGCGCACGTACCCCGACGTCGACGACGCCTTCGTGCGGCTGTGGTTCGACAGCATCGAGAAGTACGGCCTCGAGCCCAGCGCGATCGGCACGAACCTCGACATGGGGCGCCGTAAGGACCGCGACATGACGCCCGACGAGGAGCACGACTTCCTCGCCCGTCAACTGAAGACGGCGCACACCCTCGGGTTCAAGAGAGTCGTCATCCGCTCGCACGGCCGGGAGCTGCTGCGCAGCCTGCTGCCGCTCGCCGAGAAGTACGACCAGAAGCTCGGCTACGAGATCCACGCGCCATCGGGGCCGAACGACCCGCAGGTGCTGCGGATGCGCGAGATGTACGACGAGCTCCAGTCCGACCGGCTCGGGTTCACCGCGGACTTCAGCTCGACCATGCACTCCCTCTCGCCGACGCTGCTGCGCACGCTCAGCCAGATGGGGATGGACGAGAAGCATTTCGCCGTCATGGACGAGATCTGGCATGAGCCGACGCCCATGCACGTGCGCAACCAGAAGTTCGAGGACTACCTGACCGGCGAGGGCGTCGACCCGCTGCGCTTCGGCCCGTTCACGAGGCTCGCCTTCAACATGCACGGACTCGTACCGCCGGAGGAGTGGCTCGACATCATGCCGCAGATCTTCCATGTGCACGCGAAGTTCTACGACATCGGCGCCGACGGCGAGGAGCCGGCGATGGATATCCCGCGCATCGTGCGGCAGTTCGTCGAGGGGGGATACCAGGGCTATCTCTCCAGCGAGTGGGAGGGGCACGCCTTCTCCGACCTCGGCGAGTCCGACCCGATCGACCTGGTGAAGAAGCAGCACGCGCTCATGCGGCGTGCGATCGAAGAGACCGTGGCGGCGCGCGCAGGCGCGACGGCGTAGGAGAAGGATCATGGCAACCCACAATTCGCTGTTCTCCGAGAACGACGTCCGTCGCACCGATGACGGCATCGCTGTGTCGGTGCAGCTGCCCTGGTACCGGAGCCTGTGGCTGTCGGCGGTCGACGATGTCGCGGCATCCGTCAACGGTGTCGAGATCCCGCGCGACGAGCTGCGGTTCGTGCTGGAGGGTCGCAGCTACCGCGTCGACGAGCTGCCCGAGCAGTCCGAGACGCTCTGGTTCGTCGCCGACCGCCCCGACGTCCTCATCCCGCTCGCGCACGCCCCCGCCGCCGGCGAGAAGCTCACTGTCGAGATCGTCCTCACGATGCGCCTGCTCTACATGCAGATCATGCCGGGTGCCGATGGCGGTCCGGGCCGGTACGTCACCAACCGCGTCCCGGTCGAGCGCGAGGTGGTGCTGGCATGACCGCGCGGCCGCTGCGGGTCGCCATGATCGGCTACGGCTTCATGGGCGCCGCCCACTCGGTGGGCTGGCGGCAGGCGCCGCGCATGCTCGACCTGCCCCAGCCGGTGGAGATGGCCGTCGTCGTGGGGCGCAACGGGCAGGCGGTGGCGGATGCCGCAGCCCGGTGGGGCTGGCAGGAATCGGCGACCGACTGGCGCGAGGTCATCGAACGCGACGACATCGACATCGTCGACATCGTGACCCCCGGCGACTCGCACGCCGAGATCGCGATCGCGGCGCTCGACGCCGGCAAGCACGTGCTCTGCGAGAAGCCCCTCGCCAACACCGTCGACGAGGCGGAGCGGATGGCGGATGCCGCCGCCCGCGCCGCGGCGCGCGGCATCCGGTCGATGGTGGGCTTCACGTACCGCCGGGTGCCCGCCGTGACATTCCTGCGCGACCTCATCGCGCAGGGCGCCGTGGGGAAGATCGCGCAGGTGCGCGCCGCGTACCGGCAGGACTGGCTGGTCGACCCCGAGATGCCGCTGGCGTGGCGTCTGCAGAAGGAGCATGCGGGATCCGGTGCTCTGGGCGACATCGGAGCGCACATCGTCGACATGACGCAGTTCGTGACGGGGCTGGAGGTCACCGCCGTCTCGGGCGTCGTCGACACCATCGTCAAGGAGCGGCCGCTGGAAGGCGACCACCCGTCCTCGAGCCTGTCGAAGGGGTCCGGCACCGCGTCGGAAGGGTATGGCGAGGTCACCGTCGACGACATCGCCCTCTTCACCGGGCGCCTCTCCACCGGTGCGCTGGGGTCATTCGAGGCGACACGCTTCGCGACGGGACGCAAGAACGACCTGTCGATCGAGGTCTCGGGAGACAAGGGCGCACTGCGGTTCGACCTCGAAGATCTGAACACGCTCTGGTTCTACGACCGGACAGCGCCCGAGTCGACGCAGGGCTTCACGAGGATCCTCGTGACCGAGGCATCCCATCCCTATGTCGACGCCTGGTGGCCCGCGGGGCACATGCTCGGCTACGAGCACGGCTTCACCCATCAGGTCGTCGATCTGGTGACCGCGATCGCGGAGGACAATGATCCGCAGCCGGGCTTCGCCGAGGGGCTCTCGGTGCAGCGGGTGCTCGCGGCGGTGGAGCGGAGTTCGGCAGACGGCTCCGCCTGGGTCCGCATCGGCGCGGGCGCGCTGACGCCCGGCGGGTGAGTTCATCACCCGCTGGCACGAGAATGGGTTTCTCGACACGAAGGAGTCTTGAGATGACACGACCGATCACCCTCTTCACCGGCCAGTGGGCCGACCTTCCGTTCGAGGAGGTGGCACGCCGGGCGGGTGAGTGGGGCTTCGACGGCCTCGAGATCGCCTGCTGGGGTGATCACCTCGACGTGTCTCGGTGGAATGACGCGGAGTACGTGCAGGGCAAGCTCGACGTCCTCGAGCGCAACGGCCTGAAGGTGTGGACGATCTCGAACCACCTGGCCGGGCAAGCCGTGTGCGACGACCCGATCGACGCGCGGCACCGCGACATCCTCAATGACCGCGTATGGGGCGACGGCGACCCCGAGGGCGTGCGGCGGCGCGCCGCCGAGGAGCTGAAGATGACGGCTCGACTCGCGGCCGCACTCGGCGTGAAGACGGTGACCGGCTTCACCGGGTCGTCGATCTGGAAAGCCGTCGCGATGTTCCCGCCGGCTTCGGACGAGTGGATCGCGGCCGGCTACCAGGACTTCGCCGACCGGTTCCATCCGATCCTCGATGTCTTCGAAGAGGTCGGGGTGCGCTTCGCGCTCGAGGTGCACCCGTCCGAGATCGCCTACGACTACTGGACGGCCAAGGCCACGCTCGACGCCATCGGACACCGCAAGAGCTTCGGGATCAACTTCGACCCGTCGCACTTCATGTGGCAGCAGCTCGACCCGGTCGCGTTCGTGCTCGACTTCGCCGACCACATCTTCCACGTGCACGTGAAGGAGTCGATCACCAACCTCGACGGTCGCAACGGCGTGCTCGGGTCGCACCTGGCGTGGGCGAACCCGCGTCGCGGCTGGACTTTCGTCTCGACCGGCCACGGCGCCGTGCCCTGGGAGCCGCTCTTCCGCGCGCTCAACGCGATCGGCTACGACGGCCCGACGAGCGTGGAGTGGGAGGACGCCGGGATGGATCGCATGATGGGCGCGCCCGAGGCCGTGGAGTTCGTCCGCAGGCTCAACGCCATCACGCCGCCGGCCGCCGCGTTCGACGCCGCCTTCTCGACCAAGGCCGAGTAGCACCACCACCCCGCCCCGACCTCGGACCCCGAGGTCGTCGTCCGGCGTGCCCGCTTCGCGCGCCACGCAGATGGAGATTCCAGATGACCGACGTCCTGAATGCGCTCATCCTCTCGGGCCACATGACACGCGAGCACGACAACGAGTTCCGCAGCTTCCGCCTGCACAACCAGTGGCTCACCACCCTGCTCGAAGACACCGGGCGATTCCGCGTCCGCGTCATCGAGGACCCGCGCGGGCTGGGCGCCGAGATCATCGACAAGTACGACGTGGTGATCGTCGTGTTCGAGGGGCGGGACGGGTACCACGAGAAGGCTGTCGGATTCGGTGCGGAGACGGATGCCGCGCTCCTGAAGTTCGTGCATGACGACGGCAGGGGCATCGTGTGGTTCCACGGTTCCGCCGCGCAGGAGGACGACTGGGGCTATCCCGAGGAGTTCAACGTCATGCGCGGCTCGAGGCTGACCGTGGCCGGCGGTCTGCGGCCGCGGCCGTGGGGCGAGGCGCTGCTCGACACGGTCGAGCCGCGCCACGCGATCACCGAGGGCATCAGCGCGCACTGGACGGTGACGGGCGACGACATCCTGACAGGCGTCGAGATCCACGAGAGCGCGCGAGTGCTGGTCACGACATTCGATGACCTCGCGTCGTACGAGAACGCGCCGATGTGGCCGATGTCGCACTATCCGGTGGCCATCCCGCCGGAAGGGGTCGCGGCATTGCCCGGCATGAACACCGATCAGCCCATCGCGTGGATCAACGAGTACGGCCAGGGCCGATCCTTCACGATCACGATCGGTCACGACATCGACACGTTCCGGCGCATCGAGTTCATCCGCATGTTCCCCCGCGGCGTCGAGTGGGCGGCGACCGGCGAGGTCGCGCTGAACGGACCGGACCGCCGGGGCGAACGTCGCTTCCTGCCCTGGCCCTACTACAACCACGAGGCGTGACCGGCGCTGGGCGAGGTCGCGCGCACCGGTCACCGCCCGGGGGCGAAGAGAGAGCTGAAAGCGCCTCAGGCGAGAACGGATGCCGCGCCCTGGGCCAGCGCGGATCGTGCGAGGGCGAGGTGGGCCGAGGTCATCTGTGCGGGGTCGTCGTCGAGCCACTCGTGTCCGCCCCACTCGCTGCAGAGGGTGCCCGAGAAGCCCGTCGGCGCGAGTGCGCGCGCGAGCTCGCGGATCGGCCGCGAGACCCGGTCGTCGGTGTCATCGAGGTCCCAGAATTTCAGGTGGACGGCGCCGACCAGGGGAAGGATCCCGCGCAGGTCCGCCGCATCCGACCGGCCGAATCTCACGAGCAGGTTCATGTACAGGGTGTGCACGCCCGGCGGCACGCCGTCTGACCGCAGCAGCGCCACGACGGCGTCGTGCGTCGCGGGGTCGCGCCAGTCATCGCGCAGCCGCGTGACGAGATCGGACGGGATGCCGCCCGCCAAGAGCTGTTCGAGGTACGACACAGGCAGCGCCGGCATGAGCATGCTGATGTCGACGAGCAGCCGTATCCGCGCATCGCCGAGCGCAGCGACGGTTTCGTACACCGCAGCGTGCTGCCGCGAGGACGGCGTCTGCTGACCCTGGACCTCTTCGTACAAGGTCAGGCCCAGCTCGTGCAGGTGAGGCAGCAGGCGATCGAGCAGCGCCGGCCCCGCCTGGCCGGCCGGCAGCCGCACGCCCTCCGCGCCGACTCGCCGGGCGGCGTGCAGCTGCGGCAGCAGGAAGTCCAGCCGCCCGGTCTCGGAGCGCCGCTGCGTCGGCGACGCCCAGTCGTCGAGGCTCGCACCCACGATGCTCGCCCGGCCGCCGGCGGCGGCGAGGCGTTCGCGCAGCACGTCGGCCTCGGCATCCGTCGTCGCAGGGAAAGACGGCCACAGCTGACCGGGCTCGAGCTCGACCACGTCCGCCACTCCATCGGCGATGATGCCGACAGTGATGTCGGTCGCTGGGCGGTCGGCGCGGATGACGTCGGGTGTCCAGTTGAATGCGCTCGCCGCGAGCGTCCAGTCCGGGTCGAGGCGGGGCTGCGGAGACACCGGGCGGTCGGTGGTCTTCGCGCCGGCGGGCCGGATGGATCGCTGATCGGGCGCGACATCGAGCTCGAGCGCGCGCTCGACGCGGAATGGCAGCGTGAGGGGCGCGTCGGGACCGGCCTGCAGGTACGGCACGGCGAGCGAGAACGATACCCCGACCACATGCGAGCCGGGGGCGAGCGGCGCCGGTGCCTCGAGCGTGAGCCGATCCTGCACGAACCACCAGCCCTGCTCCGTGGCCAGAGCGGACAGCGGAATCGAACGATCCCCGAGCGCGCAGGTCAGCCCGTCCACGGGCGAGCCGTCCAGCGTGACGCCGAGGTCGCGCACGCTCCACAGCGGCAGCGATCGGATCCACGGGAGCGACAGGTGCAGGCGGAACCCATCGGTCGTCGAGGTCAGCGCATCATCGCGCAGGGTGGCGAGCGTCATCGGCGGCCCTTCCGTCATAAGACTTTCGAGCCGACCATACACTCTTATGTCTAATACGGGAATAAGTTAGGTCACCGCACCGCGAATGCTGTCGATCGTCGGTCGCCCGATCGCGAACCAGCGCGGGAAGGTGACGTCGAACAGCTGTTCGCGGGCGAGCTCCGCGCCACCGCGCATCGGCTCGCGCACGTCGTTGGCCGAGTTCAGGATCGTCAGATCGCGCGTTGCGAGGGGCAGCGACAGCTCGTATACGCGCTGGCGCACCTCCGCCAGAAACAGTTCGCCCGCCGATGCCACCGCGCCGCCGATGACGATGAAGCTGGGGTTGAACACGTTGACCAGCGTCGCCGCCGACTCCCCGATCACTCGGGCCGACCGCTGGATGAGGGAGATCGCGAGGGCGTCCCCGTTCTCGGCGGCGATCGATATGCGCTCCGGATTCACCGGCTCGCCCGCGGCTGCGGCACGTGCGAGGGCGCCGGTCGCGCCCTCGGCGATCGCCGCCTCGGCGTCGCGGACCAGTGCCCAGCCGCCGGCAACGGCCTCGAGGCATCCGACCTTGCCGCATCGGCACAGTTCCTCGGACTCGCGGACGCGAACGTGGCCGATGTCTCCGGCTGCGCCGTTCGCCCCCCGGTGGACGTGCCCCTGCGAGAGCAGGCCGGCGCCGATGCCGGTGCCCACCTTGACGTAGATGAGGTCCAGCCTGTCGTCGCCCCGCCGTGCGCGCTCGCTGAAGGCGAGCAGGTTGACGTCGTTGTCTACCCAGACCGGCGCATCGAAGCGCTGCTCGAATCGCCGCCGCACGTCGAAGCCGTTCCACCCGGGCATGATGGGCGGTGCCACGGGCCGACCGCTGTTGAAGTCGACCGGGCCGGGAACGCCGACGGTCACCGCCCAGACCGGCACCTCGGGGTTGCGGCCCAGCAGTTCGTCGATCATCGCCATGACCGTGTCGAGCGTCTCCGCCGGTCCGCGGGCGATGTCCCAGCCCTGATCGATGTGGTCCTCGATGTCGCCGTCGAGCGCGGCGATCCCGATGTGGATGTGGAGGGCGCCCAGTGCGCACACCAGGATGCGCCCCCGCTCGGCGCGGAACCGCAGGGTGCGGGGCGCGCGTCCCCCCGAGGACGGCCCGAACTCACCGTCCTGGAGGTAGCCCATCTCGATGGCCTGATCCACCCGCTGCGTGACCACGCCGCGACCGAGGCCGGTGACGCGGCCGATCTCGGGGCGGGTCGTCGCCTCGCCGCGACGCACCATGTTGACGATGCGCAGCAGGCTGGTGACCTCGTCGGTCTGGGCGCCGAAACGGAGGGTGGATTCGCTGGCCATGGTCGATCTTGACACAACTCAATGCAGTGAATGCGGATATAAGCCACCTCTATAGTTCGGGATGTCGCCACTTAGGTACGCTTGATACGTAAGTGCTTTCCAGGCTCGAGTGCAGACATCGCGCGGAACCTGACTCGGGATCGAGGGAGATCGGATGCGCAGCGGCGTCGGCGTCATCGGGGCGGGACCGGGCGTGTCGGCCCTGCACCTGCCGACACTGGCGAGGCTCGCGGACAGGTTCGAGGTCGTGCACGTCTCCGACGGCGGCAGCGGAGGCGCCGCGGCGCTCGCGGCGCGCAGCGGGGCGGCCCACTCGGTCGGCGCCGCAGAGCTGCTCGCCGACCCGAGGGTCGAGACCGTGGCGATCTGCAGTCCGCCGCACCTCCACGCCGCGCAGGTACGTGCGGCCGTCGCTGCGGGCAAGCGGGGTGTGCTGTGCGAGAAGCCTCTCGCGCTCACCCAGGACGAGGCCGAGGCGGTGATCCAGGAGTGCCGTGCCGCCGGGACCGCGCTGGTCGTCGGCACCAATCACCTGTTCGATCCCGCGTGGGTCAGCGCGAAGCACCACCTCGTCGCGCATGGCGGCCGCGTCCGCACCGTCTCGATCACGGTCGCTCTCCCACCGAATGCGCGCTACCACGACCTCGTCACCGAGTTCGCGCCCGCCGCCGAGTCGCCGACCCGCCGGCAGCCGGACTGGGGTGACGCCGAGGTCGCGGCATCCGTCGTCAGGCAGCTGATCGTCGGCCTCGGTGTGCACGACCTGCCCATCGTGCGCGATCTCGCGCCGCGGCTCGAGGAGGTGGTCTATGCGCGCCCGGTCGCACCGATCGGCTTTGCGGTCGGGTTCGTCGCCGGCGGCGTGCTGGTGCAACTGAACGCCGTCATGCTCCCGGGTGGGGCCGACGCGCTGTGGCGCATGACGATCGGCACATCGCTCGACGAGCTCGAGGTGCAATTCCGGCCCGCCTTCACGCACGACGGGAGTGCGGTGGTGCGCGTCCGTGATATCGAAGGCCGCGTGATCGAGTATCCGCGGTCCGCGGGCGACGGGTACGTCGCCGAGTGGGAGGCGCTCGCCGCGACCCTGGACGGTGCCGAGGTGGTCGAGTACGACGAGCTGCTGGCGGATGCGCGCTACGCGATCGATCTCGCGGATGCCGCAGCCGACGCCGTGCGAGAGGCGATGGCGTCATGATCGGCGTGACGACGGCCCTCGCGCCTTACCGGGTCGCCATCGCCGAGCTGCCGTTGCGCGCTCGGGCGGTCGATGCGGCGGACGGGGCGATCGCGGTGATCGACGGCACTCGCGGTCGGGGACGAAGCGGACTGACCGGTGCTGCCGCTGTCGTCGTCGCCGACCCGGCGCCCGGTTCGCCGACTGCGTTCCCGCCGGGGATTCCTGTGATCGTCGACCGTGAGCGGCTGCGTCCCGACGCCGCTCTCGGTGATGCCGCGGTCGACGCCGCGCTCTTCACGGTCGAGTGCTCGGCCGCCGCGGTCGCTCTGCCCGAGGCTGTGCGCGACGCGGTCGGCTGGCTGCGAGTGCTGAGCGGCGGTGAGCTGTCCGTCGACGAGGTGCGCGCGGGCCGGCACGGCATCATCGCGCTGCTGCGCACCGATGCCCGATCTCCGGCGGGGGCGCGTGCCGCGACGCTCGTCGCCACCGTCCTGGCGGATGCCTCTGCCGCGCCACGGCTGAGGGCCCTCGCCATCGGCCCGGAGCGCACGGAGGTGGTCGTCGACGGATCGGGCGCGACATCCGTCGTCGTGACCTCTGCGTCGGGAGCGCGCCACCTGCCCGTGCGGTACGAATCGCGCCGCCGCGTCGCGCTGCGTCGGGCCATCGATGCCGTCGGCGGCGCGGAGACCGGCGATCTCGCCGACCTCCGTCACGACGAGGCGGTCGCCGCGCTGCTTCTCGACGCCATAAACAGTGCTGATTCGTCGCATAGGCAGAATCGGCTTCCTGGATAGCGCGTGGCGGACGAAAGTAGTGTGCGGGGCAGTTCCCAATCGGAGTCTCCCGCCCCTTCGGAAAGGAAACCGATCGAAGATGATCAAACTGCTGTCCCACCTGTCGTACGTCGCGATCACGTCGCCGGACGTCGAGGCATCTGTCGAGTTCTATAAGGACCAGGTCGGCCTGATCGAGGTCGATCGCGTCGACGGCGCCGTCTACCTGCGCTGCTGGGGCGACTACTACGCGTACTCCGTCGTCGTGGTGCCTGGCGACGAGCCGGCACTCGAGACGATGGCCTGGCGTACGTCGAGCGCCGAGGCGCTCGACGAGGCCGCCCGCCGCATCGAGGCCGCCGGCGTCGAGGGCGAATGGCTCGACGACGTGCCCCAGATCGGCCGCGCCTACCGGTTCACCGGCCCGTGGGGTCACTCGATGACGCTCCACTGGGACGTCACGCGCCACCACGCCACCGACGCGAACGCGCTCGCGGGTGAGGCTGCCTCGATCTACCCCGACCGTCCGTCGCGGCGCAGCAAGGTCGCCGGGGCACCGCGTCAGCTGGATCACGTCACGATCGCGTGCAGCGACGTCGACGCGTTCGCCGCCTGGTACAACGACGTCCTCGGGTTCCGCATCATGGCCAAGACGATCCTCGACGAGGCGCCGATCTCGGTGTTCTCGGTGCTGACCACCAACGAGAAGTCGCACGACCTCGGCGTCGTGCTCGACGGCTCGAGCCGCGCCGGCCGCATCAACCACTACGCCTTCTGGGTCGACACCCGTGAAGAGCTGCTCATCGCGGCCGACGTGCTGGGTGAGAACGGCTACCCGATCGAGTACGGCCCGTCGATCCACGGCATCGGCGAGCAGAACTTCCTCTACTACCGCGAGCCGTCGAGCCTGCGGATCGAGCTGAACACCGGCGGCTACCGCAACTACGTGCCCGACTGGGAACCCAACACGTGGAAGCCCTCGCAGGGCTCGAACAACTTCTACCGCAACAGCGCCATGCCGATGTCGATGACCGAGTCGTTCCCGCCCGCCGACGGTCCGTCGGCGACCGAGGAGGGCGTGCCCGACGAGATCAAGGAAGCGCTCTTCAACCCCTACGCCAAGCACGGCCAGGGCTGAGACCCGGCCGGGGTGGCGCCGATCGCGCCGCCCCGGCCGCACCATTCGATCCATAGGAGCAGACATGACGACGACGTCGACCGGACCCGATGCCCCCTTCGCCCTCGCCCGCTATCGGGAGGGGGATGCCGTGCGTCTGGGCCTCGTGGCCGCAGACCGCACCCGCCCGCTCACTCCCGAGCAACTGGGCGCTGCGAGCCTGAACGACTTCCTCGCCGCCCCCGACTGGGACCGGCTGGCGATGCTCACGAAGAGCGCCGAGGGCGGATGGATGCCGTTGGCCGACGTGACGCTGACCGCGCCGGTCGAGCCGCGACAGGTGCTGCAGACCGGCGCGAACTACCGGCAGCACGTGATCGAGCTGGTGGCGGCCGGGCTCACCAACAACTCCGACCGCACCCCCGAGGAGGCGCGCGAGTTCGCCGCCAAGGTGATGGACGACCGTGCGGCGAACGGCGAGCCGTACTTCTTCATAGGCCTGCCCGCCTGCGTGGTCGGCGATGACGTGCCGCTGACGCTGCCGGCCTACAGCGACGTGCACGACTGGGAGCTGGAGCTCGCCGTCGTGATCGGCCGCGAGGCCTTCCGCGTCTCTCGCGAAGAAGCGCTCGACCACGTCGCCGGGTACACGATCGTCAACGACATCACCACGCGCGATCTGGTCTTCCGCAAGGACATGAAGGAGATCGGGACGGACTGGTACCGGGCGAAGAACGCCCCCGGCTTCCTGCCGACGGGGCCGTTCCTCGTGCCGGCCACGTTCGTCGACGGGTCCGACCTGAGTGTGCGGCTCGAGCTCAACGGCGAGGTGATGCAGGATGCCTCGACCAGCGACCTGCTCTTCGACATCCCCGCTCTCGTGTCGGGCGCGTCGCAGACCATGCCGCTGCTGCCGGGCGACATCCTGCTGACCGGCAGCCCCGCCGGCAACGGACAGCACTGGAAGCGGTTCCTCCGCGACGGCGACGTCATGACCGGCACCATCGCCCACCTCGGCACCCAGGTCGTCCGCTGCGTCGCCGAGGAGGCCGCGCGGTGATCCAGCGCCAGATCCCCCGGTCGTTGAGCGAGGGAGCGTCAGCGACCGAGACGAAACGCCTCGGACCGGCGAGCGAGGTCGGCTCGCGACGTTTCGTCTCGCTTCGCTCGCTCAACGACCGGGAATCGAGCGAGGCATGAGTGCCGCACCCTCCGAGAACCCGGCCGACCTCGACCGCAGGAACCCCGAGGGTGAGATCGCCGCGCGCGCGGCGGCCTACCGCAACTGGGGTCGCTGGGGCGACGACGACGTGCTCGGCACGCTCAACTTCATCGACCCCGCCCAGCGCGTCGATGCCGCGGCGCTCGTGCGCGACGGTGTGGTCATCTCGCTCGCGCAAGCGTTCGACACGAACGGTCCCCAGAAGGGCTGGCGTCGACGCACCAACCCGGTGCACACCATGACCGACACGGGCGTCGACGCCGAGCGGGGCAACCAGGGCTTTCCGCACGGCATCGGCGGCGCCGACGACGTGATCGCGATGCCACTGCAGTGCTCGACGCAGTGGGACGGTCTCGGGCACATCTTCGACCACGGCAACGCCTGGAACGGCCGCCGTGCCGGCGACGTCGTCACGAGCGAGGGCGACCTCGTCACGGGCATCGAGCACGCGGCATCCGTCATCGTCTCCCGTGGTGTGCTGCTCGACGTCGGCCGGCACATCGACCCGGAATCGGGTGAGCTCGACGACGGCTACGCCGTCACCGTCGCCGACATCGAGGCGACGATCGCGGCGCAGGGCGCCTCGAGCGCCGTCGGACGCGGCGACATCGTCCTGGTGCGCACCGGCCAGTACAGCCGCGCGCGCCGCGAGGGCTGGGGCGACTACGCAGGGGGCCCGGCGCCGGGGCTCTCGCTGACGACGGCGGGATGGCTGCACCGCACCGAGATCGCCGCCATCGCGACCGACACGTGGGGCTTCGAGGTTCGGCCCAACGAGTTCGACGCGCCGGCGTTCCAGCCGCTGCACCAGATCGTCATCCCGAACATGGGGCTCACGATCGGCGAGATGTGGAACCTCGAAGAGCTCGGCGCCGCGTGCGCCGCGCGAGGCCGCTGGGACTTCCTGCTCTCGGCCGCACCCCTGCCGATCACTGGAGCGGTCGGCTCGCCGATCAACCCCGTGGCCATCCTCTGACCCGAACATCATCCTGAAGAACAGAGAGGTTCTGACATGACCGCCGTACACAAGGTCGCCGTCATCGGCGCCGGAGTCACCGGCCTCGCCGCCGCGATCCAGCTCGCGAAGGCGGGCGTCGAGGTCGACGTCTTCGAGGCGAAGCCGGAGCTCAGCGCGCTGGGCTCCGGCATCTCGCTGCAGGGCAACGCCCTGCGGGTCTTCGACGCGCTGGGCGCGTGGGACGACATCCGCGCTGCCGGCTACCCCTTCGAAGGCCTCAACCTGCGTGCGCCCGGTCCGGCCGCGCCGATCGTCGCCGAGCTTCCGGACGTCAAGACGGGCGGGCCGGATTATCCGGCGGCGATGGGGATGCCGCGGCCCGCTCTCGCGCAGATCCTGCTGGCCCATGCCGAGAAGGCCGGCGCTCGGGTGCGCTTCGGCGTGAAGCTCACCGCATTGGAGGACGCGGCCGGCGACCGCGTGAACGTGATCGTCGATGGTGAGAGCGCGGGGGAGTACGACCTCGTGATCGGCGCGGATGGGCTGCACTCGACCGTGCGCGAGCTCATCGGCATCGAAGAGAAGCCGCAGTCGACGGGCATGGGCATCTGGCGCACGTTCGTCTCGCGCCCCGCCGACGTCGTGCGCAGCGAGCTGTACTACGGCGGCCCGGTCTACATCGCTGGCTACACGCCGACCGGCGACGACACGATGTACGCCTTCCTCGTCGAGAAGGCGCAGGATCGCTTCGCTGTCTCGGACGACGACGCCACGCGCATCATGCTCGAGGAGTCGCGCGCGTACGGCGGACCCTGGAACGCCATCCGCGCCGACCTCGAGAAGGGAGCGCACGCGAACTACACCTGGTTCACCCAGCACATCGTGACCGAGCCGTGGAACCGCGGGCGGGTCGTCATCATCGGGGATGCCGCGCACTCGTGCCCGCCGACGATCGCCCAGGGCGCGGCGCAGGGCCTCGAAGACGCCTTCGTGCTGACCGAGCTGCTCACCTCGCGCGACGCCGTGGACCAGGGGCTGTGGGACGAGTTCCACGCACGACGGCTGCCGCGCGCGACCGCGGTGGTGGAGGCATCCGTCCAGCTGGGCCAGTGGCAGATCGACGGCAACCGCGACGCGGACGCCGGCGGGCTGATCTTCGGCATCGCACAGAAGATGGCGCAGCCCGCATGAGCGCCGGCGAAGCCGGGGCGATCACCGGCACCGCGGTCACCGATGTCCACGCCCACCTGCTCCTGCCCGCGCTGCATGCCGAGGTGGAGCGGCGGGCGCCGGAGGGCGTGGCCGAGGCCGCCGACCTCGAGCGTCGCCGCAACGGCGTCGAGAGCCTGCAGGCCTCCGGGGCGATGGTCGGCGCGCGCATCCCGCAGCTCACCGACGTGAACGCTCGGCTGGCTGCGATGGACGCGCAGGGCGTCGAGCGGCAGTGGGTCAGCGTGTCCCCCAACCACTTCTACCCGTGGGCGCCCGAGGGTCTTGCGGTGTGGGTCGCCATGGAGACCAACCGCCTCATCGCCGAGCACGTCGCGCAGGCGCCCGACCGGCTCACCGGGCTCGGCGTCGTGCCGCTGCAGCATCCGTCGCGGATCGTCGAGTACCTCGACGACGCCGTGCTCGGCAGGGGACTCGCCGGCGTGGAGATCTCGTCCTTCGCCGGCGACGTCGAACTGTCGGACGAACGACTCGAGCCGTTCTGGGCGCGCGCGGCCGAACTCGGCTGCATCGTGTTCCTGCACCCGTTCGGCTGCAGCCTCGACGAACGGCTCGACCGGTTCTACCTGTCGAACACCGTCGGCCAGCCCACCGAGAACGCGGTCGCGCTGTCGCACCTGATCTTCGCGGGCGTCCTCGACCGCCACCCCGGCCTCAAGATCGTCGCCGCTCACGGCGGCGGCTACCTGCCGTTCGCGATCGGCCGGTCCGACCGCGCGTGGCGCGTGCGGCCAGAGGCCCACGGCTGCGTGCACGAGCCGTCGAGCTACCTGAAGAAGCTCTGGTTCGACACCGTTGTGCACGACCCGGTCGCGCTCAGGCACCTGGTCGAAGCGGCCGGCGCGGGGCGCGTGCTGCTGGGCAGCGACTTCCCGTTCGACATGGGCCTGGACGACCCGGTCTCGTTCGTGCGCGGCGCCGGCCTGCCCGCCGAGCTCACCCAGCGCATCCTCGGCGGCAACGCCGCCGCGCTCCTCGCGACCAAGGTGCCGGCATGAGGATCGCCCGGTGCGCGGGCGGTTCCCGCGCAGGGGACGGGGGCGCCTGATCCGATCGTCACGGTGTCAGGCGCAGGCGCTTCGGCAGCGGTCCGCTGGGCTCGCGCGACAGCGAGGGGACGGTGCGCATCAGCGCCTCGCGCAGCCAGACGATGGCGGCGTCATCCTCGTCGCGGGGGTGCCAGTAGACGCACTCCGTCATCGGGATCGTGATTCCCTCGGGCAGCTCGAAGATCGCCAGGTGAAGGGTGCGCGACGCTTTCGCGGCCAGCATCCGGGGCACGAGCGCCACCATCTCGGTGCCCGACACGAGCAGCGGGAGAGATGCGAGACCGAACAGCCGCGCGCCGACGACATGATCGATGCCGGCCCTGCGCAGGACGTCCTGCATGTTGTCGTGGTCGGGGTCGTTCAGGTAGGCGATCGCGTGCGGCAGTTCCGACAGGCGGGCGATACTGGGCTCCGGAGCGGACAGTGCGGCGTTCCCGGGATCGGCGATGAGCACGAAGTCATCGGTGAACAGCTCTTGGCTGTGTCCCGGGATGTTGAAGCCGACCGGTCCGACGATCACGTCCAGCCGACTGTACGGACTGAGCGTTCCGTCGCGCTCCGGCTGCGGCACGAAGTCGACGGACGCGCGGGGGGCCTCCTCCGAGAGCGTCCGCAGCAGGGGCCCCGCGAGGATCGCCGTCATGTAGTCCGTCGCACCGATGACGAAGCGCCGCTCTGTCTGGGCGGGATCGAAGGACTCCTTCCGGTCGATCACCGGCTCCAGTTCGCGCACGGCGCGACTCACGGCTGGAAGAAGATCCCGTGCGAACGGCGTGAGCTGCATCGTGCGACCGGCGCGCACCAGCAGGTCGTCGTCGTAGTGCCGGCGCAGCCGGGCCAGCGCGGCCGAGGTGGCGGGTTGGCTCAGATGCAGCCGCTCGGCGGCGCGCGTGACGTTGCGCTCCTCGAGCAGCGCCAGGAGCGGACGCAGCAGGTTCAGATCAAACGTCGCCACTGCCGCCTTCCTATCCATGGCGTGGATACCACGCATGCCCGATTGCAGATTGCATGAATACTACGCCGTTGAAAGCATGGAGCGTCGCGCGCGGACGCGCGGCATCCGACTTCACCGTTGAAGGAAGCAGTACCCCAATGGCCGAGACCATCACGTCACCCAGCCCATCCCAGGCCGAGGCATCCGGCGAGTTCCGCCGCGGATGGCCGACGCTCGTGTTCAGCACGTTCGGCGCGGCGGTGGGCCTCAGTTCGCTGGGCTACATCCTGGGCACGATGGTCGTGCCGCTGCAGGCGGAGTTCGGCTGGGGGCGCGGCGAGATCAACCTCGCGTCACTGATGAGCTCGCTCGGCCTCGCGGCAGCCCTCCCCTTCGTCGGCAGATTCCTCGACCGGTTCGGCGTCAAGCGCGTCGCGGTCATCTCGATCCCGCTCTTCGTGCTCATGCTCGTCATGATCGGCCTGTTCACCACGAACCTGGCGACCTTCCTCGCGTTCTACGCGCTCGCCGGCATCCTGGGCGCCGGAACCTCGGCCGTGACGTACTCCAAGGCCGTCGTCGAGAAGTTCGACCGTCGCCGCGGCATCGCCCTGGGCATCGTCGCCGGCGGGCTCGGCGCGGCCGGTCTGTTCCTGCCGCCGCTCATGGGCATCGTGATCGCCGACAACGGCTGGCGCGCGGCCTACCTCACGATGGCGCTGCTCGGTGCGCTGCCGTTCGTCCTCGTGTTCTTCGCCCGCCTCAGCGCCCCGGCAACCGTCGCGGCGGTGGACCGCTCCACACTGCCGGGACTCACGGTCGCGACCGCCCTGCGCAACCGGGCGTTCTGGAGCCTGTGCGTCGTCTTCTTCCTCCTCGGCTGGGCGCTGCTGACGATGGTGCCCCACTTCGTTCCGCTGCTGATCGACTCCGGAGTCGATCCGGTGCGGGCCGCGTTCCTGTCGTCGCTGGTCGGAGTGGGGACCGTCATCGCCCGGCCGCTGATCGGCTGGCTCTTCGACCGGTTCTACGCCACCTATGTCGCCGTCCCCCTCTTCCTCGCTGCCGCGCTGGGGTGCCTGCTCCTGCTGTGGGCCGGCCCGAGCTTCGCCCCGCTGACCGCGCTCCTCATCGGCATCGGATTCGGCGCCGAGATCGACCTCATGGGGTACCTCAGCTCGCGCTACTTCGGCCCGCGCGCCTTCGGCACCCTCTACAGCATCGTCTACAGCGTGTTCATGATCGGCAGCGCCTTCGGCCCGGTCACCGCCGGCTTCGCGTTCGATGCCACCGGGAGCTACAGCATTCCGCTCATCACCGCGGCATCCATGATGGTGATCGCCACGGTCATCCTCCTGACGCTGCCGCGCTTCTCGAAGGAGAGCGCCGCGTGACCGATGCGCCGCGCATGCAGCGGCTCGCCGACGGGGTCTGGGCGTACGTCCAGCCCGACGGCGGGTGGATGATCAACAACACGGGGCTCGTCGACGATGCCGGCGGTGCCACCAGCATCGATGTCGCCTCGACGGAGGCGAGGACGCGCGCGTACCTCGCCGCGGCCGCAAAGGTCGCGTCCTCGCCGATCCGGCGGGTGGTGCTCACCCACTCACATCCGGATCACTGCAACGGCGCATCGCTGCTGCCGGATGCCGAGATCATCGCGCACCGCCGCGTGGCCGACGATCTGCGGGTACCGCACCGGCTCGCACCGCACATCTTCGCGCCGTTCGTCCAAGGCGCCGCGACACCGCGGCTGCCGACGATCGTGTTCGACGATCACCTGACGATCGCGCCCGAGGGGCGACGGATCGACGCGCGGCATCCGGGGACGCCGGCGCACACGACGGGCGACGCCTACGTCTGGCTTCCTGCGGAGCGCGTGCTCTTCACGGGCGACCTCGTTTTCCACGGCGGCACCCCGTTCGCGCTGTCGGGCTCGCCCGCCGGCTGGCTGCGCGCCCTCGAGCAGATGGCGTCGCTCCAGCCCGAGATCGTCGTTCCCGGGCACGGCCCGGTCGGCGGACCCGAGCTGTTCGCTCCGGTGGCGGAATACCTGCGGTTCCTCATCGACGCCGCCGCCGACGCCCGCTCCCGCGGCCTCTCGCCGCTCGAGGCGGCGCGCACGCTGGACCTCGGCCGGTTCTCCGGGCTCGCCGAGCGGGAGCGGATCGTCGGGAACCTGCATCGCGCGATGGCCGAGGTGGAGGGCGGGCAGCCCGACATCCCCTCCGCGTGGCAGGACATGTACGAGTACAACGGCGCCCAGCCGTTGGAGTGCCGCGCCTGACAGGCTGACGGCAGGAGAGAAGGGGTCCGCATGAGGATCGCACGCTGGAGTCACAAGATCACCGTCGGCGAGGGCTTCGTCGTTGACGACCGCGTCGTCGCGTTCCCGGACGGGCTGACCGTCGCCGACATCCTCGCCGGGGGAGTGGATGCCGCTCGCGCGGCGTTCGCGCGGGTGCACGACGACGCCGGCACGCCGCTCTCCGATGTGCGGCTGCTCGCACCCCTTGTGCCGGCATCCGTCCGCGACTTCGTCGCCTTCGAGGAGCACGTCGAGGGCGTGAGCGCGGGCGTGGAAGGCAAGAGCCACGTCGCCGACGAGTGGTACGAGGCTCCCACGTTCTACTTCACGAACCCGCACACGATCCTCGGTCCGGGTGACGTGCTGCGCCCTCCCGTCACCGAGCGGCTCGACTTCGAGCTCGAGGTCGCGGTGATCATCGGCGGGACGCGCGACGTCGGCGAGTCCAACCTGACGTCGGAGGACGCGGCATCCGTCGTCTTCGGGTACACGATCATGAACGACTGGTCGGCCCGCGACCTGCAGGGCCGCGAGATGAAGGTGCGCCTCGGCCCCGCGAAGGGCAAGGACTTCGGCACCGCGCTCGGCCCGTGGATCGTCACGGCCGACGAGCTCGAGCCCTTCCTCGACGCCGACGGCTTCCTCGCGATCCGCGCCGAGGTCTACGTCAACGGCGAGCTCATCGGCGAAGACCTGGTGTCCAATGCCGGCTGGCCGTTCCCCGAGTTCGTCGCGTACGCGTCGCGCAATTCGCGCGTCGTGCCGGGCGATGTGCTGGGCAGCGGCACGGTGGGCAACGGCGGATGCCTCGGCGAGCTGTGGGGACGCAACGGCGGCCTCGTGCCGCCGCCGCTGCGAGAGGGCGACGAAGTGCGCATGGTGGTCGAGGGCATCGGCGAGCTCGTCGGCACCGTCGGCCCTGCGGTGCCGGCGCCCGATGTGCCACCGGCGCGCCCGCGGCCGCGGCTGCGGCGGCGCGAGGAACGATGACGCACCTGCCGGGTCTCGAGGGGCGCACGGTCGTCGTGACCGGCGCGGCCGGCGGCCAGGGCGCGGCGGCCGCACTGCTGCTCGCGTCGTCGGGTGCGCGTGTCGTCGCGACGGATCTGGCGGACATCATGCCGGCGTACGAGGGCACCGGCGTTGCGTATCGTCGGCTGGACGTGACCGACGAGGCGGCCTGGATCGAGCTCGCGGCCGAGCTGCGCGTTTCGCTCGGCGGATCGTCTTTGCGCGGTCTCGTCAACAACGCCGGCATCACCCACCGTGCCCGCCTCGCCGAGACCGAGCGCGCCGACTGGGATCGCGTGCTCGCCGTGAACACGACAGGGCCGATGCTCGGCATCCGTCATCTCGCGCCGCTGATGGGCGCCGGTTCATCGATCGTCAACGTCGGGTCGGCCGCCGGGCTCACCGCCCACTACACGGCCGCCTATACGACGTCGAAGTGGGCCCTGCGCGGGCTCACCCACGTCGCCTCGAACGAGTACGGGCCGCGCGGCATCCGGGTGAATATCGTGCACCCCGGCTTCATCGAGACCGAGATGACGGCCGCAGCGCCTCCGGCGATGCGTGCCGCGCAGCTCGAGCTCACACCGCTGGAGCGGTTCGGCGAGGCGGGCGAGGTCGCCCAGGTGGTCGCGTTCCTGCTGTCGGATGCCGCGGCTTACGTGTCGGGCGCCGAGATCCCCGTCGACGGTGCTTTCACCGCGGCCGGTGCCGCCAAGTACATGAGCGATCGCATTCGAGCAGGCGTCGCGGCGTCGGCGGCATCTTTAGTTGAAAAAGAGCAGAAGTCGGACTAGAATCGACGTGACGTTGGGGTTCTGCCGAACTCGATCCCGTCCGTGAGGTTGCGGCCGGGGCACATCCGGTCGCGTCGACGGCCCGATCGGTCGGGCGCCCCGTATGCCACTCTCTCCCACCAGAACGCGACTGCTCGTCGCCTCCCTTCTCGTCGTCGGCTTTCTCGGCGCGCTCGATCACACGATCGTCTCGACCTCGCTCGCGACGATCGCGGGTGAGCTCGGCGCCCTCGAGCACATGAGCTGGGTGGTCGTGGGCTACACGCTCGCGAGCACCGTGCTGCTCCCCGTGTTCGGCAAGCTCGGCGATGTTCTCGGCCCACGTGCCGTCTTCCACACGTCGCTCGTCGCGTTCCTGATCCCTTCGCTGCTGTGCGGCTTCGCCACCGACATGGCGTGGCTCATCGTCGCGCGCGTGATCCAGGGCGCGAGCTCGGCCGGCTTGCAGCTCATGTCGCAGACGATCGTCGCCAAGGTGAGCACCCCCCGCGAGCGACCGAAGTACATGGCCGTGATCGGCGCGGCGTTCCCGATCGCGATCCTGGTGGGCCCGCTGGTCGGGGGACTGATCACGGACTACTGGGGCTGGCCGTGGGTGTTCTGGATCAACCTTCCGGTGGGCGTCGCCGCGCTCGTGCTCGCCCTCATCGCCGTGCCGCACATCGAGGGCGGCGCTCGCGGCCGGTTCGACGTGGCGGGGGCCACGACCTTCACCGTCGCGCTCGTCGCGCTCGTGCTGGCAGTGACCTGGTTCGCCGATCCGGCCGCGCGCGCCGGCGCCCTCGGGGCGCTGGCCGTCTCTCTGCTGGCGCTGATGACCTTCTTCTTCGTCGAGCGGCGGGCCGCGGAGCCGATCGTGCCGCTGCGGCTGTTCGCCGACCGCACGATCGCGGCGGGAACGGCGCTCTCGGCGATCATCGGCATCGGGCTGTTCTCGATCACGGCATACCTGCCGACCTACGTCCAGATGGCATACCGCACCAGCGCGACCGTGTCGGGGCTCGTCCCCATCGCGACCGTCTTCGGCATGCTGGTCAGCAACCTGCTGAGCGGATTCCTCGCGAGCCGTACCGGCCGCTACCGCGTGTACCCGATCCTCGGCACCACGCTCGGCGCCCTCGGCCTGCTGGTCATGGCGCTCCTTCCGGTGGGCATGCCGCTGTGGGTGCCGATGGTCGTGATGGCCGTCGTCGGCCTCGGCACCGGCGCGTTCATGAGCCTCATCGTCGCCGTCGTGCAGAGCGCGGCACCGCCGAAGGACATCGGGGCGGTCACGGCGAGCGTCAACATCGTCCGTCAGGTCGGCTCCACCGTGACGACCGCGATCATCGGCGCGGTCATCGGCTTCGGCGTGGCCGCACTGCTGCCCTCCGCCATGGATGCCGCGACGCTGACCTCTGCGCTGGTGCAGGCCGCGTCGCCCGCGGTTCAAGCCGGTGTCGCGGGCATCTACCGAGACGTGTTCGCGCCCGTCTTCCTCGCGCTCGCCGCCGTGTACGCGCTCGGCATCGTGGCTGCAGTGCTGCTGCCGCACGGGCGGCTGTCCGACGAGGCCTCGGCCACGGTCGAGCCGCGGCCCGCCACCGCCTGAGCACGGGACCCGCGGGTGCGGCAGTCGCTTGCCGGCAGGGACTCAGCCACGTGGCCGCGACGGTCGAAGGGGACTCGCCGCGACCTGGTGATTCCGGAGAGCGGATGCCGCGGCATCCGCTCTCCGGATCGATCAGGCGGCCGTCACCGGGGCGGGCTGCTGCCGGGGCAGGACGAATGCGAGGATCGCGGCGACGATCGCGGCCGCGATGCCGACGATGCCCACGGCGACCGGCAGCGGCGCGCCGGTGCCGGCAGTGAGCGCGCCCATCAGGAGCGGCGTGACGAACTGCCCGAAGAAGAAGGCGGCGGTCCACCAGCCGGTCGCGCGGCCGCGCTCCTCGAACCGGGTCCGCGAGACCACCCACGTGACGAGCGAGGGGAGCAGGATGCCCGAGCCGTAGCCCGCGACGATCGCGCCGACCAGCACCCCGGCGAAGCCGTCGAAGAGCCACACGATGACCATGCCCACGGCCTGGAGCCCGAACGCCAGCGGGAGCTGCAGCCGCGTGCCCGCCTTCGCGATGCGCGGGAACGTGAAGGCGCCGGCCGCCGTGGCGAGCGACGCGATCGCCGCGACCAGGCCGATCGTGGCCGTGTCGTCGGCGGCCACGCCGGTGCCCACGACGAGGTAGCTGACCTCGATGATCATGACGTAGAAGGTGAAGCCGCCGAAGAGGGTGACCACGAGCGGCAGGCCGAGGATGCGCCACGGCACGCGGGCCTTCTCGCCGGTCGGCACGTGGAGGTCGGTGGAGTCGCCGCGGCCGGGCTCCCACAGCGAGAACACCATGGCGACGGCGATCGGGATCGCGATGGCGTAGATCCAGAACGGCGCATGCCAGCCCGCCGAGCCGACCGCGCCCCCGACGGCGATGAACACCGTCGCGCCGAGGGTCGTCGCGACGGTCTGCAGGCTGAGGTACCTGTTGCGGCGGTGCTCCTCGTGGAAGTAGTCCACGATGAGCGTCGTGCAGACGGTCATGATGGCCGCTTCGAACAGGCCGACGAACGCACGACTGATCAGGATGCCGGTCAGGTTGTCGAGCCACGCCGGCACGGTGCCGGCCACGGCGTAGGCGAACATCGCCACGACCAGCAGGGTCTTGCGACCGGTGCGGTCGATGATCTGCCCGGCGAACGGCGCGAACAGCGCGATCATCAGCGCCGGGATCGCGACGATCATCGGCACCAGCACATCGGCACCCGGCTGGTCGCCGAAGTGCTCCGAGAGCTGGGGCAGGACCGGTGTGATGAGGACCGACCCCATCACGGGCATGCAGCTGCCGGCCAGCAGGAGGGTTGCCTGCCAGGCTCCGGCGCGTCGAGGGGTCGTCGTCTGGGCGACCTCGAGGTTGGGCTTCGTCATTGAAATCTCCTTTGACTCCACCCTCATTGAAGGGGTTCCGAGGAGATCGGCGAAGACCGATTCGGTGATCGCGCGCATCGATGGCGTTGATGCCCTCCCGCGGCCCGCAGCAGCCTGCTGCCCGGTGCGGTCGCGTCGCGCAGGAGCGACGCGAGCTCAGCCCGCCGAGCGGAACCGATCCACGAGCCGGCGGTACACCTCCGCGCTGGGCTTGGCGGTGCGTTCGAAGCTCTCGCGGTCGACGCTGTGGAGTCCGAGCTGCGGGCCGTAGCCGAAGATCCACTCGAAGTTGTCCATCAGCGTCCAGTGGCAGTAGCCGATCACGGACACGCCGCCGGCGATCGCCTGTGCCAGACCAGCCAGCGACGGCTCGATGAACGCGGCACGGATGCTGTCATCCGGCGTGCCCACGCCGTGCTCGCTGACGAGGACCGGAACGCGCGCGACGGAGTAGGCGTACTCGACGGCACCACGCAGCGAATCGGGTTCGACAGTGGTGCCCATGCCGTTGAGGCTCGCGCCGGGCTCGGGCGGGAGCTGTCCCTCGGGGCCGTACGCGATGCGCTCGTAGTTCTGCACGCCGACGAAGTCGTCGCCCTGGGCGAGTTCGAGCCAGTGCTCGTACACCTCGGCACGCTTGCGGTCGCGCGTCGCCTCGCCGCCCGGACCGGCGACGTCGTCGACCAGCGCGAGCGAGAGGCCGACGCGCAGGTCGGGGCGACGCGCCTTGATCGCGGCCTTGCCTGCCCGGTGGCCGGCGGTCATGCCGGCGCGCATGCCGGCGAAGTCCTCGCGCAGCATGACGTTGCCGGCGCGGTAGGTCTCGACGCCGGCTTCCCGCCCGGCTGCCTCGAGCGTCTGACGCTCCAGTTCGGCGACGAACTCGGGCAGGTGCGCCCACGTCAGCATCTCGGGCAGGTCCGGCTCGTTGAAGGTGACGGCGAGGGCGATCCGGTCGCCGAAGCGGTCCATGACGACACCGCAGTACCGGGCGAACAGCTCCGGCGCCTCGGGGTCGAGCCACGCGCCGCGCGCCGCGAACCAGTGCGGCGACGTGAAGTGGTTGAACGTCACGATCGGCGCGAGCCCGCGGGCGAGGCATCCGTCGATCACGGCCTCGTAGTGCGCGAGCGCCTCGTCCGAGAACTCGCCCTCCTGAGGCTCGATGCGCGCCCACTCGACGGAGAAGCGGTAGGCGTTCAGACCGAGTCCGGCGACGAGGTCGAGGTCGGACTCCCACAGCTCCCACCCGTTCGTCGCTTTGCCGGAGCGTTCCTGGAAGACGGTGGGCGTCACGTTCTCGAGGAACCAGGTGTCGCTGTGGACGTTGTCGCCCTCGTTCTGGTGTCCGGCGGTGGCGACGCCCCACAGGAAGTCGGAGGGGAAGACGGGCGATGTCATGGGCGAGTCCTTTCTCGGCATCCACAGCCTGCCACAGTTGTTCATTCAATAAAAGCATGTTTCACTGTGCGGATCCGGAGATGACCGCTCACATTAGGCGTTCGCTAACGGGAAGCAGGTGAATCCGAATGGCCAAACGGGTCGTCCGGGGTCAGCCTTGGTCCAAGGATCGCGCCACCCGACGGCGATCCGCGACACCGAAGTCCGCAGCAGCACACCGATCACAGGAGATCAGGATGTCCCGTCACACCACCCGCGGCGCCGCCGTCATTGCGGCCGTCGCCGCCACCGCCCTCACCCTCACCGCCTGCAGCGGAGCCGCCGAATCCAGCGACGGCGGAGATGCGGCCGACACGTCGAAGCTCACCATCGCCCTCGACTCCGATCAGGCCGCGCTCGGCTACGACCCCGTGCGCTACGGCAGCGGGCAGCGGTTCTTCTACGAGGGCATATACGACTCGCTGTTCGTCCTCGACGAGGACGGTCAGGTCGTGCCCGACCTCGTCACGTCGTTCGAGTACAACGACGACCAGACGCAGCTGACCCTCGATCTCGACACCACGGCCACCTTCGACGACGGCACCGCCCTGAGCGCCGACCTCGTCAAGGAGAACCTCGACGCCCGCGGCAATCCCGATCTCTCGGCCTACAGCGGGTTCGCCGCCGGCGGTGAGAGCGAGATCTCGGACGTCACGGTCGTCGACGACGACACCGTCACGCTCACCTTCGCCGCAGCCCAGCCCGGATTCGAGGCGAACCTCGTGCTGCCCGCGGGTGCCATCGTCGGCCCCACGGGGGCCGCGGACCGTTCCAGCCTCGACACGACGCCGGACGGCTCCGGCCCGCTCACCGTCGACGAGGACGCGACTGTCAAGGGCAACTCGTACCTGCTCGTGAAGAAGGACGACCACGACGCCGCAGCGGACTACCCGTTCGACACCTATGAGTTCCGTCCGATCCTCGACCCCCAGGCGCGTGTGAACGCGGCGATCTCGGGCGAGGTCGATCTGGCGTTCATCACGTCCGACACGCAGGCGCAGGTCGAGTCGGCCGGCATCGGGCTCGTCGCGAACGGCGGCACCGTCCAGAACATCGTCGCGTTCGACAAGGCCGGGGCCCTCGGCCCGCAGTGGGCGGACCCGCGCGTCTACCAGGCGCTCTCGATGGCGATCGACCGCGAGGCGTACGTCAACGCCGTGCACCCCGGTGAGCTGCCGACGGCGAACGCCCTGCCGGCCGACAACGCCGGGTACCTGCCCGAACTCGACGAGGAGTACGCGTACGACCCCGACGCCGCGAAGGACCTGCTCGCCGAGGCCGGCTACCCCGACGGGTTCGACTTCACCTTCACGATCTCGTCCGCCAGCCAGCGCGACCTCGAGGCGCTGCAGCCGTACTGGGAGGCGATCGGCGTGAACATGACGCTGAAGAACGCGGCCTCGACCGAGGAGATCTTCGCGGTCGTGCAGACCGAGCCGCTCGGCGGTCCGCTGCCGCTGACCTGGACCAACCCCCTGGGCAACGTGTTCGGCGTGCTGTTCGGCTTCGCGAACTTCCACGGTGCGGAGAACCCCGAGATCCAGGCGGCCGCCGGTGCCTACGGTGCGGCGACGGGCGACGAAGAGGCCCAGGCCGCTGCGCTGAAGGACCTCAACCGCGCGATCGTCGACTCGGGTTGGCTCATCCCGCTGTTCGAGCAGCTCGCACCGTGGGCCTACAACACGGCGAAGGTGGCAGAGCCCACCTTCCCGGGCGCCGAGGCGTTCCCGATCCTGGCCACGATCCAGCCCGCATCCTGATCCGATGACGGTGCCGGCGGGCTCATCCCGCCGGCACCGCCGTCAGGAGGAGTTCCGATGCTCATCTTCGTTCTGAAGCGCGTCGCCTGGGCCCTGCTCACGCTGCTGATCGCGTCGTGGATCGCGTTCGTGCTCGTCCATCTCTCGGGCTCGACGCCCGGCGGTGTGGCGCTCGGTCAGTCCGCGACGCCCGAGCAGGTGGTCGCCTACAACGAGTCCATCGGCTGGTACGAGCCGTGGATCCAGCAGTACCTCGTCTGGGTCGGGCAGGTGCTGCAGGGCAACCTCGGCACGTCCCTGATCGACGGGCGCCCGATCGGCCCCGACATCGCGAAGCGGCTGCCGGTCACGGCGGCGCTCGCCGCCGGGGGCACGATCCTCAGCGCCGTGCTCGGCATCGTGCTCGGGGTGATCGCCGCCGTCCGCCGCGGCGCCGTCGACCGGTTCATCACGGTGCTCACCGGCGTCATGCTGTCGCTGCCCGCTTTCTGGGTCGGCATTCTGCTGGTGTACGTCTTCGCCGTGCAGCTGCGACTGCTGCCGGCCACGGGCTTCGTCCCGTTCGAGGTCAGCCCAGAGAAGTGGTTCAAATCGCTGGTGCTCCCCGTGCTCACGATCGCGATCACCTCAGCGGGGTTCATCGCGCGGCAGACGCGCGCATCCATGGCGGAGGCGCTGGCCCAGGAGCACATCCGCACGCTCCGCGCGGTCGGCACCCCGAGCGCGCGCATCATCTACGTCCACGCGCTGCGCAGCGCGAGCCTGCCGATCCTCGCGACGATCGCGGTCCAGTTCATCGTGCTGTTCGGCGGCTCGGTGATGATCGAGCTGCTGTTCGCGCTGCCCGGCATCGGCCAGGCCATGCAGTCTGCCGTCGGCTCGGCTGACCTGCCGTTCGTCCAGGCTCTCGTGCTCGTCGCGACGCTCGTCGTCGTCATCGTCAACGTGGTCCTCGAGACCCTCAACCGCACCCTCGACCCGAAACTGCGCACATCATGACGGTCTCGACCACCTCCATCCTCACCATCCGCCGTTCCGAGCGGCGGCGCGGCAACCGGCTGTTCCGGTCGCCGACCGCCGTCCTCGCCCTCGTCTGGCTCATCGGGCTGGTCGTCGCATCGCTGACCTCGCCGTTGTGGCTGCGGTACGGACCGCTCGAGCAGGACCTCTCGGCCGTGCTGCAGGGCCCGTCCGCCGCGCACCTCCTCGGCACCGACGAGCTCGGCCGCGATCTGCTGTCGCGCATCGTGACGGCGGCCGCCTCGACGCTCGCGATCGGATGCATCCCGCCGATCGTCGCGGTGCTCATCACCGTTCCGGTCACGCTGTGGGCCGTGCGCAGCCCGCGCGCCGAGGCGACGATGAATCGCGTCAGCGAGATCGTGATGTCGCTGCCGGGGACGGTGATCATCCTCGCGTTCATCGCGGCGGTCGGCACCAACATGCCGCTCGTGATGACGCTTCTCGGCGTGCTCCTCTTCGGCGCCCTCTACCGGATCTTCTTCGGCCAGGCCAAGGCGCTGCAGAAGCAGCTGTTCGTCGAGGCCGCCGCGGTCGACGGCGTGCGGCCGACGGCGGCGAGCTTCCGCCATGTCCTGCCGAACATGTCCACGACGGTGATCGTGCAGTTCGTCCTCTTCTTCGGCGTCGGCATCATGATGCAGGCCGGCCTCGCGTTCATCGGCCTCGGCCCGCAGCCACCCGAGCCCACCTGGGGCGGCATGATCCAGACCGCCGCCCGGTTCATCTTCCAACAGCCTTGGATGATGGTGCCCACCGGCGCCGTGCTGGCGCTCACGATCATCGCGGCGAACTCGCTCGCCGACGTGCTGTCGGGCGGGGCGGCCACGCCGCCGCCGCTGGTCGCCCTCCGGCGGCGCAAGAAGAAGACCGCGTCGGACGACCAGTACCTCGTGGCGCTGTCGCCCGCGGGTGCCGGAGCATCCCTCCCGGCCGAGGCGACGGCGCTGTTCCCCGTCGAGACGTCCGCCGATCTGCCCGAGGTCGTCGCCGCGCTGCCGGCCGACAACATCGGCACCAGCGCGCCGGATCTGACCGACCGCACGCCCGCCCGGGCCGCCGCCGACGGCGAGCTCATCATCAAGGACCTCGTGCTCGGCGTCGAGGCTGGCCCGGCGCTCGTGACGGGTGTCTCGCTGCGCGTGCAGCCCGGCCGCGTCATGGGCCTCGTCGGCGAGTCGGGATGCGGCAAGAGCGTGACGTCCTACGCGATCCTCGGTCTGCTCTCGCCCGGCCTCGCGGTCCGCTCCGGCCGCATCCAGTGGGGTGCGACCGACCTCGCCCAGGCCGACGAGCGCACTCTCGCCAAGGTGCGCGGCCACGACATCGCCTTCATCTCGCAGGAGCCCGGTCGCGCGCTCGATCCCATGTTCACGGTCGGGTGGCAGCTCGGCGCCGCGGTCAAGCGACTGCGGGGAGTCTCATCGCGCGAGGCGAGGCGGATCGCCGCTGGCCTCCTCGAAGACGTCGGGATCGTCGACGTGCCGCGGGTGCTCCAGGGCTATCCGCATCAGATCTCGGGGGGCATGGCGCAGCGCGTCGCGATCGCCCTCGCCCTGGCCGGCTCGCCGCGGCTGCTCGTCGCCGACGAGCCCACGACGGCGCTCGACGTCACCATCCAGGCCGAGATCCTCGCCCTGCTGCGAGGACTCGTCGCCGCGCGGGGCATGTCGATCATCCTGGTCACCCACGACCTCGGCGTCGTCGCCGACCTCTGCGACGACGTCTCGGTCATGTACGCCGGCCAGATCGTCGAGACGGGCACCGTCCGTGACGTGCTCGTGCGGCCCGAGCACCCGTACACGATGGCGCTCCTGGCCGCGGATCCGCACGCGATCGTCGAGTTCGAGGGCACGACGAGGCTGGCATCGATCCCGGGCCAGGTTCCGCTGCCCGGTTCGTGGACGACCGGATGCCGGTTCGCCCAGCGCTGCCGCTTCGCCCGCGACGAGTGCATGACGGCGATCCCGCTGCTGCCGCGTGCCGAGGGCGAGGGTGGCGTGCGCTGCGTCCGGCGCGACGAGGTCCTGGGCCGCCAGGAGGAATGGCGACAGCCCGTCGCCGTCGGAGGAGGAGACCTGTGAGCACCGTGCAGGATCGAGTGGACGCCGTCGGCGCCCCGCTTCTCGAGGTGCGCAACCTCGTCGTCCGCTACGGCAGGAAGGGCCCGGCCGCCGTGGACGACGTGTCGTTCACGATCGCACGCGGCGAGACCCTCGGCCTCGTCGGCGAGTCGGGGTCCGGCAAGACCACCATCGGCCGCGCCATCCTCGGCCTCCAGCCGGTCACGAGCGGCCGGATCCTGTTCGAGGGTCGCGACATCACGAGCCTCGGCGCCTCGCAGCGCCGTGCCCTCCAGGGCGACCTGCGGGCCGTGTTCCAGGATCCGTTCTCGTCGCTCGACCCACGGCGTCCGATCGGCGACGCCATCATCGAGCCGTTGCGCGTGGCGGGTGTGCCGCGCGCGGAACGGGACCAGCGCGTGCAGCAGGTGCTCGACGCCGTCGGCCTCGCGCCGGGATCGGAAGCGCGGTACCCCCGCCAGTTCTCCGGCGGGCAGCGTCAGCGCATCGCGATCGCGCGGGCGCTCGTCACCGACCCGCGGCTCGTGGTGTGCGACGAGGCCGTCAGCGCGCTCGACCTGTCCACGCAGGCGCAGGTGCTGAACCTCCTCGCCGACCTGAGGGCAGGCAAGGACCTCGGCTATCTCTTCATCGCGCACGACATGGCCGTCGTCGAATTCCTCGCCCAGCGGGTGGTGGTGCTCAACCGCGGCCGCGTCGTGGAGGAGGGGCCGACGCTGGAGGTGATGCGCAACCCGCGCGAGCACTACACGCGCGTGCTCATGGCGGCGTCCCCGGTTCCCGATCCTGACGAGCAGGCGCGCCGCCGGGAGGCGTGGCGGGAGCTCAAGGCCTCCGCCGCCACGGCCGCCTGAGGGGAGGTGACCGGACTGGGCGCCGGCCTGCAGCCCGAGTGCCGGTCAGTGGAAGGTGGCGTCGACGAGCGGTGAGAGCGCCTGCGCGGTCTCGCGGAAGGTGTCGACCATGGGGTTGAGGCTGTCGGTGAGGCTGCAGAGCACGATCGTGGCCGGTTCGATGTCGTGGATCGGGATGAACGCCAGCTCCTCGCGCCGGTAGTGACGGCTGGCCGATTCGCCCGCGATGTTGACGCCGGCGCCCGCCGCGACGAGTTCGAGCAGGCCTTCGACGCTGTCGGCCGTCGGTCCACGTCGTGGGCGCGTGCCGTCCGGGCGAGGATCCACGATCCACCAGTCCACCACTTCGGGCACGCCCTTCGCGACGGAGACGAACACCTCGTCGCCCGTCTCCAGGATCGACAGCGACTCCCGCTGCGCCAGCGGGTGATCCGAACGGACCACGAGGACGCGTGCCTCGCGCCAGAGCGGCTCGGCGCGCACGCGCGGCGGCAGGTGCATCGGCCACGGGGCGAAGACCACGTCCACGCGTCCGCCCTCGAGATCCTCGGCGACGTCGAAGAACCCCAGGCGCCGCATCTCGATCCTCGCCTGCGGGATCGCCTGCATGGTCGCGGCGATGGCGGCGGTCGTGAGGGTGCCGGCGCCGGCCGCGACGACGCCCACCCGAAGCACCGGCGCGTCTCGATCCCGCTTCACCGAACGAGCCCAGCTGAGCAGCTGGTCGTGGTCGTCCTGCACGCGCCGGGCGAGGGGCAGGAGGTCCCGGCCGTAGGGTGTCAGCTCGACCTTGCGGGGGCTCCGGTCGAACAGCTTCACGCCGAGCTGCTGCTCGAGACGACTGATCTGCTGGCTGAGCGACGGCGGCGTGATGCTGAGGCGCTCCGCGGCCCGGCCGAAGTGCAGCTCCTCGGCGAGCACGCAGAAGTACCGGATCACGTGGATAGGCACATCCATGCTCGGATCTTAGCCTGTGGCTAACGCCGGGTAGGGATGTCGAACTTCCTTCCTCCCGGCATCCTGCTGAGACTGGAGAGGTCCGGAACACCCGATCGGAATGGCCCGACAGTTCCGGCTGCCTAACGGCACGCACTGCTTTACGAGGAGGTAAGCATGACTCTTTTCCCCGTCGACGACCCCGACAAGGTCGCCTTCACCGGTGTCCTGCCCGCGGGGCCACGTCCGTTCGTCCTCGGCGAGGGCCAGGGCGAGAAGTCCCTCGTCTTCGACCAGCTGTTCGAGATCCTGCTGTCGGGTGACGAGACCGACGACCAGTTCGGAGCGTGGACGATGAAGGCGCGTCAGGGCGACCGCATCCCCGCGCACGTCCACCTCAAGACCCACGAGTTCTTCTACGTCGTGGACGGCGAGATCTCGGTGTGGATGGACGACCAGGCCGGCTACCACTCCAAGACCACGCTGACGACCGGCGACTTCGCCTACGTCCCGGCGGGGATCGTCCACGCCTTCAAGATCGAGAACACCACGACCGTGTTCGGCGCGGGCAGCGCGGGCTTCGAGCGGTTCTTCCACGCCATCGGGCAGAAGACCGACGCGACCGAGCCGCAGGGCGTCTTCGTGCCCGACTTCTCGGTGATGCGCGCGGCGGGCGAGAAGTACGCGACGATCTTCATGCCCGAGTTCCGGTTCCGCGACTGACCGCGCCATGTCCACGATCCTCGAGATCGACTTCGCCCAGCCGCCCGGGTTCCGTCCGCTGTCGCTCGATCTGCGGACTCCCTCGGCCGCGGACGCCGCCCCCGTCGTCGTGTTCCTGCACGGCGGCGGGTGGCTCCGCGGCAGCCGCAAGGTGTTCACGCCCGGGATCGGGGCCGCCGAGTCGTTCGACCGGATCGTGGCCGCGGGCTTCGCGGTGGCCTCGTGCGAGTACCGGCTGAGCGGCGAGGCGCTGTTCCCGGCGCAGCTGGACGACGTGGCGGCGGCGCTGGCCTGGCTTCACGCGCACGGGGCGGAGCACGGCGTCGACGCCTCCCGCCTCGTGCTGTGGGGCGTGTCGGCAGGCGCGACGCTGGCCGCGCTCACGGGGCTCGGCCGCGACGACGTGCGCGGAGTCGTGGACTGGTTCGGCCCGACGGACCTGATCGCCCTGGCGCAGCACGACACCGGCGAGCCGCCGGCCGAGACGCGGGAGGCCCGCTGGCTGGGCGCTCCGGCGACGGAGATCCCGGATGCCGCACTCCGGGCGAGTCCGATCGCCCACGTGCATGCCGGGTCGCCGCCGTTCCACATCGCCCACGGGACCGACGACGAGCACGTGCCGTTCGCGCAGAGCGCGTCGTTCGCGCGAGCGCTGCGCGCCGCCGGTGTCGACGTCGAGTTCCACCCCGTCGACGGCGGCCGGCACTTCTGGCAGGGGCTCGACGACACCGGTCCGGTGTTCGACCGGGCCATCGAGTTCGCCGCGCGCGTCACGGCGCGCGTGCAGCCGGGGTGAGGGCGGTGCGCTCAGGTCGCGCGCAGCAGCCGCGAGATCTCGTCGGCGGTCGCGCGCAGACGGGTCAGCAGCGGGCCGCGCAGCGACGCGAGGTCGTGGCGCGACGCGGCGACGGCGATGTTGATGGCAGCAGCGGGTTTCGCGTCGCGCCCGAACACGGGCACCGAGACCGAGCGCAGGCCGGCCGCGACCTCCTCGTCCTGCAGCGCGTAGCCCTGCTCGCGGATCACGGCGAGGCGCTCGCGCAGCTGGTCGAGCGAGGCCGCGGCGTTGGGTCCGGCATCCGCTCCGAAATCGTGGCCAGCCAGCGTCGCCGCGAGCTCGGCGTCGCTGAGGTAGGCGAGCAGCAGCTTGCCCATCGACGTGTACGCGGCGGGCAGCGTCGAGCCCACCTGGATGTTCGCGGTGACGAGATCGGAGTTGCGCAGTCGCGCGAGGTACAGCACCTGGTCGCCGACGAGCACGCCGAGGTTCACGGTCTCGCCGGACTCCTCGGCGAGGTGGCGCAGCGGCTGCTCGCTGAGCTGGACGAGGCTGGATCCGCGCAGCGCCGCGGATCCGAGAAGGAGCACGGCGACGCCGGGACGGATGCTGCCGTCGGGCAGGCGCTCGAGATAGCCGCCCTCTTCGAGCGTCGCGACGACGCGGAAGGCGGTCGGCATGGGGATGCCCGTGCGATCGCAGATCTCGCGCAGCTTGAGCGAGGTCACCGACTCGTCGAACAGTCGCAGGACGTCGAGGCCTTTCGCGAGGGCCTCGATGCGGTAGCGACTGTGGGCCTTGTCGCCGTCCCCGGTGGCGGGCGACTCGTCCGGTGCTTTCATCGTGTGAAACCGTATCTTCTGGTCAGGGCTGCTGCAATGTCACGGGCGCACGCGGAAGACGCGCAGCTGCAGCGCGAGCGTGGCGTAGTAGCCGACGAGCACCGTCAGCTCGAACACGACCTCGGGGCCGAGGGCGACGGATGCCGCGTGCCAGGCATCGTCGTCGAGGTCTCCCTCGAGCAGCTGCTGGGCGGCAGCCGCCACGGCGGCCTCGTCGCCGGCGAACGACGTCGTGTCGCCGGCGCGCAGAGCGGCGAGTTCGGAGGACGTGAGCCCCGCCGCGGTCCCGACGGCCTCGTGTGCCTCTCGCTCGAACTCGCTGTCCCACCGTGCGGCGACGAGCAGGATCGCGATCTCCCGGGCGCGGGAGCTGAGCGCACCGCGGTACCGGATCGCCGCGCCGACGTCCTGCAGCGCGCCGCCGAGCTCGGGCGCCAGGAGGAAGGCGTTGAAGGGACCGCGCAGCGAGCCGTCGGCGCGCGTCAGCGCGAAGTGCTGCGGGCCCTGGGCGCGCGGCCCGCCGGTGATGGCGTCGTACAGGTCGCGCTGCGCGCCGGCAAGGGCGTCGGGTGGGAACGGGGGCAGGCGCTCGGTCATCGGGCTCCTTCATTTGACGGACCGCTCGGATCAGCATACATTCGGTAGACGAAACTCACTTTCATTCAATGAACTCACCTGAGAGAAGTGTCATGGCCGACACCCTTCCCGTCACGGACGTCGAACTCACCGCGGCGGAGCACGACTTCCGCCTGCGCGTCTATCCCGCTCCGCAGCCCGACGGCACCGTGCTCGTCTGGCTCCACGGCGGCGCCTTCATGTTCGGCGACATCGACATGCCCGAGGCCGACGAGACGGCGAGGCAGCTCGCCCGCCGCGGTACGACCGTCGTCTCGCTGGACTACACGCTCGCGCCGACCGATGCGATCGCGGCGCTGCCCGCGCCCGAACCGGTCGAGGGGATGCCGTCCCCCGAAGAGCTCATCGCGTCGTTCGGTGGCGACCGGGCACGGGCGCCGTATCCGGTCGCGTCGCTCCAGGCCGTCGCCGCGTTCGAATGGGCGCGCGCTCATGCGGCGGAGTTCGGCGGGCGGGCGGATGCCGTGGCCATCGGCGGTGCGAGCGCCGGAGGCAATCTCGCAGCCGGCGCGGCACTGCGGCTGCGCGACCGGGGCGGCGCGGGTCTGCTGGCGCAGGTGCTCGTGTACCCGGTGCTGCACGCGGTGCTCCCCGAGGCGGACGACGAGCTTGCGGCGATCCTCGCGCAGCAGCCGCCCGCGCTGCGGTTCCCGCCGGAGGCGACGCGCGCGATCAACGCGAACTACCTCGGCGGCGCGTCGCCCGACGAGCTCTACGCGTTCCCCGGCGGGCACGATGTGCGCGGAGCGGCGCCGGCGCTCATCGTGGCCAGCGAGGGCGACGAGCTGCGACCGTCGGCCGAGGCGTACGTCGGGGATCTCGCCCGCAGCGGCGTCGACGTCGAGTACGTCAAGGAGCGCGGCGCGATCCACGGATACCTGAACGTGGTCGGCGACGTCACCGCCGCACGCACCGCCGACCGCATCTCGCGCTTCCTGAACGAGCGCGCCGCCGGGGCGAACGCATGAACCACGACTGGCTCGGGCTCGCCGGATCGCGCGTGCTCGTCGCGGGAGCCGGCGGCATCGGCGGGGCGTGTGCGCTCGCGTATGCGGGTGCCGGGGCATCCGTCGCCGTCGTCGACCGGGATCAGCCCGCGCTCGACGCGATCGGCGCGGAGCTCGCGGCGACCGGCCCGCGGTTCGAGCTGATCCAGGCGGATCTCACCGAGCACGGCGCGGGGGAGCGCGTGGTGGCCGACGTCGTCGAACGGCTCGGTGGGCTCGATGTGCTGCTGCACGCCGTCGGGGTCAACGACCGCCGCCCGATCCTCGAGTTCACCGAGGACGAGTGGGACCACATCCTCCGCGTGAACCTCTCGTCGCTGTTCGGGCTCGCCCAGGCCGCGGGGCGGCACATGGTCGGCCAGGGGCACGGTCGCGTGCTCGCGCTGTCGAGCGTCTCGGGGCTCCTCGCGCACCACTCGCACGGTCCGTACGCCGCGTCCAAGGGCGGCATCAACCAGCTGCTGCGCGTCATGGCGCGCGAGTGGGCGTCGGCGGGCGTCACCGTCAACGCGCTCGCCCCCGGCTACATCGAGACGCCGCTCACCGCGGGTCACCTGTCCAAGCCCGGCAAGCGCGAGGAGCTGGAGAGCCTCGTCCCCGCCGGCCGGCTCGGCACGCCGGACGAGCTCACCGGCCCGGCGCTCTTCCTGTCCTCACGTCATGCCGGATTCGTCACCGGCCATGTCATGTACATCGACGGCGGGCGCACGCTCGTCTGACAACTGCCGGTCCCCGAGCACATCGAGGGACGGAACGAAGGAGACACCAATGACCGACCCGCAGATCTTTCCGCGCTTCGCCGGCAAGACCGTGCTCGTCACCGGCGCCGGCACCGGCTTCGGCGCCGAGATCGCCGTCCGCGCCGCACAGGAGGGCGCGAAGGTCGCCGTGCACTACCGCTCGTCGAAGGCGGGGGCCGAGGCGACGCTGCAGCGTATCCGCGAGGCGGGCAGCGACGGCATCCTCGTCCGGGCCGACATCGGCTCGTGGGACCAGATCAAGCGCATGGCCGACGAGGTGTGGGCGGCCTTCGGGACTCTCGACGTCCTCGTGAACAATGTCGGCGACGTCTCGAGCGAGCAGATGAACTGGGACGAGCTCACGCAGGAGGCCCTCGACGCGGTCATCGACATCGACGTCAAGGGGACGCTCCTCATGACCCACGAGTTCGGCGAGCGGATGCTGCACCAGGGGCACGGCAACATCGTCCAGGTCGGCTCGACCGTGATCGTGCGGGGCTCGGCGCGCGCACCGCAGTACGCGGCCGCGAAGTACGCGATCCTCGGCATCACGAAGTCCTACGCCAAGGCGTTCGCCCCCGCGGTGCGCGTCAACACCTTCGCGCCGGGATTCATGGAGACCGAGCGGCTGCTGAACCGCGAGGACTGGAAGAACGGCCGCCGCGAGGTGCTGCTCTCGCAGACGCCGATGGGCGTCATCCCGCCGCCCGAGTTCGTCACCGGCGCCTGCCTGTGGCTCGCGACCGACGAGGCAGCCCATCTGACCGGCGGCTACATGCTCGCCGACGGCGGATTCAACATGGTCGGCGCCTGAGCCCGGACCGCTCGGTCGTTGAGCGAGCGCCAGCGAGACGAAACGCAAGAACCAAGGAGACAAGAACAATGAAGCTCATCACCTTCGACGGCGGCCGCGTGGGCCGTCTGGAACTCGAGGAGGGCGTCGTCATCGAGCTCGACGTGCCCTCGACCCGCGAGTACTTCGAGCGTGGCGGCAACGTCACTGAGACCGGCGAGCGTCTCGCCTTCGCCGACATGAAGCTCGAGGCCCCCATCCGCCCCAAGAAGTTCTTCCACACGGCGGGCAACTTCGCCGACCACCACAACGAGCTGACCGCCGTGGACTGGTCGCACCCTGTGCACAAGGGCATCGTGTTCTTCCAGAACGTCGACGCGATCATCGGCCCGGACGACGACATCGTGTACCCCGATCACCTGACCAAGGAGATGGACTACGAGCTCGAGCTGGCGATCGTGATCGGCAAGTCCGGCAAGTTCTTCGGCCCCGACGAGGCCGACGACTACATCGCGGGCTTCACGGTGTTCAACGACATCTCCGCGCGCGACATCCAGCGCAAGGAGATGGAGTCCGGCGTCTTCTCGTTCTCGAAGGCCATCGACACGTTCTGCCCCATCGGCCCGTGGATCGTCACGCGCGACGAGGTGCCCGACATGCACGAGCTGCCGATGCAGCTGCGGGTGAACGGCGAGGTGCGTCAGCAGGGCAACACCAACCAGACCCGCATCAAGTTCCCGCACCTGGTGGCTTACCACTCGCCGCAGACCTACACCGCGGGCGACCTCATCACGACCGGCACCATCTCGGGCGTCGCCGCCGTGCAGCCGAATCCGTTCGACTTCTACCTCAAGCCCGGTGACGAGATCGAGGCCGAGATCACCGGCATCGGCACTCTCCGCAACCGGGTGATCAGCTGGGAGGACCGCTACGGCGAGCCCGCGCCGCAGCGGGTCGACTGGTGAGGGTCGTCCGGTGAAGATCGCGAACCTCGCCGGCCGTGCCGTCATCGTCGTCCCTTCGACGAGCTCAGGGCGAGTGGCCGCGATCGACGTCGCCACGGCATCCGGGGGACGCTTCGGCCCCGATCCCCAGGCGCTGTTCGACGACTGGCCGGCGTTCGTCGAGTGGGCGGCGTCGACGGTGACGGCGGATGCTGGGGCCCCGGCATCCGTCTTCTTCGACGAAGCCGCGCTCGGCGCGCCCGTGCCGCGCCCGCGGCAGGTGTTCGCGATCGGCCTGAACTACGCCGAGCACGCCGCCGAGGCGGGTTACCCGCCGGACGCGCTGCCTGTCACCTTCACCAAGTTCCCGTCGTCGATCGTGGGGCAGGATGCCGCGGTCGAACTGCCCGAGGGCAACGTGGACTGGGAGGTCGAGCTCGTCGTCGTGATCGGGCGCGAGGCCCACAAGGTCGATCGCGAGAGCGCCTGGGATCACGTCGCCGGGCTGACCATCGGCCAGGATCTCTCGGAGCGCATCACCCAGCTGCAGGGTTCGGCGCCGCAGTTCAGTCTCGGCAAGTCGTTCCCCGGCTTCGGGCCGACCGGGCCGTGGCTGGTGACCCCCGACGAGTTCGCCGAGCGCGACGACCTCGCCATCTCGTGCCGCCTGTCGGACGAGACGATGCAGTCCTCTCGGACGTCGATGATGCTCTACGACGTGCCCGAGCTGCTCGTGCGGATCTCGGCCGTCTGCCCCCTGCTGCCCGGCGACATCATCTTCTCGGGCACGCCGGCCGGCATCGGCAACCGCCGCACGCCGCCGCGGTTCCTCACGCCCGACGACGTGCTGGTGAGCGAGATCGAAGGCATCGGCACGCTCACCACGCGGTTCAGTGCCTCGGGAATCCGGTCGCTGAGCTGAGCCCCCGGTCGTTGAGCGAGCGAGGAACGAGCGAGATGAAACGCCTCGATCGCACGAACGACCTCGTGTACTGCGTTTCGTCTCGGTCGCTGGCGCTCCCTCGCTCAACGACCGGAGCTGGTCGAAGCGCCCCCCACCGCCCGGTCGCTGAGCCTGCCGAGGAGCCCGACATCATGCGAGGAACCATGACCCCGTACGACCTGCGCGTCGAGTACCTCCACGCGCCGATCGGCGTCGGTGCCCGCGAGCCCCGATTCTCGTGGCTCGTCGACCACGTCCAGGACGCCTTCGAGCTGGAGGTGTCCACCGGCGGACGCGTCATCTGGGCGAGCGGTCCGGTGAACGGCCCGAACGGCGGACTCGTCGCCTACGCGGGGGAGCGGCTCGCCTCGAACAGCGCCTGCCGATGGCGGGTGCGCAGCAGGTCGTCCGAGGGTGAGTGGTCGGAGTGGGCGGCGTCGACGTTCGAGATGTCGCTCCTGGATCCCGCTGACTGGTCGGCGGCATGGGTCGAACCCGCGCAGCAGCAGGCCGTCGTCGAACGGTGGAGCATCGTGGACTGGGTCCGAGGGCTCGGCCCCGAGGCGCCGCCCGAGGAGCGGCTGCGGCCGCCGCAGCTGCTGCGGCAGCGGTTCGAGGTCGGCCCCGGCGTGGTGCGTGCGCGGCTGTTCGCCACGGCTCGCGGCGTGTACTCAGCGTTCGTCAACGGCTGCGCTGCCGACGATCAGGTGCTCGCGCCGGGCTTCGACAGCTACGAGCACCGCATCTCGTTCTCGTCGTCCGATGTGACGGCGGCCCTGACCGAGGGCGACAACGTGCTCGGCATTGCGCTGGCCGACGGCTGGTGGGCCGGCCGCATCGGTCTCACCGGCTCGAGCGCGCAGTTCGGTTCCCGCACGTCGGCGATCTGGCAGCTGCACATCGACTATGCCGATGGTACGACGCAGGTCGTGGCATCCGGCTCCGACGTGCGCGGCGCGACCGGGCCCTGGGCGTACGCCGACCTGTTCGTCGGCGAGCGGTTCGACCGCCGCGCCGAGCCGGTGGGATGGCGCAGTCCGGGATTCGACGACGGCGGATGGATGCCGGTGGCAGAGGCCGGCGCCGACCACCGGCTTCTCGTGCCCTTCCGCGGCGAGCCCAGTCGCCGCGTGCTCGAGGTGGCGCCCGTCGCACTGGTCGAGACCGCGGACGGCACGATCGTGGACTTCGGTCAGGTGCTGGTCGGACGGCTGCGGGTGCGGCTGCGCGACACGGCGCCCGGGCAGGAGATCGTGCTCGAGCACACCGAGACGCTCGCCGCCGACGGCTCCTGGTTCGCGAACATCGTCGGCATCAACAAGGAGCAGACCGATGTCTACGTCGCCGCGGGCGGCCTCGGCGAAGGCGGTCGAGAGGGCACCGAAGAGTGGGAGCCGGAGTTCACGTTCCACGGCTTCCGGTACGCGAGGATCAGCGGACTGGCGTCCACGCTCGTCGCCGAGGACGTCGTCGCCGTGGTGCTGGCCAGCGATCTGGAGCAGACCGGCTCCTTCGCGTCATCCGATCTCCGCCTGAACCGCCTGCACGAGAACGTGGTGTGGAGTCAGCGCGGCAACTTCCTCTCGGTGCCCACCGACTGCCCGCAGCGGGAACGGGCCGGGTGGACCGGAGACATCCAGGCATTCGTCGGCACCGCGACCGACAACGCGCAGGTCGTTCCGTTCCTCTCGCGCTGGCTCGACAACCTGCGCGCCGATCAGTTGCCCGACGGGCGGATCCCGATCTTCTCGCCGCGCTCGCCGTTCGACGCGGAGGCGGCGGCCGCGGCGCAGGGCATCGGCTCGATCGTCGTCGCGGCCGGCTGGAGCGACGCCATCGCGATCGTGCCGTGGACCCTCTATGAGCGCACCGGCGACCGCCGCGTGCTCGAGGAGAACTACGACGCGATGCTGCGGTGGATCGAGTTCCAGCGCACGACCGCCGCGGCGGAGCTGCCCGAGTCGCTCGCCGGCACCGATCTGGCGGACGAGCGCCGGCGCGCGCAGTCGCTGCTCTACAACACCGGCCTGCATTTCGGCGACTGGCTGACCCCGAGCACGATGGAAGGCCGCCCGACGCACGAGGCCATCGGCATCGCCCCCGCGCTCACGAGCGAGTACCTCGCGCCGATGTTCCAGGCGCGGACGCTGACGCTCGCCGCGCAGGTGGCGGCGGTTCTCGGGCGGGACGCCGATGCCGCAGCCTGCGCCGCGCGGGCGGCCGAGGTGCGCGCGGCCTTCGCCGCCGAGTACGTCGATGTCGACGGCGACCTCCCGGTGCGTCTGCAGGGGGTGTACGTCCTCGCGCTCGCCTTCGACATGGTCCCGCCCGAGCTGCGTGCCCGTACGGCGGCGCGGCTCGTGGAGCTCATCCGCGAGCGGGGGAACCGGCTCGACACCGGGTTCCTCTCCACGCCGTACCTGCTCGACGTGCTGTGCGACAACGGCTACTCCGACGTCGCACGCGCGCTGCTGTGGCAGTCCGAGATGCCGTCGTGGCTCTACGAGGTCGACCGCGGCGCGACGACGATCTGGGAGGCGTGGGATGCGATCTCGCCGGACGGCGAGATCCGGCCCATGTCTTTCAACCACTACGCGCCGGGCAGCGTCGACGACTGGCTGTACCGCCGGGTCGCCGGCATCCGCTCCACCTCGCCCGGCTTCCGCACCGCGGTGGTCGAGCCCGAATTCGATGCGGGCGTCGACGCGGTGCGCGCCCATGTCGGCACGCCGTTCGGGCGGCTGGGCGTGGAGTGGACGCGCTCGGCGGGCGCGGGGGTGGCACGCGGAGGGATCGTGGTCACCGTCACCGTCACCGTCGACGTGCCGTTCGGGGTGGCAGCGCATCTCGTCGTCGGCGGTCACATAGTCGCGCTCGAGTCGGGGCGCAGCACCCACGTGATCGGGCTCGGCGGACGGTGACACCGCCGGCGGTCGCCCATCCGACGACGCGAGCGGATCGCGGTGCGACAGATATGAACCGCGCCGAGCCTCAGCGCACGCCGCGCATCAGCTTCAGCACGGGCCTCACCGAGGCGAGCAGCGCGAGGCCCAGGAGGATCGCGATGACGCCGAGGATCGTGAAGTACGGCACCTCGTTCGTCGGGTCGTAGAACTGCGCGAGCCAGCCGGCGATCGCGGTGCCGAGAGCGACCGACAGGAAGTAGAGCGCCACCATCTGCGTGTGGAAACGCTCGGGGGCGAGCTTGGTCGTCACCGACAGGCCCGGGGGAGAGATGAACAGCTCGGCGATCGTGAACACGAGCAGGATCAGCACGATGGCCAGCAGCGGCGTGGAGTTGGGGGCGCCGTTCGCCCACGGGAGGAACAGCAGGAACGCGATACCCATGATCATCGCGCCGAGGGAGAACTTCACCGGCGCCGACGGTGCCCTGTTCCCCAGCTTCGTCCAGATCGCGGCGAACACCCCGGACAGGATGATCACGAAGATCGGGTTGATGGAGTTCACCCACGACACTGGCATCTCCCAGCCGAAGATCGAGCGATTGAGACGCTGGTCGGAGTAGATCGTCAGGACGGTGAACTGCTGCTGGTACAGCGACCAGAACCCCACGTTGACGATGAACAGCGGGATGAACCCGATCACGCGCGACCGCTCGTCGCCGCTGATGTGGCGCGACGCGATGATGACGCAGAAATACGCGATCGCCGCTGCGAGCGTGACGAGGATCACGACGCCCGCGAGGTTGTCGGCGCGGATGACGCCGGTGAGCACGAGCACGACGAGGACCAGCAGACCGGCGATGCCGATGCCGATCGCCATGCCCCTGCGGTTCGCGGGGAGCGGATTCGCGACGACGCGCGACGAGGCCGGCAGCTGCTTGCGCCCGAACGAGTACTGGATGAGGCCGATCGCCATGCCGACCGCGGCGGCCGCGAAGCCCCAGTGGAAGCCCACGTTGCTCTGCAGGAACCCCGTGACGATGGGCCCCAGGAACGCGCCGAGATTTATGCCGAGGTAGAACAGCGAGAAGCCGGCGTCGCGTCGCGGGTCCTTGGGGGAGTACAGCGTCCCGACCACGGCGGTGGCGTTGGCCTTGAGTCCGCCCGAGCCGATCGCGACCAGGACCAGCCCGACGCCGAGGCCCCACACGTTCGGAAGCACGGCGAGGGCGATGTGACCGGCCATGATGACCCACGCGCTGAAGAACAGCACGCGCTCCGAGCCCAGCAGGCGGTCGGCGACCCACGCGCCGAGGATCGTCGACAGGTAGACGGTGCCGCCGTACGCGCCCACGATGCCGGTGGCCGTCGCCTCGGGGATGCCGAGCCCGCCCTCCGCGACGGAGTAGTACATGTAGATGAGCAGGATGCCCTGCATGCCGTAGAAGCTGAACCGCTCCCACATCTCCACGCCGAAGATGTGCGCGAGCGACCACGGCTGACCGAAGAACCTCGTGTCGTGGTCTGCGCCGTCCTCCGTGCCTGTGGTGCCGGCGGCGTCGGTCCCGCTCGCGGCAGCCACCGTGCCGGTCCTCGTCGCATCGGCCGCGGCGGTCGCGCCGTCGGGTGGGCCGACCGGAACCTGTTCGGGCTTGCGCTCGCCCCGCGCCGGCTCGTCACCCTGAAAGCCCTGATCCCGCCCGCTCATCGTCTGCTCCCGTCGCCCCCGGTTTGACCGTCAGGCTAGCGATGGCGCACGCACGGGCGAAAGCCCCCGACCCGCGACCCCTAGTCTGAGCGCAGACTCAGAGGACGGCGCAGACATGCGGATCGGCATCATCGGCGGGGGTGCAGCCGGTCTCGCGACCGCGTGGCTGCTGGAGCAGGATCACGACGTCACGCTCTTCGAGAAGGACGATCGGCTCGGCGGTCACGCGCACACCGTCGACATCGACGTCGGGGGCCGGCCGCTCAGCGTCGATGCCGGGTTCCAATTCTTCGCCCGCAGCGCGGCGTATACCACCTTCAACCGCCTGCTCGACGCCCTCGATGTGCCCCGCACGACCTACCCGGCGACCCTCACCGTCTCTCGCGCCGACGGCACCCGGCCGGTCGTGATGCCGCCCTTCCGGCGAGGCCGCCCGGTCTGGTCGTCGCTCACTCCGCGCGCGATCATGCACCTCCTGCGGTTCCGTGCGTTCCTGTCCGGCATCCCCGCGTTCCTCGCTCAGCACGACACCATGCTGACGATCGCGGAGTACGTCGAGCGCAAGCATCTGCCAAGGTCGTTCGTCGATGATTTCCTGTTCCCGCTGCTGCTCGCGTTCTGGTGCGTCGACCTCGCCGACTTCCGCCGCTTCGCCGCCTACAACGCGCTGTACTATCTGGGCGCCAATCTCCCGCGGGGACTGCGGCCGCCCGATCAGAGCGAGATCCCCGGCGGACTCCGCGTCTATATCGACGCCCTGGTCCGCTCACTCGCGCGGGTGGACCTGCGCACCGGCGCGGCCGTCGAGTCGGTCGCACGGGATGCCGACGGCTCGCTGCTCGTCGGCGCGGCCGGCGTGCGGCATCCGTTCGACCATCTCGTCCTGGCGTGCGATGCGCGCCAGGCGCACGACCTGCTCGTGCCCCTCCCCGAGCTCGCGGACATGACGCAGCAGCTCTCGAGGTTCGGCTTCTTCGACACGACGATCGCGATCCACGGGGACCGGCGGCTCATGCCGCGCGACGAGGCCGCGTGGTCGGTCGTGAACGTGCGTGCGGATGACGCGCACAGCTCGCTGTCGATCTGGAGCCCCGCGCGCGGCATCCCGGTCTTCAAGAGCTGGGTGACCTACGACGCCGAGCTGCCGCAGCCCCTTTACGCCACCGCGACCTACCGGCACGGCCTGATCGACACGGCGTACTTCGACGCGCAGCGGCGGCTGCGGCCCCTGCAGGCGCGACACGGCGTCTCGCTCGCCGGGCTCTACACCGCGGATGCCGATTCCCACGAGAGCGCGATCCTGTCGGCCGTCGCCGTCGCCGAGCGTCTGGCCCCGGACTCGCCGCGTCTCGCCCTGCTGCGAGGGTGACTCCGGGCCGGCTCACTCGCGGAGGGACGGATGCCGCTCCTCGGGCGCGTGATGACGCGGGATGAACAATGCCACCACGAGGGCGACGATCGCGGCGGCCCCGCCGAGGATCAGCGACAGCGTGAAGCCGGTCGTCGTCGGGACCGGTACCCCCTCGAAGTCGACGGTGTACGTGGCGAGCACCGCGCCGATCACCGCGGCCGCGGTGCTGGTGCCGAGCGACCGGAACAGCGCGTTGAGACCGTTCGACGCGCCGGTCTCGCTCTGCGGCACGGAGCGCATGATGAGCATCGGCATCGAGGCGTACCCGAAGCCGATGCCGGCGCCGATGAGGATGTTCGCGACGAGGATGTGCCACACCTCGGAGGAGAACAGCAGCGTGAACCCGTACGCGGCGATCAGTGAGAGCGCGCCGAGCAGCAGCAGGAGCTTGGGACCGGTGCGGAACGCGATGCGACCGGCGATCGGCGAGAGCAGCATCATGACGATCCCCGAAGGCATGACGATCAGGCTCGCGACCAGCAGCGACAGCCCGAACCCGGCGCCGGTCGCGACCGGCAGCTCGAGCATCTGCGGGTACACGACGTTCGAGGCGAAGAGCGAGAACCCCATCGCCACCGAGGCGATGTTCGTGAGCAGCACGGCGGGCCGGGCGGCGACCCGCAGGTCGAGCAGCGGCTCGTCGATGCGCAGCTCGAACCATCCCCACAGCAGCAGCACGACGAGACCGCCGAGTCCGCACACCAGCACCGCCGGCGATCCCCAGCCCCATTCGTTGCCACGCGAGATCGCCAGCAGGATGCCGATGAGCCCGACGGCGAGTCCGGCGGCGCCGACATAGTCGAACCGGCCGGCGGTGCGCAGGACGCTCACCGGCACGATCCAGAGGACGAGGGCGAACACGACGACGCCGAGACCTGCGGCCATCCAGAACAGCAGATGCCAGTCGCTGCGCTCGGTGATCAGCGCGCTGATCGGCAGGCCGAGCGCGCCGCCGACGCCGAGCGTCGCGCTCATGAAGGCGATCGCGGAGTCGACACGGTCCTCGTGCAGCACGTCGCGCATGATCGAGATGCCGAGCGGCACGACGCCGACGATGGCGCCCTGGAGCGTGCGCCCCACGATGATCCCGACGATGCCCGGCGACAGCGCCGCGACGACGGAGCCCGCGACCATCACCGCGACGAGCACGAGCACGATGCGGCGCTTGCCGTACATGTCGCCGAGGCGCCCCGAGATCGGGGTGATCACGGCCGCGGCGAGCAGCGTCGAGGTGACGACCCACGCGGTGTCCTCGCGGCTGGAGTTCAGCAGCTCCGGCAGCTTCGACTGGATGGGCACCATGAGGGTGAACATGAACGACGAGCACAGGCCCGCGACCGCCAGCACGGCGACGATGGCGCCCTGACGCGGCATCCGGGTGAGTCTTCTTCTCGCGTCCTCGTCACCCGTTCCCATCACTTCAGGCTATCGGCGCTGCAGGTACGCGGGCTCCGCGGGTGCGCGCTGACGGCACGCGGCTCCGCGGGTGCAGACTGGGCACATGGCCGAGACCGCGACGCCGCCCGGCATCGACATCCGTCCGCTCGACACCGTCGAGGAGGTCCACCGCGCCTCCGACGTGCTCGCCGAGGTGTGGGGCGGCGACCGCGGGGGCATGCCGCCGAACCTGCTGCGCGCCCTCGCGCACTCCGGCAATTACGCGGTCGGCCTGTACGACGGCGATCTCATGGTGGGGGCGTCCGTCGCGTTCTTCGCGGCTCCGGCGGCGCGCTCGATGCACAGCCACATCACCGGCGTGCTGCCCGGCCACCAGTCGCAGGGTCTCGGCCGGGTGCTCAAGCAGCACCAGCGCGAGTGGGCGCTCGCGCGCGACGTCGGTCACATCACGTGGACGTTCGACCCGCTGGTCGCCCGCAATGCCCACTTCAACCTGCGGGTGCTCGGCACGCGGGTCACCGAGTACCTCGTGAACCACTACGGACCCATGGACGACGGGGTCAATCGCGGCGACGCGACCGACCGCATCATGGTGTCGTGGGCGCTTGCCGCGCCGCCGGTGCCCACCCCCGACGACGAGCAGGTGGTCGCGTCGGTCGAGATCCCTCACGACATCGAGACCCTGCGCCGCGAGACACCGGTGGATGCCGCGGTCTGGCGCTCGCACGTGCGGGATCAGCTCGTCGGCCACCTCGCCGACGGCCTCGTGATCGGCGGCTTCGACGACGCGCGCGGCTACCTGCTCGTCCCTGGTCGTTGAGTGAGCGAGCGCGGCCCCCGATCCCCGGTCGTTGAGCGAGCGCGGACCTCGATCCCCGGTCGTTGAGCGAGCGCGGACCCCGATCCCCGGTCGTTGAGCGAGCGAGCGCCAGCGAGCGAGACGAAACGCGTCGAGCACGCCGAAGACGTTTCGTCTCGCTTCGCTCGCTCAACGACCGGGTGGCTCCTTCGTGGGGTCTCCCGGTCGCACGTCGGCGTCGTCGCGGATGTCGATCCGCGTGATGCCGTCGTGGTGCGTCACGTCGATCCGCGGGTCGGCGTCGGACTCGACGGCATCCGGGGCGGACGTGAGCTGGTCACGCCGCTTCTCGTCGTCGGTCATGCCGGTGGAGTCGGTCTCGTCGTGGTCGTTCATGGTCATCCTCTCCGCCACTCGTCGCTCTTCAGATGCGAGCCGGCCTGCGGGCCCATCTGCAGCATCCCGCCGTCGACGGTCCAGCTCGCCCCGGTCACGTAGCTCGCCTGCGGCGAGGCGAGGAACGCCACCACCGCCGCGATCTCCTCGGGCCTTCCCGGCCGACCCAGCGGGATGCCGGGGCGACGGGTGCGCTCGGCGTTCTCGGGATCCTGGTTCGTGAGCGGCGTCGCGATCTCACCCGGAGCCACCGCGTTGACGGTGATCGCGTGCTCGCCGAGCTCCTGGGCCATCGTTTCGATGAGGCCGCCGAGGCCGTGCTTGGCGGCGACGTACGCCGCCGATCCGACCCGCGGCTGCGTCTCGTGCACGCTCGTGATCGCCACCAGGCGACCGCCGCGACCGCCGCGTACCAGGTGGAGAGCGGCAGCCTGAAGGCCGGCGAAGGCGCCGTCGAGGTTGAGGGCGACGATCTGACGCCAGTCCTCGATCGAGAGGTCCAGGAACGGACCGCCCGAGCCGCCGCCGGCGTTGTTGACGAACACGTCGAGCCCACCGAGGCGCTCGACGAGGCCGTCGATCGTGCCGGCGACATCGTCGAGGGCGGTCGCGTCGAACCGCGTCACCTCGGCCCGGCGCCCGCGTTCGCGCACGCCGTCGGCCGTGCGCTCGGCGCCCTCCTCGTCGCTGTGCCACGTGATGCCGACGTCCAGTCCGGCATCCGCGAGTGCCAGTGCGGTCGCCTGCCCGATGCCCGAGTCCGAGGCGGTCACGATCGCGTGCCGCGGCGCGAAGTCGAAGGTGTCCATGTGCCCGACGCTACGAGGCGGGATCCGCTCGGGGCACGGGGTTGCGTGCTCCGAGCGGCCACGCTAGACGCGCGTACCGGTTCGGCCGAAATCCGACGGACGATGGCGGTTCCGGCCAGCGGTCGCCGGATGCCGCGACCCTAGGCTGATCCGCATGCCCGAGTACCGCGCGCACTTCGACTTCGACATCAGCTTCGCCAACGGCGGGGGTCTCGCCGGCACGGGGTTCCGGCTCGACCTGCCGACCGCCGAGGCCACGGAGGATGAGATCGCGCGCCTGCTGGTCGCGCATCTCGGGCTCGCGCTCGTGGACGAGGTGTCGCTGCGCGGACTGCGCGTCGTCGAGGAGCCGCATCGCGGCAGCCGCGGCGTGGAGCAGGCGGTGGATGCCGCGGCCTCTGCCGGCCGCGTCGTCGACCTCAGCCACCCGATCCGCGCCGGGCTGGTGACCTACCCCGGGCTGCCCGCGCCGACCATCACGCCGCACCTCACCCGCGAGGACTCGCGCGCCCGCTACGCGCCCGGAACCGAGTTCGCGATGGACGTCATCCACATGATCGGCAACACCGGCACCTACCTCGACTCGCCGTTCCATCGGTACGCCGACGGCAGCGACCTGGCGGGCCTCGACCTGGCGTCGCTGGTCGGCCTCCGCGCGGAGGTCTTCCACCTCGAGGACGCGTGGGACGGCTCACGGCGCGGCATCCGTTCGGCCACGCTCGCCGATCGCGATGTGCGCGGCGCCGCCGTGCTGCTGCACACCGGATGGGACCGCTGGTTCGGTCGCCCGGAGTACGGCGTCGGCGCGCCGTTCCTGACGGGCGAGGCCGCGCAGTGGCTCATCGACGCCGGTGCGGTGCTGGTGGGGATCGACTCGCTCAACATCGACGACACCGAGTCGGGCGGCGAGCGGCCCGCGCACAGCCTGCTGCTCGATGCGGGCGTGCATGTCGTCGAGCACCTCACGAACCTCGGCGAGCTGCCACCGCGCGGCGCGCGTTTCACGGCGGCGCCGCCCGCCGTCGAGGGCTTCGGCACGTTCCCCGTGCGCGCCTTCGCCGAGATCCCCGCCTGACGCGGCGCGGCAGAGGCGGCGACGGCGTCCGTCCCCCCACCGCAGTCCGGGATCGCCGCGGGACAGTCCCTACCGAACATGGAGTCCGCCGGGGGGCTGCCACCGATTCAGATGTCGGAACCTGCGCCTACCGTGAGGTCATGGACGCGTTCGAGGGAGGGGTTGTCGACGGCGTGGGAGCGGCGCCGGTCGTCGACGACCTTGTAGCCGCGACCAGGCACGCGTTGTATCAGCGGCACCCTCGCCATCTCTTCTTCTTCGAACGAGGAGAGATCATGCGCGAGCACATCGAGACCCTGATCGTCGCCCTAGGCGACTTGGTGCGGAACCCACCACAGCACGCCGCCCCCGCAGAACCACGCAGCCGCCGCCCGCGGCGTGCACGGTCGACGTACGTCGCGGTACGTCGCGAGATCGCTACCACGCGCCTCGCCCACTGACCCGCCTCCTGACGGCGGCCGGGCGTACGCTGAGCGCATGCCCATCGCCCGGCCGGCGGCATCCGTCGCCCTCGAAGGATTCGAGCTGCGGGTGCTGCACCTGCCGCTCGTCGCCCCGTTCACGACGTCGTTCGGCACCGAGACCGTGCGAGAGGTCATCCTGGTCCGCGCGCTGACCGGCGACGGCGACGGCTGGGGCGAGATCGTCACGCAGGCCGACCCGCTGTACTCCAGCGAGTACACGCAGGGCGCGTGGGATGTCGCGCTGCGCTTCCTCGTGCCCGCGCTGCTGGATCGGGGGAGTGCGGCGCCGGAGGAGGTCGCGGGTGCGCTCGAGCCGTTCAAGGGCCACCGCATGGCGAAGGCCGGGCTCGAGCTCGCGGTGCTCGACGCCGCGCTGCGATCCGAGGGGCGCAGCTTCGGCGAGTACGTCGGCGCTGTGCGCGACCGCGTTCCCAGCGGAGTGTCCGTCGGCATCCAGCGCGACCCCGCGGCCCTCGTCGACACCGTGCGCGGCTACCTCGACGAGGGGTACGTCCGGATCAAGATCAAGATCAAGCCCGGCCGCGACGTCGGCGACACGGCCGCGGTGCGCGACGCCTTCGGCACGATCCCGCTGCAGGTGGACGCGAACTCGGCCTACACCCTGGCGGATGCCGACATCCTGGCCGAGCTCGACCGCTTCGACCTGCTGCTGATCGAGCAGCCGCTGCAGGAGGACGACCTCGTCGACCATGCCACGCTCGCCCGGCGGCTGCGCACCCCGGTCTGCCTGGACGAGTCCATCGTCTCGGACAAGGCGGCTGCCGACGCGCTCGCGCTGGGCTCGGCATCCGTCGTCAACATCAAGGCCGGGCGCGTCGGCGGATACCTCGAAGCCGTGCGGATCCACGACCGATGCCTCGCCGCGGGCGTGCCGGTGTGGTGCGGCGGCATGCTCGAGACCGGCATCGGCCGCGCGGCGAACGCCGCGCTCGCCGCCCTGCCGGGCTTCACGCTGCCCGGAGACGTCTCGGCGTCGAGCCGGTTCTACACGCGCGACATCGTGACCGAGCCGGCGGTGCTCGAGGACGGCCATGTGCGCGTGCCGACGGGTCACGGCCTCGGCGTCGAGATCGACCAGGTGGCGCTCGACGAGGTCACCGTCGCGCGCGAGACGCTGACGCGGTAGGTCTCGTGCGGACGTCGCCTGCCCACCGTTCCCGCCATGGGTCGCTGTCGGTGCAGGCCGGGATCGCGGCGGCTGCGGCGATCGCCGTTGCGCTGGGGCTCGTCGGCTGCTCGCCCTCGCCGACCGTCGCGACCACCGCGGCGCCCGTCCCCACACTGCCGGCCGGGGTGACCGTCGAGCTCGCGCAGCTGCGGGCCGACGTCGCACCGAGGCAGGCCCAGCTGCGGGTGAGGAACGGGTCCGACGCCGCCATCACGGTGGGGGAGGTGCGCGTCGAAGATCAGCGACTCGACGGCCCGGCGACGCGTGTCGTGCCCGACCGCGTGAGCACGATCCCGGCGGGAGGCTCCGTCGACATCCGCGTGCAGCTGCCGCCGGTGGCCTGTTCGACGCCGGATGACGGCGATTCCGACGCGGTGCTCGAGCTCGTGGGCGAGTCCGGGTCGGCCGAGGTGACGGCATCCGCTCCGGATGCGCTGGGCTTCCTCGCGCCGCTGCACGCCCGCGAATGCCTGCAGGAGCGGATGGCGGATGCCGCGACGCTGGCATTCACCGGCTTCCGGCCGTCGGCTCCCGGGGAGCCTGCGACCCTCGAGCTGACGGTGACTCCCACCGGCACCGGTGCGGGCACCGTCGTCGGGCTGGAGCGCACGAATCTGCTGGACTTCGCCGGCACGCCCGCGGAGGACGAGGTGTTCCCCCTCGACATCGACGTGTCAGCGGCGGCGGCGGAAGTGGAGCCCGTGGTGGTGGAGATCCCGCTCGTTCCGTTCCGCTGCGACCCCCACGCGGTGCAGGAGGACAAGCGCGGCACCATCTTCGACGTCCGGATCGAGCTCCAGGGGGAGCCCGGCGAGTTCGAGCTCTTCGTGGGCGACGAGCTGCGCGGCCGGATCCTCACCTGGGTCGCCGGCTGGTGCGGCTTCGCCGGCTGAGCGCACGCTTCGGTGGCTGTGTGGGTGGCGGGGGAGCCCCCGGTCGTTGAGCGAGGGAGCGCCAGCGACCGAGACGAAACGCGCCTGGAGGTGCCGCCGCGTCTCGCTGGCGCTCGCTCCGCGACCGGTGGCTGTGTGGGTGGCGGGGAGCCCCGGTCGTTGAGCGAGGGAGCGCCAGCGACCGAGACGAAACGCGCCTGGAGGTCCCGTTTCGTCTCGCTGGCACTCGCTCCGCTGCCGGCTGGACGCGCGCCACTAGGCTGGCGCCATGTCCGCGCACGTGCTCGACATCGTGCCGGCGCCACCGACGGCGGACGGCGGGCACGAGCAGGGGGCGGACCGATGAGCGAGTATCCCGACATCTCGGACCACGGGCTGATCGGCGACCTGCAGACCGCCGCGCTCGTCGACACCGAGGGGTCGATCGACTGGTTCTGCGCGCCGCGGTTCGACTCGCCGAGCGTGTTCGGGTCGCTCCTGGACGCGCAGCGCGGCGGCTTCTGCCGCGTGCGCCCCGAGACCGACGACTACGTGACGCGGCAGCTGTATCTTCCTGACACGGCCATCCTGCTCACTCGGTTCATGACTCAGGAGGGCGTCGGCGAGGTCCTCGACTTCATGCCGATCGCGGGCGACGAACCGACCGACCGGCACCGCATCGCCCGTCTCATCCGCGTCGTCCGGGGTTCCATGACGTTCGTCGGCGAGATCAGGCCGGCGTTCACGTACGGGACCGTCGCCCACACCGGCGTCGAACCGGCGCTCGGCGACGGTGTGCTGTTCCGGGGCGGGGATCAGGCGCTCACTGTGCACCGCGTCGGCGAGATCATCCGCCGCGGCGAGCAGCAGGCGGGCACGATCGAACTGATCGAAGGCGGCCTGCGCGTCCACGGCACGCTGCACGCCGGCGAGCGCACCGGCGTGCTCATCGAGACGGGCGGCGCTGCGCCGCGTCGCGTCTCGATCGATGAGCTCGAGCGGATGTACCTCGAGACCCAGCGGTTCTGGCGGGACTGGGTGGGACGCTCGACGTACCGGGGCCGCTGGCGCGAGATGGTGCACCGATCGGCCATCACGCTGAAGCTCCTCACCTACGCGCCCTCCGGCGCCCTGGTCGCCGCTCCCACGGCGGGCCTGCCCGAGCAGGTCGGGGGCGAGCGCAACTGGGATTACCGCTACACCTGGATCCGTGACGCATCGTTCTCGGTGCAGGCACTGCTCGGCCTGGGTTACCGCGACGAGGCGGAGGCCTTCGTGCAGTGGCTCACCGACCGGGTGCAGGAGAGCGCCGGCGACGAGTCCGGCCCGCTCAAGATCATGTACCGCGTCGACGGATCGTCCGATCTCGCAGAGACGACACTGCCGGACTGGCGCGGCTACCGCGACTCGTCGCCGGTGCGCATCGGCAACGGTGCGGCCGACCAGCTGCAGCTCGACATCTACGGCGAGGCGATGGACTCCATCCGGCTCGCCGCCGAGCACGGCTTCCAGCTCAGTGACGGGGAATGGTCCGACGTCAGCCGCATGCTCGACTGGGTCTGCGACAACTGGGATCGGCCCGAGGAGGGGGTCTGGGAGACCCGCGGGGGACGGAAGAAGTTCACCTTCGGGCGCTTCATGTGCTGGGTGGCGCTGGACCGAGGCATCCGTCTCGCCGAATCCGGCGGCCGACCGGCCGACATCGTGCGATGGCGCGGCCAGCGCGATGAGGTCTACCGGAAGCTCATGGCCACGTCGTGGGATGCCGATCGCGGCGCCTTCGTGCAGCACGAGGGGAGCGACGTGCTGGACTCCGCGAACCTCATCATGCCGGTCATGGGTGTCGTCTCACCGCGCGACCCGAAGTGGCTCTCGACGCTCGAGGCGATGGAGGCGGAGCTCGTGTCGGACAGCCTCGTGTACCGCTACAACCCGGCCGCGTCGCCCGACGGGCTGCGCGGCTCGGAGGGCACCTTCACGCTCTGCTCGTTCTGGTACGTCGACGCGCTCACGCGCACGGGACGCACCGAGGAAGCACGCCTGACGTTCGAGAAGATGCTCACGTATGCCAACCACCTGGGGCTCTACGCCGAGGAGATCGGGCTGACCGGTGAGCAGCTCGGCAACTTCCCCCAGGCGTTCAGTCACCTGTCGCTCATCAACGCGGCCGTGAACCTGGACCGGCTGCTCGATCACTAGCATCGACGGATGCCGCGATACGTGGCATCCGCACCTTCGTGCATCCCCGGAGCCCGCGGAGGACCGTGGTTAGGCTGGCGCCATGGCTCACAGTGGCGCCGCTCCCGAAGACCCCGCCGCGGCATCCCGCGGCATCTCGCGCCGGACCCAGTCCGACATCTATCGCGCCGGCATCAGCGGCACCCGCCCGCGCGTCCCCGTCGACGTCGCGAGGCTCGAGACGGCCGCACGCAAGGCGCTCAGCGCCGAGGCCTTCGCGTACATCGCCGGGGGAGCGGGCGCCGAGCGCACCGTCGCCGCCAACCGCGCCGCGTTCGGCCGATGGCAGGTGTGGCCGAGACCGCTGCGCGACGTGTCGTCGCGCGACCTGTCGATCGACTTCCTCGGCGTGCGCCATCCGACGCCGCTCCTGCTCGCCCCGCTCGGCGTGATGGAGATGGCGCACCCCGACGCCGACCTCGCGGTCGCGCGGGCCGCGGCATCCCTCGGCGTCCCGTACACCCTCTCGAACCAGGCATCCGTCCCCATGGAGGCGGTGCGGGATGCCGCGCCGAGCGGATCGCACCTGTTCCAGCTCTACTGGTCGGCCTCCGACGAGCTGAACGCATCGCTGCTGCGGCGGGCCGAGGCATCCGGCTGCGAAGCGATCGTGGTGACGCTCGACACCCACCTGCTGGGCTGGCGCACCCGGGATCTCGACCTCGCGTACCTGCCGTTCACGCGCGCCATGGGCATCGCGCAGTACACGAGCGACCCCGTCTTCCAGCAGCTCGTGCGCGAGCGGTCGCGCGCGTCGGCGGCGTCGTCCGCCGGGGGAGCGTATGCCGCGGCCGAGCCCGCGCCGCCGGTGCGGCTGACGCCCCAGGCGGTCGCCGCCGGCGTGCGCATCGCCCGCAAGGGCGCGGCGCTGACGGGCTCGAAGAGCGTCCGCGAGAACCTGCGCTCACCGCTGCCGCGCGCCGCGGTCGAGACCTTCCTCGACGTGTTCTCGACGCCCGCGCTCACGTGGGACGACCTCGCCAAGGTACGGCAGTGGACGTCGCTGCCCGTCATCCTCAAGGGCGTCGTGCACCCCGACGACGCGATCCGCGCCCTCGACGCGGGCATGGACGGCATCTGGATCTCGAACCACGGCGGGCGGCAGATCGACCAGTCCGTGCCGACGCTCGACGTGCTGCCGACCATCGCCGAGCGGGTGGCGGGCCGCGCGCCGATCATCTTCGACTCGGGCGTGCGACAGGGCTCCGACGTCTTCATCGCGCTCGCGCTGGGTGCGACCGCCGTCGCGCTCGGCCGGCCGTACGCGTACGGCCTCGGAATCGCCGGCGAGGCGGGGGTGCGCGAGGCGACGCGCAACGTGCTGGCCGAGTTCGACATCACGCTGGGGCTGTCGGGGCACACCTCGATCGCCGAGGTCGGGCGCGAGGCGCTGCGCGCGATCTAGAGCCCGTCCGCTCTGTCGTGCACCGCGTCGGCCCGGGGACTTACTCTGTACCCATGGTCCCTCGCCTTCCGCGACCGTCCGCCCCTTCCGCTCCGTCGACGCCGACCGCGAGCGGCCGTCGTGCCGCCCGCGCGACGGGGATGGGAGCCGCGCTGATCGCGGTGGCCGTGATGCTCACCGGCTGCTTCGGCCCGACTCCCGACGGCGGCGAACTCGGCGACGGCGACTTCGCCGACGACGGCTGCACGAGCGTGGTCGTCGCCACCTCGTCCGAGAAGGTCAACATGCTCGACGCGCTGGCCGACGCGTTCAAGGAGTCGCCGCAGCACGAGCAGCTCGACGAGTGCGCGACGGTGCGGCCCATCAACGTCTCCTCGGGCGACGCGACGCGCTTCCTCACGGCAGGCGGCGACTGGCCCGACGACGACACCCGGCGCTGGCCCACGATGTGGTCGCCCGCATCGACGGTCTGGACCGACCGGGTCGCGGCGGCGGCATCTCCGTCCCTCGTCGGCGAGCCCGAGTCGTTCACCCACACGCCCGTCGTGTTCGGGGTGCCAGAGACCATGGCCAAGGCCCTCGGCTGGCCCGGCACCGAGATCGGCATCGCCGACTTCGAGGCGCTCTGCCAGGACCCGCAGGGCTGGGCCAGCGTCGGCAAGCCGCTCTGGGGCTCGTTCAAGATTTCGAAGACCAACCCCAACACCTCGACGACCGGGCTCTCGGCGATCCTGATGCAGTCCTACGAGGCATCCGGCAAGACCTCCGACCTGACCGCCGAGGATGTGGCCGCCGCGGCCGAGTTCTCGCGGGTGTTCGAGGAGTGCGTCATCCACTACGGCGACACGACCGGCAAGGTGCTGACGCGGCTGTACGACGAGACCCAGAACGGTGCCGGCGGCTCGGGCTACGTGTCGGCCGTGGCGCTCGAAGAGACCTCGCTCTTGAACTACAACCAGGGCAACCCCGACTCGCACACGGTGCAGCCGGGCGAGACGCTGACGCCGCCGAAGGAGAAGCTCGTCGCGGTGTATCCCTCGGGCGGCTCGATGTGGTCCGACAACCCGATCACGGTGCTCGGCGCCGACTGGGTGACCGACGTGCAGGCCACCGCGGGCGCCGCCTTCGCAGCCTTCCTGCAGACCGACGCCGCGCAGGAGATCCTGCCCGACTACGGCTTCCGCCCGCTGGATGGCGCAGCACCCCTCGGCGAGCTCTTCACGACCGAGTACGGCGTCGACCCGGCCGGCCCCGCGGTGACGCTCCCGAAGCCTGCGGTCGACGTGGTGTCGGCGGCGATCGATCAGTGGACCCAGATCCGCAAGCCGTCGTCGGTGCTCGAGGTCATCGACATCTCGGGCTCGATGGACGAGGCGATCGGCGACGGCCGCTCGAAGCTCGACGGGGCCATCGAGGGCGCGCAGTCCACGCTCGGGCACTTCCGCGCCTCCGACGAGGTCGGGGTCTGGGCATTCACGACGGGCGTGGAGTCCGAGGCGGGCCAGAACATCGTGGTGCTCCGCGATGTCGAGCCGCTCGCGTCGGACCGCGAATCGGTGGATGCCTCGCTCGACGACCTGCGGTTCGCGCATCGCGACGGCACCCCGCTCTACGACGCCATCGCCGCGGCCTACGACGAGATGATCGCGCGCGCCGAGCCCGGCCGCATCAATGCGATCGTCCTGCTGTCGGACGGCCAGGACACCGACTCGTCGATCTCGCTCGACTCCCTCGTCGCCCGGATCGGGGCGTCCGCGCGCGAAGGCGGCGACGAGGCGCCCGTGCGGATCTTCCCGATCGCGTACGGCGAGGGCGCCGACACGGCCGCGCTGCAGCGCATCGCCGAGGCGACCGGCGGGCAGTGGTTCGACGCGTCGGATGCCGCGAAGATCGACCTCGTGTTCGCATCCGTGATCAACAACTTCTAGGCGTGACCCGGATGATCGTGGCGACCGACGGGCAGGGGTACGTGGACGATGCCGTCCAGGGCATCGGAGAGGACGGCGTCTACGTCTCGTCCGAGGTGCCGGACGCGGCGGCGCTGGAAGACCAGCTGGAGGCGCAGATCGGCGATGAGTCGATCGGCGTCGCGGTGTTCTCCGACAACGCCGGGATCGAGGCATCCGGTCCGGAGATCGTGGCGCAGCTCGCCGCGGCGCATCCCGAGTGCCAGACGATCATCGTGGCGGTAGGCGACGACCTGTCGGCCGGATCGCGCGTGCTCGAGCAGGGCGAGGCCATGCGGATCGCCAATCAGGCGGAGGGGCAGGCGGATGACGTCGACGCTGCGCTCACCGAGACGATCCAGGGCGTGATCGCGGCGACGCCGGAATCGCCCGCGGGCTCGACCGACGCCGGGCCGTTCGTCGGCATCGCCATCGGCCTGGCGGTGCTCGTCGCCGCTGGCGGTGCGGTCTTCGGCATCGTCCGTTCCCGCTCCCGCCGTCGAAACCGACCTGCCGTCGGCCGTCACGCGCTCCCCGAGCCGGTGCGCACCCACGTGCAGACACTGCAGGCGCTGACCGCCGAGTACGCGCGCGCCGGCGCGGCCGGCGTCGCCCAGGCGGGCGAGGTCGCCGCGCAGGTCGGACTCATCGCCCAGAACACGACGGAGCTGTTCGGACGCCTGGATCGCAAGGGCGAAGAGGGCCAGCGCCCCATCGCGGCGGTGGAGTACGGCGAGACCCTGCGCAAGCTGACCGGGGCGCTCGACCGCGACTATCTGCTCGACATCCTCATCCACCCCGACCTGTGGGACGACCCGGTCGAGCGCGTCCGCGAGGTCCGCACCGCGCTCTCGTCGTTCTCGACCGAGCTGGTCGAGAACATCAAGCAGGTCAACGCCCGCCGCGGCCTGCACTTCCAGGTCTCGCTCGACGGGCTGATGGGCCGGCGCAAGGAGCTGCAGGACTGGGATCGCGCGTTCGAGCGGGCGGACGGCGAGACCGGCCCCCTGCCGCACGGCGACTAGAATCGACGGATGCCGCGATTCGTGGCATCCGCACCTTCGTGCATCCCCCCTCCCGACCATTGGAGCCACCGTGGCCGAGCAGTCTCGCCTCGACAAAGTCATCGCCCTCGCCCGTCATCGCGGGTTCGTGTTCCAGGCGGGTGAGATCTACGGCGGATCCCGGTCGGCGTGGGATTACGGTCCCCTCGGAACCGAGCTCAAGGAGAACATCCGCCGCCAGTGGTGGCAGACGTTCGTGCGCGGCCGCGGCGACATGGTCGGCCTCGACTCGTCGATCATCCTGCCCAAGCGCGTGTGGGAGGCATCCGGTCACGTCGCGACCTTCACCGACCCGCTGGTCGAGTGCCTGCAGTGCCACAAGCGGTTCCGCGCCGACAACCTCATCGAGGACTTCGAGGCCCGCAAGGGCCGCAAGGCCGAGAACGGCCTCGCCGACGTGCCGTGCCCGAACTGCGGCACCAAGGGCCAGTACACCGAGCCCAAGGCGTTCTCGGGCCTCGTGAAGACCTACCTCGGCGTCGTCGACGACGAGAGCGGCCTGTATTACCTCCGCCCCGAGACGGCGCAGGGCATCTTCGTGAACTTCGCGAACGTGCTCACCGCGAGCCGCAAGAAGCCGCCGTTCGGGATCGGCCAGGTGGGCAAGGCGTTCCGCAACGAGATCACGCCGGGCAACTTCATCTTCCGCACGCGCGAATTCGAGCAGATGGAGATCGAGTTCTTCGTGCCGCCCGCCGATGCGCAGGAGTGGTTCGACCACTGGGTCGAGGCGTGCTGGGACTGGTTCGTCGACCTCGGCATCGACCCGGCCAACATGCGTCGGTTCGATGTGCCCGAAGAGGACCGCGCGCACTACTCCGACGGCACGATCGACGTCGAGTACCGCTTCGGGTTCGCCGGCAAGGAGTGGGGCGAGCTCATGGGCGTCGCCAACCGCACCGACTACGACCTCGGCAGCCACAGCGAGGCGTCGGGCCAGAGCCTGTCGTACTTCGACCAGGCGTCGGGCGAGAAGTACATCCCCTACGTCATCGAGCCCTCGTTCGGTCTGACGCGCGCCATGATGGCGTTCCTCGTCGACGCATATCACGAGGAGGAGGCGCCGAACGCGAAGGGCGGCACCGACACCCGCACGGTGCTCAAGCTCGACCCGCGCATCGCACCCGTCAAGGCCGCCGTGCTGCCGCTGTCGCGCAACGAGCAGCTCTCGCCCATCGCCCGCGAGGTGGCGGAGGTGCTCCGCGGCGAGTGGAACATCGACTTCGACGACGCCGGTGCGATCGGCCGCCGGTACCGTCGGCAGGACGAGATCGGCACGCCGTTCTGCGTGACGGTCGACTTCGACTCGCTCGACGACCGCGCCGTCACGGTGCGCGACCGCGACACGATGGGCCAGGAGCGCGTGCCGCTCGAGGGCCTGCACGCCTACCTCGCGGAGCGCCTCGCCGGCGCCTGACCGGCAGTACATCGGATGCCGCGACCTGGCCGGGTCGCGGCATCCGTCGTCTCCGGCGCCTGGACGGGTGTGGCCGGAACAGGTGATGTGGTGAGCGCAGGCTGATCCTGGCGGAATCGTCCTGTTCTGGTGAGATCACCTGATGTCGTCGCCGACCGCCGGGATGCGGCGACCTGGCCGGGTCGCGGCATCCGTCGTCTCCGGTGTGGGTGTTCGGAACAGGTGATGTGACGAGCGCAGGCCGATTCCGAGCGGATCGTCCTGCGCTCGTGAGATCACCTGATGTCGTCGCCGACCGCGGCCTTCAGTGGAGCGGCGGAGAGGCGAGGCCGCGCCACACGGCGGCGATGGTCGCGGCGGTGGCGTCCTCCCACGGCACGCCGTCGAGGAGGTCGTCGGTCGCGAGCGTCGCGACGCCGTGCACCGCGGCGAACGCGACGAGCGCGGCCTCCTCGGGCGGGCGGGGCGGCAGCTCGCCGGCGTTCTGGGCGGCGCGGAAGAGGGCGACCAGCGCGGGCATCGCGACGTGGCTCACGTCGACGAGCTCGGGCGACACCGCCGGGTGGTGCTTGGCCGAGTACATCGTGCGGAGGATCGCGGGATGCCGCACCGCGAAGCCCACATAGGAGTCGCCGGCGGCGCGGAAGCGGTCGGCGAACGGCCCCGCGGTCTCGACCGCATCCGACAGCGCCGCATTCAGGCGCGTGAACCCCAGCACCGCGACGGCGTCGAGCAGGGCCTGCTTGTCGCGGAAGTGCCGGCCGGATGCCCCGTGGCTGACGTCCAGGTCGCGGGCCAGCTGCCGCAGCGACAGGGCGTCGGCGCCCTCGGCGTCGACGACGTCCCACGCACGGTCCAGCAGCGCCGCGCGCAGATTGCCGTGGTGGTACGAACGCTCCGTCACGGTCACCACCTTAGCGTGATGTTGGCATTGACAACAATGCTGTCAGTGTCTACATTGGCGACATGGACATCACGTACCGCGGCACGACCGCCCTCATCACCGGAGCCAGCGCCGGGCTCGGCACCGAGTTCGCCGAGCAGCTCGCCGCCCGCGGCGCCGATCTCGTTCTCGTCGCCCGGCGCGAGGAGCGCCTCCGCGAACTCTCGGAGCGGCTCGAGGCGGCGCACGGCATCACGGCGACGGTGATCCCGCTCGACCTCTCGCGGATGGATGCCGCCGCCGCCCTCCGGGCGGCACTCGACGAGCGCGGCATCCGCGTCCAGACTCTCGTCAACAACGCCGGCTTCGGCATGAAGGGCGCGTTCGCCGACGCCGATCCCGGCCGCATCGCGGAGATGGTGCAGGTCAACGTCGCGAACCTGGTCGGGGTGACGCGCGAGCTCCTGCCGGATCTCGTCGCCGACGGTCGGGGCGCTCTGGTGAACATCGCGAGCACGGCCGCCTACCAGCCGTGCCCGAACATGGCGGTGTACGGCGCCACGAAGGCCTTCGTCCTGAGCTTCACCGAGGCGCTCGCGTACGAGACCCGCGAGAGCGGGCTGCGCGTGCTGGCGGTCAGCCCGGGCGCCACGCGCACCGAGTTCTTCGACGTGGTCGGCACGGAGGACGCCGCGGTGGGAAGCTTCCAGACGCCGGCGCAGGTGGTCGGCCTCGCGGTGCGCGAGCTCGATCGCGGTCGGCGCCCGAGCGTGGTGTCGGGCTGGGCGAATGCGGTGAGCGCGAAGCTCGCCGGTCTGATGCCGCGGCGGCTCACGCTGACGGTCAGCGGGAGCGTGCTGCGCTGAACCGACCGGTGGGATGCCGCAGATGAGCGGACCGCGCGCCCGCACAGTGCCTGACAGCGCCGTGACGGCGCGTCGGGCGCGTCAGTCGGTGACGGTGAGCGTCGCGGAGCCCGTGTCTCCGACGATCACACGCCGGTAGTCCTCGGCCACGATCTCTCGCAGCACCTCGGCGTCGATCGACTGGAGGTCCTTGAGGTACAGGCAGCCGACACCGATCTCGTGGGGGCCCAGTCTCGCCAGCCGCTCGCCGTGCGCCCCGGCGTCGAGCAGGTAGACCGTCGTCGCCTGGCGGCGCGGGGCGAACGCGCTGATGGGGGCGTCGCCTTCCGTGCCGGTCGGGTAGTGGTAGTGGCACGACCCGAAGCCGATGATCGTGCCCCACAGCTCGGGCTCGCGCCCGGTGACATCGCGCATGAGAGCGACCATCGTCGCGGCATCCCGGCGCCGCTTGGGGGAGCTCACGGCCGCGAGGAACTCGTCGACATCACCACCGGTCTTCTTCATCACACGCCCCCGCCACCCGACTTCGCGGCTGCTTTCATGGCGCGCTTGTGCTCGCGCACCTTCGTCAGCGACTCCGGCGAGACGATGTCGGCGACGCTGCGGAACGAATCGTTCTCGCCGTAGGGCGCGGACGCCTCTCGCCATCCGTCGCCGGTGTACCCGTACTGCTTGCCCAGCAGCGCGAGGAAGATCTTCGCCTTCTGCTCCCCGAATCCCGGCAGGGCCTTGAGCCGCTTGAGGACCGTGGCGCCGTCCGGCTCGTCGCGCGTCCAGATCGCCGAGGCGTCGCCGCCCCAGTCCTGGCCGACGGCCGCGCACAGCGCCTGCACCCGTGCGGCCATCGATCCCGGGAACCGGTGCACGGCGGGCGTTGCCGAGAACAGTGCGGCGAACGCCTCCGGATCGAAGCTCGCCAGCGCTGCGGGATCCAGGGTTCCCGCTCGTTCCGAGATCTTCAGCGGACCGGCGAACGCGGTCTCCATCGCGACCTGCTGATCGAGCAGCATGCCGATGAGCAGGGCGAGCGGGTCGTCGGTCAGCAGGCGATCGGCGTCGTCGTCGCCCGTGATGTGGAGCGTCATGGCCCCAGTCTCGCACCCGCGGCCCCCGGCGCGGCAGGGCGCGAATGGGAGGATGGATGCCGTGACCGTCCCCACGCCCTCTCCCGACGCCGCCGGCGCGTCACCTCGAGCCGCCGGGCGGGTAGGCCCGGCCGCCGAACCGCTCCAGGACCTCGTCGACCATGCCCGCCACACACGCGTGGTGGTGATCGGCGGCGGCATCGCCGGGCTGGTCGCCGCCTGGGAGTGCGCCAAGGTCGGCATGGGCGTCACGCTCGTGGAGGCATCCGATCGCCTCGGCGGCACGATCGGCTCGGCCCGCATCGGGGACCACGATCTCGAGACCGGCGTCACCTGCTGGTCCACTCGCGGCGGCGCCGTGCGACGGCTGGTCGACGAGGTGCTGCCGGAGGCCACCATCGTGACGCCGCGCGACGAGCGCGAGTGGATCGCCGGCCTCGTGAAAGGCGGCGCCGCGCCGCTGCCGACGGAGCAGGTGCTCGGCATCCCGGCGAATCCGTGGGACGAGGACGTGCGCCGGCTGATCGGCTGGGACGGCACGTGGCGCGCCTACCTCGACCGGCTGCGTCCGCCGCTGACCATCGGCGCCCAGCGCAGCCTCGGCCGCCTTGTGCAGAGCCGCATGGGCGCCAAGGTGCGCGACCGTCTCGTCGCACCGCTCACCGTGGACCGCTTCGGCCTCGACCCCGACGACGTCGACGTCGAGATCGCGGCGCCGGGACTGAGCAACGCGCTCACCCGCACCGGCTGGCTGGGCGGCGCCGTCGCCGACGTCCGCGTGGGTGCCTCGGGTGCCGCGATCGAAGGGCTGGACGGCGGGATGCCGCAGCTCGTGGCCGCTCTGGCGGAACGGCTGGCGGAGCGCGGGGTCGTGCTGCACACGAACGCGCGGGCGGCGAGCCTCGTGCGCAGCGGCGAGACCTGGACAGTCGGCCTCGCAGCGCAGACGGCCGCGGCGCCGACGAGCTCGGCCGCGACGTCCGCCGAGCCGGACCCGGCACTCCCGGGAGACCTCCCGGCCGACGCCGTCGTCATCGCGACCGGCGAAGCCGCCGCGCGCGCCCTCGTGGCTCCTGCGCTCGGCGCCCCTGAGTTCGCCGACGTGCCGCCGGCAGGCATCGCACGGGAGGTGGTGACGCTGGTCGTCGACGCCCCCGAGCTCGACGCGGCTCCGCGCGGCGCGCACGTGCACGCCGTGCCCCGTGGGCGCGGAGCGACGGGGCTCGTCCAGGAGACCGCGCGCTGGGAGTGGCTCGCCCGTGAGGTCGGGCCCGGCCGCCACGTCCTCCGCGTCGCCTTCGGCGCACCGGGAGTCGTGCCCGCCACCGCGGGACTGGACGACGCCGATGCGGCCGCTCTCGCCGTGGCAGAGGCATCCGCCCTCCTCGGTGTGGCTCTCGACGTGGACCGGACCGTCGGCGCGCACCGTGGCGCGTTCACCCTCGCCCCGCCCGCGTCGGCCCTCGGACACCGCGATCGCGCGGCCGGCGTGCGCGCTGCGGTCGAGCGTGCGCACGGCCTGGCGACGGTCGGTGCGTGGCTCTCGGGAAGCGGGCTGGCCCAGGTGGTCGCCGACGCGCGCGAGGAGACCGACCGGCTGCGCCGCCGGGTGCTGTGGGGCGCAGCCGCAACGGAATGAGCACGCCGTGACGACCGGTGTCAAGGGTGGATGCCGGAATCGGCATACAGGGCTACCCTGGGAGGGTCGTCAGGTGCACACCGAAGCGTGAGGAGACCTCATGAAGGGCAAGGCAGGACTGGTCGTCGGACTTGCGATCGGGTACGTCCTCGGTACGCGGGCGGGCCGAGAGCGGTACGAGCAGATCAAGGCGCAGTGGCTGAAGGTGTGGAACGCCGAGCCCGTGAAGGCGCAGGTCGACAAGGTGAAGGACTTTGCCAAGTCGCAGGCGATGGCGCTGCCGTCCACGCTGTGGGAGTCTGCGGTCAAGGTCACCCAGGCCGCCGGAGCGAAGGGCACGCCCGGGCAGAAGCTCGACGCCGCCCTCAAGGTCGGCCAGGACTCGGCCGACGACGTGGAGAAGGCGGCGCAGACCTCGGCGAAGGCGGTGAAGGACGCCGTCGAGGATGCGATCGACGACGCGTCGCAGAACGGCCGCGGCGGGGCCTGACGTGATGACCACGCCGCGTGGCTTCCGCGACCGCGCGGACGACAGCCTGCTCACGCTGATCGGCGAGATCCCGGAGCTGATCCGCAACCTCGTCATCGCGGAGATCGACGCCGCCAAGGCGTGGCTCTCCCGCACCGCGAAGGACGGCGGGTGGGGTGCGCTGTGGGTGTTCGCCGCCCTGTTCGTGCTCTTCTGGTCGGTGCCCGTCCTCGGCACCTTCGTGATCGCAGGGCTGTCGTCGTGGTGGCCGGTATGGCTCTCGGCGCTCGTCGTCTTCTTCGCGATGCTCGTCATCACGGCGGTGCTGGCCTGGCTCGGCATCCTCCGCTTCAAGAAGATCGGCGAGCGTCAGAACCCCGTGCAGTCGATCGCCCTGGATGTGAAGGAGGTGCGCGATGAGCTCTGACGCCGTCGTGCCCGTGCCCGTGCCCCGCACCGCCGTCCCGCTCGGCATCGGCGATCCCGTCGTGCAGGCGCGCACCGAGCTGAAGGCCGCGCTCGCCGCGATCGAAGAGAAGGCCAACGTGCCACGGCGCGTCGGCCGGGCCGTGGACGACGGTGTCGAGCAGGCTCGCGCCTTCCAGCGCAGCAACCCTACGCTCGCCGCCGCAGCGGTCATCGTGGGTGCCGTTGCGATCGGCGCCGCCGTCTGGGGTTTCGTCCGCCTGTACACGCGCTGATCCCGCCGCTTCCCGCGCTCTCCACAGGTGAGGGGCACTGCTTCCGGGATGAGGGGTATGCTCGGGAGGCAAGGCAGTGCAACGGTGCGTATGCTGCCGATCGCGCGAACCCGATTCGAATCGCGCATCGGCTGCTCGAACGTGGTGAGCGGCCGACTGAGCACCATCGAGAGTCGACCCCCTTATGAACACCGCCGCAGCTCAGCACCAGTCCCTCAAACCATTGACCGGCTGGCGCGTTCTCGTCCCTCGGGGCGGCCCCTGGGGCGACGGTGTCGCGGCCACTCTCCGTCGTCAGGGCGCGACCCCGGTCATCGCCCCCCTCATCAATTTCGCGCCCACGAATGACCAGGCCACGCTCGAGCAGGCGCTCGCCGATCTGGCGGCCGGCAGGTTCGACTGGCTCACCGTGACGAGCGCTACGACCGTCGACGTGCTCTACGCGTATCGGGCTGTCGTCCCGCCGACCACGAAGGTCGCGGCTGTGGGCGAGACCACCGCGGCAGCGCTCCTCGCCGTCGGCTACCGCGTCGACCTGGTTCCTGAGCGCGACAACTCCGCGGCCGGCATGGCGGAGCAGCTCATCGGCCTCGAGCCGCAGGCCCGCGACATCCTCACGCTCCGCAGCGAGATCGCCAAGCCCGTGCTCACCCGCATGCTGACCGAGGCCGGGCACCGTGTCCGCAGCGTCGTCGCCTACCGCACCGTCGGGGTGCCGGTGACCGAGCGCATCGCGGAAGACGTCCGATCCGGACGCATCAACGCCATCCTCGTGACCAGCGGCTCGGTGGCCGAGCAGGTGCACGAGCAGTTCTCCCACATCCCTGCCACCACCCTCATCGCCGCGATCGGACCGCGCACGGCCAAGGACGCCCGCCGCGCCGGCCTCGACGTCGACGTCATCGCCGACGCGCAGACGGTCGACGCGCTCATCGACGCGGTCGCCAAGTTCTCGCTGCCGCACGCGACCGACGAGTTCGCACCCCGCACCGGCGTGCTCCCGCAGCTCGGCATGGACGGCCGGGGCTGACGCCAGATGGCCGGCACGCCCCGCATCGTCGTGCTCGCGGGCGGCGTGGGCGGCTCCCGATTCGTGCTGGGCGTCCGCGCAGCGCTGCGCGCGCGCGGCCTCGACGACACCGCGTCGGCGCTCACCGTGATCGTCAACACAGGTGACGACCTGTGGCTCTCCGGCGTCCGCCTCCAACCCGACGTCGACTCGATCACCTACGCGCTCGCCGGCGTGAACGACGCCGAACGCGGCTGGGGTCGTCAGGGCGACAGCGAGCGCGTCAACCACGAGCTGCAGGAGTGGGGCGCGGGATGGCCCTGGTTCACTCTCGGCGACCTCGACCTCGGCACGCACCTCGCCCGCACCGGCTGGCTGCGCGACGGCCTCACGCCCACGCAGGTGCTCGAGCGGATGTCGCATCGCTGGGACCTCGGCGCACGCCTGCTGCCGATGACCGACACGGAGGTCGACACCATCGTCGTCCTCCAGGACGGCTCACGCCTGCATTTCCAGGAGTGGTGGACGCGCCACCGCGCCACCCTCGCGCCCGCGCGGTTCGAGAACCCCGGCGCCGGCGACGCCGTTCCCGCACCCGGCGTGACCGAAGCGATCGCGACGGCCGATGTGGTGCTGCTGGCGCCCTCCAACCCCGTCGTGTCGATCGGCCCGATCCTCGCCGTGCCCGGCATCCGTCAGGCGCTCCGCGAGACCGCGGCGCCGGTCGTCGGCGTCTCGCCCATCATCGGCGGCAAGGTCGTGCGCGGCATGGCCGACGTCTGCCTCACCGCGATCGGGGTCGAGACTTCCGCCGCCGCGGTGGCGGGGCTGTACGGTGCGCGCGCGGACGGCGGGCTGCTCGACGCGTGGCTCATCGCCGAGGAGGACGAGGCTGTGGCCGACGAGGTCGCCCGGCTCGGCATCCGATCTCTCGTCCGTCCGCTGTGGATGACGGACGATGCGCGTCAGACGGCGCTCGGCGAGGCGGCGCTGACCGCCGGCCTGGCCGACGATCGAGCTCTCTGACGTGCCCGAGCTGGCGTGGTGGGCCTGGGCCCTGCTCGGCGTCGGCGCCGTCGTCGTCGGGCTGTCGAAGACCGCCGTTCCCGGAGCCGGCACCATCGCCGTCGCGATCTTCGCGGCCGTCCTTCCGGCGAAGCAGTCGACCGGTGTGCTGCTGCTGCTGCTGATCGTCGCCGACTTGTTCGCGGTCACCATGTATCGCCGCCACGCGGACTGGCGGACACTCCTGCGGCTCGCCCCTGCCGTCGTCGTCGGCGTGCTGCTGGGCGTGGTGTTCCTGTGGTTCGCCGACGACCTCTGGGTGAAGCGGTCGATCGGCGTCATCCTCCTCGCGGTGATCGCCATCACACTGCTGCGCCGGCGGTTCATGTCGCAGGTCGACACCGCCGGACCACACCGCATCGCCGCGGCGACCTACGGGTCGCTCGGAGGGTTCACCACGATGGTCGCGAACGCCGCCGGCCCCGTGATGTCGATGTACTTCCTTGCCGCGCGCTTCGAGGTGAAGGCGTTCCTCGGCACGGCGGCGTGGTTCTTCGCCATCGTCAACCTCTTCAAGGTGCCGTTCTCGATCGGCATCGGGATCATCACCGTGCCCGGGCTCCTCATCGACCTGGTGCTCGTGCCGCTCGTCGTCGCGTCCGCGTTCCTCGGCCGCTGGCTGGCCGACCGCATGCCGCAGACCGTGTTCGAGAAGCTCGTGATCGCCTTCACCATCGTCGGCGCGGTGTACCTGCTCCTCGGCTGACGGGTCGGGGCGGGCGGCTGGGCCGCGGCATCCGTTCCGGCGCGTGTCCGTCACGTCACCGCATCAGGTGATGTGACGTGCGCAGGAGATTTTCTGCGCGATCGTCCTGTCCTGGTGAGATCACCTGATCTCGGGACCGGGGGAGACGGATGCCGCGCTCCGCCTGCGCGCTGCGTTGCGGCTTCAGCGCCTGAGGGTTCACGCGTTCGGGGATCCGGGCCGCGGGGTCAGGTCCAGGGGGAGGCGCGGTCGGGGGCGCGCTGGCTGTCGTCGGGCAGCTGGGGCAGTTCGCGGCCGCCGGCGCGGATGCACAGCCACCGCAGCTGCTCGGGGCTGTCGGGCAGCGCGCGCCACGTGCGCAGCACGCCCTGGCCCACGCGCACCACGGTGCCGGGGCCAACGTCGATGATGTCGTCGTCGAGCGCCATCTGCCCGCGGCCGGCGAGGAACACGTAGGCCTCCTCGACGCGCGAGTGCGCGTGCCAGTAGCCCGCTTCCTCACCCGGCTCGTACGCGTTCGCGGTCATGCCGATGTACTGCAGATTCAGCTCGTGGTCGACCACTCTGCGCCCGTCGCGCGAGCTGTCGGGCCGGAACCCGCCGTAGTGCGCCCGCCACTCGTCGAGCCCGCCGATCTCCAGCACCTCGTAGTCGCTCATCACGCCAGGCTAGCGCCGTGCCGGCCGACGGGCCCATCCTCATCCTCGGCGAGACGCGTCACGCCTCGGCGTGCGCAGCCAGCAGTGCGGCCGTGCGGGGGCCGAGGCCGAGCGCGGCGGCGGCCGTCAGCTGCGCGGCGGTGTCGACGTCGCGACGAAGGGTGGAGGCATCCGCGATCGGGAGCGCCTCACACCCCAGCGCGACGTGCCGCGCGAAGGAGCCGTCGCCGAACGACGTCTCCCACGCGACGCCCGCCCGTGCGGTGACCAGCGTCGAGCCCGTGCCCTCCGCGTCGGGCACGACGGCCCGGTCGACGGATGCCGCGGCCCGCAGTGCCTCGGCGAGATCCTCGGGTCGCAGAGCCGGAAGGTCGCCGAGGAGGGCTGCGCGCGGCATCCGTCCGTCCGGATCGATCGCAGCCACCCCCACCGCCACCGCGGCGTCGAGCCCGCCCGCGTCGCGCTCGGGGACGAACCGCAGCGCCGGGATCATCGCCGCTTCGCGTGCGAGCGTCGCGTCGTCGGTCACCACGACGACCTGAGCGACGAGCTCGCACACGCTCGCCGCGGTGAGCGTGTCGAGGGCGATCGCGCGGGCGAGGTCGGCACGGCCCACTCCCTCGACGTCGAGGCGCGACTTGGCGCGCGCCGACGGCTTGACCGGGACCACCACGATCCAGCGCGGCGTGCGCAACTCACGCGGGTCGGCCGAGGGGACCTCGTCGCGCCGGGCCGACGGCGGCTCGGCCTGAGTCGTGCGCGGTGCACGCCCGCGCCGCCGGAACAGCGGGCTCACGCGCCGAACCGCGCGCGCAGCCGCGGCAGGATCTCCTCGCCGTACAGCCGCAGGAACGCGCCCTGGTCGTGGCCGGGGTCGTGGAACACCAGGTGGCGGAACCCGAGCTCGATGTACCACCCGATGCGCTCGACGTGCTCATCGGGGTCGTCCGACACGATGAACCGCGAGGCCGCGCGCTCGATCGGAAGCTGCTCGCCGAGGCGCTGCATCTCGATCGGGTCGTCGACGCCCATCTTCTCGTCGGGCGTGAGGGCGAGCGGCGCCCAGAACCGGGTCTTCTCCTGCGCGGCCTCGAGTGTCGCGTCGAGCGACACCTTCACCTCGATGAGCGTGTCGATGGCGTCGGCCGGGCGGCCCGCCTTCTCGAGGCCCTCGTGCAGCGCCGGCAGGAGCGTGTCGGTGTAGAGCTCGCGCTTCTTGCCCGACGTGGTGATGAACCCGTCGGCGATGCGACCGGCGAGGCGGGTCGCGGCGGGCCCGGCAGCGCCGATGTAGATCGGCACCGGCTCGGGCAGCTTGTCGTAGATCGTGATGTTGCGGGCGTGGTAGTAGGTGCCGTCGAAGTTGACGCGGTCCTCCGACCACAGCCGGCGGATGAGGCCGATCGCCTCTTTGAGCCGCTGGAACCGCTCGGGCGGGTCGGGCCACGCGATGCCCAGATTCGCCTCGTTGAGCGCCTCGCCCGTGCCGACGCCGAGGATCACGCGCCCCGGGTACATCACGCCGAGCGTCGCGAAGTCCTGCGCGACGACCGTCGGGTTGTACCGGAAGGTGGGGGTCAGCACCGATGTGCCGATGAGCACGCGCGAGGTCTTCGCGCCGAGCGCGCCGAGCCACGGGACGGATGCCGGAGCGTGCCCGCCGTCGTGCAGCCACGGCTGCAGGTGGTCCGAGATGAACACCGAGTCGAACCCGGCCTCCTCGGCCTGGATCGCGTAGTCGAGCAGCTCGGCGGGGCCGAACTGCTCGGCGGACGCCTTGTAGCCGAAGCGCAGCGGAACGGTCATGCGGAGCTCCCTTCGAGAGCAGGTTCGCGATCGGGGTGCGGGCGCGGGTCCTCCCGGCGGCCGTGTGGGTCGTCGTGTGCGGGCAGGAACTCCGAGCCGTCGGCCCGGGCGAGCCGCTCGCGGAAGGCGTCGACCGTGCCGGGCCACAGCAGGGCGAGCCGGCCCGAGCGCTCGTCGACGTACCAGTTGCGGCATCCGCCGGTCATCCAGCGGGTGGATGCCGCCGCCCGCGCGATCTCGTCGGTGTACTGCCGTTCGGCGTCGGGGTCGACACGAAGCACCCGGCCCGAGCGGTCGTCGAGGACGCGGGCGACGTAGCCCGCCTGCTCCTCGATCATGAGCACGGACGACGAATGACCCAGTGACGCGTTCGGGCCGTTGAGCACGAAGAGATTGGGGAAGCCCGCGACGACGGTCGAGGCGAAGGCCGTCATCCCGCCCGACCAGTGCTCGGCGAGCGTCTGGCCGTGCTCGCCTGCGACGAGCTCGGCGTAGGGCTGGCGGGTCGAGGCGAAGCCGGTCGCGAGGACGAGCGCATCGATCTCGTGGCGGGTGCCGTCGGAGGCGACGAGCGTCGAGCCCTCCACGGCGGCGAGCGCGGCCGGCACGAGGGACACGGCGTCGGATGCCACGGCGGGGTAGAACTCGTCCGAGAGCAGCACGCGCTTGCACCCGAACGCGTAGTCCGGGGTGAGCGCGGCGCGCAGCGCGGGGTCGGCCACCTGTCGTTCGAGGTGCGCGAGCGCCACGGCCTCGGCCTCCGCCGCGGCGGCGGAGTCCCCCGAGCGCGAGGCGAAGCGCGCCTCGCCCTCGGCATACAGATCGGCTCGCAGCGCCTCGAGCGACGCGGGGTCGGTGACGAACCGGGCGCGCTCGGCGTCGGAGTACGCGTCCCCGCCGCGCGGCACGATCCATGCGGGGGTGCGCTGGAAGAGCGTGACATGCGCCGCTGCGCGCGCGAGCTCGGGCACGATCTGGACGGCACTGGCCCCGGTGCCGACGACGCCGACGCGTGCGCCGGTGAGATCTGCGGAGTGATCCCACCGCGCCGAGTGGAACAGCGGCCCCGGGAACTGCTCGAGGCCGGCGATCCGGGGGATCGTCGGCTCCGTGAGCCGCCCGCACGCGAGCACCAGCACGTCGGCGATGATGACGCCGTCATCGGTCTCGCCCTCGCGTCCGGATGACGCGCCCTGATGTCCGGCGGACCGCGGGGACGCCCCCGCAGGTGACGTGCCGATGCGCCAGACCGCGTGCCCGGCATCCCATTCGGCCCGCTGCATCGCCGTGCGCAGGCGCAGCCGGTCGCCCAGACCCTCGACGTCGACGACGTGCTCGAGGTAGGAGTGGATCTCGGCGCCCTTCGCGTACGTGCCCGACCACGACGGGTTCGGGTGCGCGGCGAAGCCGTACAGGTGCGACGGCACGTCGCACGCGACGCCCGGGTAGGTGTTGTCGCGCCAGGTGCCGCCGACGGATGCGCCGCGCTCGAGCACGACGAAGTCCTCGCGGCCGGCGCGACGCAGCGCCATCGCCATGCCGATGCCCGCGAACCCGGCACCGACGATCGCGACCTCGACGCGGGTCATCGCGTCGCCTGGCCGTACGTCGTCGTGCGCCGGCGGAACGGGCGGAACAGCCGCGCGACCATGGCGGCGGCATCCGTCACCGGCAGTTCGAGGCCCTGCTCGATGCCCGCCTCGGGCTTGACGCGGCCGTCGAGCAGCGTGCCGCCCAGGTCGTCGCCACCCGACTGCAGCAGGACGACGGAAGCCTCGCGCCCGACACGCGTCCACGGGATCTGCACGTGCGGGATGCTGCCCGACAGCAGCAGGCGCGACACCGCGACCATCGCGCGGTGCTCGTCGAGCGACGCCCGGCCGGGGACGAGCGGCACGCCGCCGGCGGGGCCCGGAAGGGGGATCGGCACGAACTCGGTGAACCCGCCCCCGGTCGCTGAGCTTGTCGAAGCGCCCTGGATCGCGCGCAGCCGCCGGAGGTGCGCGACGCGCTCGGCGGTGGTCTCGACGTGCCCGTAGAAGAGCACGCTCGTCGAGCGGAGGCCGGCGCGATGTGCCGCGGTGATGCCCTCGATCCAGCGGTCGATCTCGAGGTCGCCGGGGGCCACGAGGCCGCGGACGCGCTCGCTCAGCACCTTGACGCCGGTGCCGGGAACGGTGTCGACGCCCGCCTCGCGCAGGGCGGCCAGAGCCGCGTCGAGTCCGAGACCGGAGCGGTCGGCGAGATCGCGCACATCCTGCGGGCGGTACGCGTGGAGATGGATGCCGGGCGCCGCCGCCTTCGCCGCACGCGCGATGTCGAGGTAGCCCGAGGCGTCTACCTCCGGCGGCAGGAGACCCTGTACGCACAGCTCGGTGGCGCCGAGGTCCCACGCGTCGGCGGCGATGGCGCCGACGTCGTCCAGCGTGAACGTCGCCGGGTCGTCGGTCGTCGCGGCGCGGAGCCCGGAGGACGTGAGGTTGCGGTTGACGACGAGCGTGACCGCCTCGCCCACGGTGTAGCGGCGCAGGTCGTCGGCCGTCGCGGCGAGCACGTCGAGGTCGTCGCCGGTCGCTTCCAGGAGCGCGGCCCACTCGGCGTCGTCGAGCGAGAGCGGGTCGGCCGCCGCTGTGTCGGCCAGGCGGCGGATGTCCGCCCGCACGGCGCCGTGGCCGGGTTGCGGGCGTTTCGCCTCGCTCGCGGTCCCTGAGCTTGTCGAAGGGCGCTCGCTCAACGACCGGGGGGCGGGTTCCGCGCTCGCTGCGGGCTCGCTCGACGACCGGGTGGCGGGTTGCGGGCGTTTCGTCTCGCTCGTTCCTCGCTCGCTCAACGACCGGGGGGCGGGTTGCGGGCGTTTCGTCTCGCTCGTTCCTCGCTCGCTCAACGACCGGGGGGCGGGTTCCGCGCTCGCTGCGGGCTCGCTCGACGACCGGGGGGCGGGTTGCGGGCGTTTCGTCTCGCTCGTTCCTCGCTCGCTCGACGACCGGGGGGCGGGTTGCGGGCGTTTCGTCTCGCTCGTTCCTCGCTCGCTCAACGACCGGGGGGTGGGTTGCGGGCGTTTCGTCTCGCTCGTTCCTCGCTCGCTCAACGACCGGGCATCGGGTTCCGGTCGTTGAGCGAAGGGCGCTCTGGCGCCTGAAGACGAAACGCCTGCACCCGGCGCACGGCTCGGTGCGGCGGCCAGGCCGGTCGCGGGGTCGGCGAGCGCCGTGACGGCGGGGCGCAGGTCGGAGTCGATCCACGTCTCGGCCTCGAGCACGAACTCGGGCTGGGCGGTCAGGCGCTCGCGCAGCTCGAAGCCCAGCTCGGCCGTCATGCGGGCGAGGTCGTCGAGGTGGGGCCACGGACGCTCGGGATTGACGTGATCGGCCGTCAGCGGCGAGACCCCGCCCCAGTCGTCGGCGCCGGCGCGCACGAGCAGGTCGAACTCGGTGGGATCCGAGAGATTCGGCGGCACCTGGATCCGCATGCGGGGTCCCATGACCAGCCGCGCCACGGCGACCGCGGCGACGTACTCGAGCAGATCGGCGTCGGGCGCGGCCTGCATCGCGGTGCGGGGCTTCGCCCGGAAGTTCTGCACGATCACTTCCTGCACGTGGCCCTGGCCATCGATCATGTGCTGCTCGTGGGCATCACGGATCGCGACGAGCGACTCGGCGCGATCGGCGGCGGTCTCACCGATGCCGACGAGGATGCCGGTCGTGAAGGGCACGCGTTCGCGCCCCGCCGCATCGATCACCTCGAGCCGTACGGCCGGATCCTTGTCGGGCGAGCCGAAGTGGACCTGCCCGGGCTCTTCGAACAGCCGGCGCGACGTCGTCTCGAGCATCATGCCCATCGACGGCGCGGTCGGCCGCAGCATCCGCAGCTCCTCCGCGCTCATGACACCCGGATTCGCGTGGGCGAGCAGCCCGGTCTCGGCGGTCACCAGGCGGGCGATGTGGGCGACGTATTCGATCGTCGACGCGAACCCGTGCTCGTCGAGCCACGCCCGCGCCTCGGGCCAGCGATCCTCGGGGCGGTCGCCGAGGGTCAGCAGGACCTCCTTGCAGCCCATCGCCTGACCCTGTCGCACCACGGCGAGCACCTGCTCGGGCGACATGTACGCGGGCTTGCGCTTCTTCAGCAGCTGGCCCGGGGTGTCGACGAACACGCAGTAGTGGCAGCGATCGCGGCACAGGGTCGTGAGCGGGACGAAGACCTTGCGGGAGTACGTGATCACGCCCGGGCGACCGGATGCCGCGAGCCCGGCATCCCGAAGCTCGCCGGCGATCGCGAGCAGACGCTCGAAGCGCTCGCCGGTCGCGGCGAGCAGCGTCTCGGCGTCCGCCGCGTCGAGTTGTTCGCCCGCGGCGGCGCGCGCCAGCGCTGCGTCGACGGCGGCGGGGGAGGCCGCTGCGGGGGGCGCGGTGACGGAGGGGGACACGACGGTCACCGATCCAGTCTTGCACCGAGCGGAGACGTCGGGGTCGCGGATCGTTGCCCTCCCGTAAGCAAATGAGCCCGGTTCCCGGGTGACCCGCTGGCAGACTAGTCGCATGGTGACGCTGCTGCTCGACTCGACGCAGCTCGAAGTGGTGCTGTCGGTGTCGGAGCGCGCGCTGTCATTCCGCAAGGGGAACGTCGTCATCGAACGGTCCACGATCACCAAGGTGCAGCTCACCGATGACGCCTGGACCTGGCTGCGCGGCGTCCCCAGCCCGGGCACGCACCTCCGCGGCGTCATCGCGATGGGGACGTGGCGCTCGGCGGGCGGCGACGACTTCGCCGTGATCCGCCGTCGCCGGCCCAGCGTCGTGATCGACCTCGAGGGCCACCCCGAGTTCCAGCGGATCATCCTGACGACCCGCCACGGCCTCGCGCTCGTGCAGGCGCTGCGTGTCGAGGTCGCCGCGGAGGCCGCCGACGTCGCCGAGATCGCGGCCGAGACGGGCACCATTCCCGTCGTGCCCGAGAAGAAGCCGCGCAAGCGCAAGACTCCCGCGCCCGCTCCCGCCGTCTGAAACCCCCGTGGCCCGCGTGTGCGGTCCGGGTTTCGCCGTTTCGGGATGCCGCGATCCTGCGTTTCCTGGACCCCTGGCGTTGCTCAGACCGCCGTCGGGCCGTGCGCGGTCCGGGTTTCGCAGGTTGGGGGCGGCCGGAAGCTGCGTTTCCTGGACCGGAGCGGCTGCGTCAGCTGACGTCGCGGCGCCAGCTCACCAGGTGGCCGACCACGACGAACACCGCCGCGTAGCCGAGCAGGATGAGGCCGCCCACCCACCACTCGAGCGGCTCCGTCGAGCCCTGCGGCATGCTCGCCGACAGCACGCTCGCTCCCACGAGGGCGTCGCTGGCGGCGCCGGGGAGGAACCGCGTGAAGTCCGACAGGCCGTCGACGAACGCCGCGGCGGTGCGGCCGATGGGCTCGACGAACTGCGTGAAGACCAGCACGCCGACGATGGCCCCGACCTGGTTGCGCACCAGGGCGCCGACCCCGACGCCGATGAGGGTCCAGAGCACGTAGGCGAGCAGCATCCGTCCGAGCATCGTCCAGGTGTCGAGCGATGTGATCTCGGTCTCGAGCCCGAAGCCGGCGAGGAAGGCGGCCGACGTGCCCAGCGCCGCCGCGATGCCGATGACGCCGAGCACCACGCCGATGAGGACGCCGACGGCGAGCTTCGCGGCGAGCACCCGGCCGCGGCGCGGCGTCGCGAGGAACGTCGGGGTCAGGGTCTTGTGCCGGAACTCCGCGGTCACCATGAGCGTGCCCACGAGGAGGGGGAAGACATACCCGACCGCGGTGGCCGTGCTGTAGAGGGTCGCGGCCAGGCCCTCTTCGGGGAGCGGTGGCGCGTCGCCCGGGAGCGCGCCCGTCGCCGCAGCGGCGAACACGAAGCCGAGGGCGGCCGCGGTGAAGGCGACGTAGGCGAAGAGGACGACGGCGAGGATCCACCAGACGCTGGTCGAGAAGAGCTTCGTCGTCTCGGCGCGCGTGGCCGCGGTCAGGCTCATCGGTCGCCCCCTTCCTGGTCGACGGACGCGCGGTCGTCGGCGGCCACGCGCTCTTCGTCACCATCGGAGGGGACGGATGCCTCGCCCGGCGTCGGCGGGACCGGCTCGGCCGTGTCGTCGGTCGTGGTCTCGGGGACCTCGGTCGCGGTCTCGGTCGCGGTGTCGGGCACCTCGGTCGCGGGGACTGCGTCGTCGTACGCGTCCTCGAAGGCGGCGGCCTCCGGCGGGATCCAGGGCTCGGGATCCGGCCCGGGACCCGGGTCCTCCGTCGGGGCGGGCTGGTCTTCGGGTGCGGCGTCGGGATCGCCGGCGTCCTCGGGATGGGACTCTGAGGGCGCAGAGGGCGGGTCGGTGTCGACGCCGGGTTCGGCGTCGCCGGTGTGCTCGGGATCCGCGCCGGGAGTGGGGCCGGGGTCGGCCGGGTCGGTGTCGGGCCCGGGATCGGCGTCACCGGCGGGCTGCGCTTCGGCATCCGCGTCGGGGTCGGATGCCGCATCCGCCTCGCCGCCGGGAACGGCGCGAGGATTGCCGTCGGCGTCGAACGCCGCGAAGAAGGCGTCGGCCTCGAAATCGGAGTCCGTCTTGACGTAGTGCTCCCACGGACGGTCGTCGTCCGCGTCGGCGGGCTCGGGGGTCGAGAGCTCGTCGTCGATCTCGCCGAGGGCCTCCACGTCGGGATCCGCGTCCTCCGGCGCCCACGGATCGTCGGCGGGGTATCCGCCGGACTCCTCGAGGATCGCTGCCCGCGCCGACGGCGCCTCGGCCGCGGGCCCCACGGCGGCGTGGTCGGCGTCGTCCCGTTCGGCGTCCTGCTGCTCGGCGGATGCCGGCGCGGGCTGGGCCGCGTTCTGCGCGGCGGCGGGAACGATGTCGATCACCCCGGTGCCGGCGACCGAGTACAACGACGCCGCGGACGCCGTCAGCGGTGGCTCGGCAGCAGCGGGCAGGTCTTCGCCACCGGCACCCGCGTCGTGCGCGCTCTCGGCGGAATCGGCATCGGCCGGTGCGTGGCCGCGCTCCGCGAAGGGCTCCTCGTCGCGCGCCTCGCGGGATTCGCCGGCCCACGCGGCGCCGGCGGCCGCGGCCAGAGCGGCGGCCGCACCGGGGGCTCCCGTCGCCTCGGCATCGAGCGCCGCGGCGCTGAGCGCCGACTCCTCGGCCTCATCCGCCTCCGAGTCGCCGTCCTCGTCGGATGCCGGCGCCCCGACCGACTGCGCCGCGATCGCGCCCACCGCGACCGCGTCCACGGCGGTCACCTCGACCGACTCCGCCGGGACCGCGTCCACCGCGGTCGCCTCGGCCGATTCCGCGGAGGCCGCAGCGTCCGGCTCCGCGGAGGCCTCAGCCGCGGCGACACCGATGACCCCGGCCGCGCCGGCTGCGGCATCCGTTCCCTGCACCGGCGAGAGCGAGCCGACGGCGCCGGTCGCGCTGGCGTGCACGCGGACGCCGTTCACGAGGTCGAGGAAGACCTCCTCGAGCGCCGGTCCGCGCCGGTGCAGCGACGACAGCGCCACGCCGCCGGCCGCGGCGGCCGCACCCACGGCGGCCGGGTCGACGCCGCGCACGGTCAGGCCCGAGCGGAGCACTTCGAACGGCACGCCCGCCGCCCGCAGGGCATCCATGAGCGCCGCGCGGTCGGGGGCATCGACGACCGTGGCGTGCTCGTCGGGGTCGGTGAGCTCGTCGATGGAGCCCTGGAACACCAGGCGCCCGCGCGAGATGATCAGCAGCGCGTCGACGGTCTGCTGCACCTCGGCGAGCAGGTGCGACGACACGAGCACCGTGCGGCCCTCGGCCGCGAGCTGGCGGAGGAAGCCGCGCATCCAGCGGATCCCCTCGGGATCGAGGCCGTTCGCCGGCTCGTCGAGCACGAGCACGCCCGGGTCGCCCAGCAGCGCGTAGGCGAGGCCCAGGCGCTGGCGCATGCCGAGTGAGAATCCGCCGACCTTGCGGCCCGCGGCATCCGTCAATCCCACGAGGTCCAGCACCTCGCCGACGCGCGTCTTCGCGATGCCCGCGGCCTGCGCGTAGATGGTGAGGTGCGCCGCCGCCGTGCGACCGGGGTGGAAGCTGGATGCCTCGAGCACGGCGCCGACGGTCTGCAGCGGCTGGTCGAGCTCGGCGTAGCGCTTGCCGCCGATCGTCGCGTGGCCGTCCGTGGCGCGGACGAGGCCCAAGAGGATCCGCAGCGTGGTGGTCTTGCCGGCGCCGTTCGGGCCGAGGAATCCGGTCACCTGCCCGGGCTCGACGCGGGCGGTGAGCCCGGAGACGGCCGTGACGGCGCCGAAGCGCTTGGTGACACCTGAGAACTCCAGCGACTGGCCGTGGGGCATGCCGAACCCTTCCCGTGGACGTGAGCGAGACACCCCGCGGGGCACAGGTCGGGGCCGCTTCATTGCGGATTCCTTGCGGAACCGAGTCCCATCCTGGCGGAAATCCCGCTCCAGCGTGGGAGAACTTCACCCGCCCGGTAACGTTGCGCTCGTGACCGACCTCGCCACCGACGCCGCAGAGCCCACCGTCCTCGCGAGGGCGAGCGGCGGCCTCGGGCGCCTGACCCTGAACCGTCCGCGGGCGATCAACGCCCTCGACCTCGGCATGGTCCGCCGGCTGCACGAGGTCCTCGACGCATGGGAGCACGACACCGAGGTCGACGTCGTGCTGCTCGACGGCGCGGGCGAGCGCGGGCTCTGCGCCGGCGGCGACGTGCGCGGGCTCGCCGAGCAGGTCACGAGCGGCCGCGCCGAGGACGCCGGGGTGTTCTTCCGCGACGAGTACGCGATCAACGCCCGCATCGCCGAGTACCCGAAGCCCTTCATCGCGTTCGCGGACGGCATCACGATGGGCGGAGGCATCGGCGTCGCCGGGCACGCGGCGATCCGCATCGTGACCGAGCGGTCGCAGCTGGCGATGCCCGAGACGCGCATCGGCTTCACCCCCGACGTCGGCGGCACATGGCTGCTGGCCCACGCGCCGGGCCGCCTGGGGGAGTACCTCGGACTCACCGGCGCCGTGATGGATGCCTCGGACGCGATCTACGCCGGATTCGCCGACCACTTCGTGCCCCACGAGAACCTCGACGCGGTCCGCGATGCGCTCGAGACGCGCGCCGATCCCTCCACGCCGACCGAGCTGGTGCTGCTCTTCGACGAGACACCGGTGCGATCGAAGCTCGAGGCGGCACGCGCGTGGATCGACGACGCCTTCGCCGCCGACACCGTGCCCGAGATCGTCGAGCGACTGCGCGCGCGCCCCGAGCCCGAGGCATCCGCCACAGCCGATCTGCTCGGCGAGCTCTCGCCGACCGGGCTCGCGGTGACGCTGGCGGCCGTGCGCCGCGCGCGCGAGCTGCCGGGACTGCGCGACGCGCTCGACCAGGAGTACGGGCTCGTGATGTGGTTCGCCACGACCCAGCCCGACCTCGCGGAGGGCATCCGGGCGCAGGTCATCGACAAGGACCGCTCGCCGCGCTGGCAGCCCGCGACGCTCGCCGACCTGCCGCCGGACGTCGGCGCGACCGCGCTGGCCCACCGACCCGACATCCCGCTCTGGGGCTGACACAGGTCGGCGGACGAGGAGGGATCATGGCAACCCGGCGCCGCGCGTACTCGATCGGTGTGGCGATCGACTGGTTCTTCTTCGTCTTCGCCGGGCTGGCGGCACTGTGGCTGGCCTACCTCAGCTTCACCGAGACGTTCCACGTCGGCTGGTGGGGCATCCCGTTCTTCCTGGCGTTCTGGCTGCTGCTCGCCTACCTCGTGCTGCCACGCCTGCACCGCATCCTCACCACCATCTACGTGCCCGAGTACTTCATCGGACGCACCCGGACCAGCGACGGGCTCCTCGGCGATCCGGTGAACCTGGCGTTCCAGGGCACGGGCGAGCAGATCCGCGCCGCGCTCGAGGCCGCCGGCTGGACGCGCGCAGAGCCGGTCACCCTCGGGTCTTCATGGCGCATCGTCGCGTCGACGCTCACGCGGCGCAGCTACGACGAGGCGCCGGTGAGCCCGCTGTTCCTCTTCGGCCGCCAGCAGGACTTCGCGTACCAGCAGGAGGTCGACGGCAATCCCGCGCAACGTCACCATGTGCGGTTCTGGCGCTGCCCCGACGACTGGCTGCTGCCCGGCGGGCGCCGGGTCGAGTGGCTCGCCGCGGGCACCTTCGACACGCGGGTGGGGCTGTCGCTGTTCACGCTGCAGGTCACGCACAAGATCGACGCCGACACCGATGTCGAGCGCGACCACATCGTCCGGACGGTGACGGATGCCGATGCCCGCGTCGCTGTCGACGTCATCGCCGACTTCGCCACCGGCTACCACGCGCGCAACGGAGGCGGCGACAGCATCCGCACCGACGGCGACCTGCCCATCGTCGACGTGCGCGCGGTCGAGCCGCGCGTCGGCGCGTCCGGGGAGGTGGCGGCGTGAGCGCAGAGACGCCTGCTCCCCAGAAACGACCCGCGTTCGAGCCCGCCGCGCGACTGCTGAAGCCGCCGCAGTACGACCCGCACATGAAGCGGCCCATCTCCACGACGGCCGGCGCCGCGCTGATCCTGCTGCGCGTCCTCGCCGGTGTGGCCGTGCTCGTCGGCATCGCGGCCGGGTGGGACGAGATCCTCGCCGATCCCGACTCCGTGCTCGAGGGGTTCGACCCGAGCCCGGAGGGGACGCAGGCGGCGCTGTGGCTCGTGCTGGGCACGGGCGCGGTGGTGCTGCTGCTCGACCTCGCGCTGGCATTCCTCGTATACCGGGGCATCAACTGGGCGCGCGTAGTCGTGATGCTCATCTCGGTGCTCTCGATCAGCACATCCTTCACCGCGTGGTGGGCGCAGGGCCAGGAGATCGAGATCGACGGGACGTACGTGTCGCTGAGCCTCGACATCCTGGTCCTGCTCGCCCTGTCCAGCCGCAGCGCCGCCGCCTACGCTCGGCGGAACGAGCGCCGCGACGCGCCCGACGATCGGACGCGATGAGCGCCGCGACGCGCCCGACGGCCCGGGGGTGACGTAGCCTGATCTGCGGTGTTCCGCGCGGCCGGTCCGTGCGGCAGCGGCTCGTGGGGAGGGTGCGTGTTCGACAGTCCGCTCTCGGCGTCGGCCTACGAGGTGCTCGCGGTCGACCCCGGTGTCGACGACGAGACGCTGCGCAAGGCCTATCGCCTGCGGCTGCGGCAGACCCACCCCGACACCGGCGGCGACGCCGCCGTGTTCATCCAGGTGCAGCGCGCGTGGGAGCTCGTCGGCACACCGGACGCCCGCGCGGCGTACGACCGCGGCCACGGGTTCGGCGAGGCGGCGGCCCCCGAGTGGTCGGGCTGGCGGCCGCCGGCGGCCCGCACCGACACCCGTCCGCGTGCGCGCTCGTACGGGCACCCCGGCGGCTGGCGCCGCGAGCGCTACCTCACGCTCATCCGCGAGTGGGCCGGACGCGGCGTGACGCTCGACGACCCGTACGATCCGGCGCTCGTGCGCTCGGCCCCCGTGGCGTTGCGGCGCCTGCTCGCTGATGCGCTCGCCGAGGAGGCGACGGCCCGCATCGTGGCCGACCTCGGCATGGGTTACACGGTGTGGCACGACGTCGCCGCGGCGGGACGGGATGCCGATCCCGACGCCAAGATCGACCACATCGTGCTCGGCCCGAGCGGCCTGTACGGCATCCTGTCGGAGGACTTCGGCGGACCCGCGCGCCTGCGGCGCGGCGAGTTCATCGGCGACGGCGTCTCGGGCGCACCGCTGGCCGAGCTGCTGGCTCACATGCGGGTCATCTCACGCGGGGCGGGCGTCCGCTTCAGCGGCGCGATCGTGGTGCTGCCCGACGAAGACGTGATCGATCCGATCCAGGAGCTCGGCAAGGTTCGCGGCGTGCGGGTCGCGGTGACGTCGCGCAGTGCGCTGGCGACCGTGCTGCGTCGTGGCATCACCGGCGCGCGCGACATCGGCGGCAACGAGGTCTTCGACATCCGCACCCGGCTGCAGCAGACCGTCCGCTTCGCGTAGCCGCGCGCCCGCGCCTCGTCGACAGCGTGTGCTCTCGCCGCGAGCACACGCCGTTCACGTTCTTGACGTGGGCTCTCGGCGAGAGCGTGCGCTGTCGATGGGGGCGATGCCGAATTGGCAGACATCGGATGATCCAGTAGCGGAATCGCGATCGACAACATAACATTACGTCGTAAAGTAATCCATGGAGGATCCGGATGACGCTCGACGTTGAGCATGTGACACCCGCCACGGCGGTGATCCCGCAGCCGCGAAGGCTGACCACTCGCGCACGGTTCTCCCGGAGCGTGCGGCGGTACTGGCAGCTCTATCTGCTCCTGCTGCTGCCCATCGTGTGGTTCATCGTGTTCCGGTACGTGCCGATGGCGAACGCCGTGATCGCGTTCAAGAACTACAACCCCATCGACGGGGTGTGGGGGAGCCCCTGGGTCGGCTTCGACAACTTCGAGCGGCTGTTCGGCAACCCCGTGTTCCCGCGGCTGGTGGCCAACACGTTCATCCTCGCCGCGTACACCTTGATCGCCAGCCTGCCGCTGCCGATCATCCTGGCGCTCGCGCTGAACGAGGTGCGGCTGCGCTTCTTCAAGCGCACGGTGCAGCTCATGACGTACGCCCCGTACTTCATCTCGACGGTCGTGATCGTGTCCATGACGATCCTGCTGCTGTCGCCTCGCGTCGGCCTGCTGGGGCGCACGTTCAGCTTCTTCGGCGCCGGCCAGGTCGACCTGCTGGCCGACGCCGACTTCTTCCGCCACATCTACGTGGCCACCGACCTGTGGACGACGACGGGGTACTCGGCGGTCATCTACCTCGCGGCGCTCGCATCCGTGGACGTCTCGCTCTATGAGGCGGCGAAGATCGACGGTGCCTCGCGCCTGCAGAAGATCCGGCACGTCGATCTGCCCGCGCTCATGCCGACGGCGACGATCATCCTCATCCTGGGCGTCGGAAACATCATGGCCATCGGGTTCGAGAAGGCGTTCCTGCTGCAGAACGCGCTCAACCTCTCGACGTCGGAGATCATCCCGACGTACGTGTACAAGACGGGCATCCTCAACGCGAACTTCAGTCTCGGCGCGACGATCGGCCTCTTCAACGCCGTGATCAGCCTGGTGCTGCTGCTCGTCGTCAATGCGGTGTCCAAGCGGGTCACGGGAAGCGGGCTGTGGTGAGCAACGTCATCAGCAAGGAGGCCGTCCTCGCCGAAGAGGCCGCCGTCGGCGCCGTCGCCGCTCGATCCCTCCCCAGCGACCGGCGCAGGCGATCGGAGCCGCGCGGCGTGAAGATCCGAGAGACCAGGGGTGACCGCGCCTTCGTCGCGGTGGCCTACGTGCTGCTGACGATCTTCCTGCTGGTGGTGCTGCTGCCGCTCCTGAACATCGTCGCCAGCTCGCTGTCGAGCCCGCACGCCGTCTCGTCGGGCCAGGTGCTGTTCTGGCCGGTCGACATCACCTTCCGCGGCTACGTCGAGGCGCTCGGCAATCCGGCGATCGTGCGCGGCTTCGCGAACTCGGCCTTCTACACCGTGATCGGCACGCTCATCAGCGTGGCCGGCACGGTCGCGATCGCGTACCCGCTGTCACGCCAGAACCTGTTCGGCCGCAAGGTCATCACCGGCGCCGTCGTCTTCACGATGCTGTTCAGCGGCGGCGTGATCCCGATGTACCTGGTGGTGCAGTCGCTGGGGCTCCTCGACACCCGCTGGTCGATGCTGCTGCCGAACGCGATCGGCGTCTGGCAGGTCATCATCGCGATGGTGTTTTTCCGCGCCTCCATCCCCGACGAGGTCTATGAGGCGGCGCAGCTGGACGGCGCCAGCGAGCTGCGGATCCTCTGGTCGATCGTCCTCCCGCTCGCGAAGCCCCTGATCGCCGTCATCGCGCTCATGTACGCGATCATGCAGTGGAACTCGTACTTCGACGCGCTGCTCTACCTCCGCAACGCCGACCTGCAGCCGTTGCAGCTCGTGCTCCGCGGCCTCCTCGTGCTCAACGACGCCGGCGGCGGCGGCGACGTCGGCGAGCAGCTCCGGCGGCGGGAGCTCGCCGATCTGCTCCGCTACTCGACCGTCGTCATCGCGACGGTGCCGATGCTCGTCGTCTACCCGTTCGTCGCCAAGTACTTCAACAAGGGGATCATGGTCGGCGCCGTCAAGGGCTGACCCGCTTCCCCTCACAGACCCACCACCACGCAATATGACCCGGGCAAAGGAGATTCCGGCAATGAGACACAGCTTGATGAGGGGAGCGGTCGCGTCGATCGCGATCGCGGCGACCGCGCTCGCGATGGCGGCGTGCACGCCCTCTGCCGACCAGGACAACGGGAAGCTCGTCGCTTTCGGTCCGCAGGGCGACAACGGCACGCTCAAGGAGAACAGCTTCACCCAGGAGGTCGAGAAGAAGTTCGACATCGACTTCGACTGGCAGACCACCACCTACGACGGCAGCGTCGCGGGCGAGAAGCGGCAGGTCTCGCTCGCCAGCGGCGACTACCCGGACGCGTACTTCCTGGTGCCGTGGGTCGACGCCTTCTCGCGCAGCGAGATCCTGAAGTACGGCCAGCAGGGGGTCCTGCTGCCGCTGGAGGACCTCATCGACGAGTACGCGCCGACGCTCAAGGAGCGCTTCGAGGAGAAGCCGGACTGGAAGGAGTCGGTCACCGCCCCCGACGGGCACATCTACGCGATCACCCAGTGGAGCGAGTGCTACCACTGCAGCTTCCCGTCCAAGCTGTGGATGAACACGACGTGGTTGGAGAAGCTGGGCCTCGAGCAGCCGACGACCACCGAGGAGCTGCGGACGGTGCTGCGGGCGTTCAAGAACGACGACCCCAACGGCAACGGCGTGCAGGACGAGGTGCCGCTGAGCGGGTCGGCGACGCAGCCGATCGTCAACTACCTCATGAACGCGTTCGCCTACGCGCCGGTCGCGGGGCCGTCCAGCCCGCCTCCGATGGTGATGGACGACGGTGAGGTGCAGCTCGCTGCCGCATCGGACGAGTGGCGTGCGGGCCTCGCGTACATCAATTCCCTCGCGTCGGAGGGGCTGCTCGACACCGCGGCGTTCACCCAGAACGGCGACGGGCTCAAGGCGCTCGGCGACAACTCCGGCACCGAGATCCTCGGTTCCGCGGTCGATCTGCATCCGTACGACTTCGTGACGCCCGAGTCTCCGGACGGCCGTGACAAGAACTACGACGCGGTCGCTCCTGTCGCCGGCCCCGACGGGACGCAGCTGGCGACGTGGCGGTCGCCCGTGAACCCGGTGGGCATCTTCGCCCTCACCAACAAGTCGACCGAGGACGAGCGCATCAAGGCGATCAAGGTCATCGACTACCTCGTGACGGACGAAGGCGACAAGCGGGGCGCGATGGGTCCGGAGGGCGAGGCGTGGGTGCCGGCGGAAGAGGGCGACGTGGCGCTCGACCCGGAGCTGGAGCCCTCCTTCAAGCCGCTCACCTACGACGAGACCTCGAACGCCGCCTGGCGCTCGATGGCGCAGTACTGGGACTCGCTGGAGTACCGCAACTCGCAGGTCGTCCCCGAGGACGTCTACTCGCCGGACGGCTACGAGCGGCGCCTGCTCATCGCGTCGAAGGAGTACGAGCCCTACATGCCCGACGAGAGCATCCTGTTCCCGGCCGAGAGGCTGTGGCCCGACGCCGACACGTCGGCAGAGCTCGCCGATCTGCAGACGAACATCGCCAACTACGTCACGCAGGCGCAGGCGGAGTTCGTCACCGGCCAGCGGGACATCAACGACGACGGCGCCTGGCAGGCGTACCTCGACGACCTGGACGGTCTCGGTCTCGCGCAGTTCCTGCAGATGGAGCAGGACCTGTACGACGCGCTGAAGTAGGACGCAGTACCCACGACGATGCCCGGCGGTCGCGAGACCGCCGGGCACCGTCGTGTCGCGGCTCGGGCTAGAGCACGCGCAGGTTCTCGAGCGCGTCGTCGTCCCATGAGATGCCGATGCCGGGCTCGTCGGGGGCGGTCGTGCGACCGCCGGTCACCGCGAGGTCGGCGGTCGTGACGGCGCGCAGCTGCGGGATGTACTCGACGATGCGACCGTTGGGCACCGCGGCGACGAGGCTGACGTGCAGCTCCATGAGGAAGTGGGGGCACACCGGCACGTTGAACGCCTCGGCGAGGTGCGCGATCTTCAGCCACGGCGTGATGCCGCCGACACGCGCGACGTCCGGCTGGACGATGGTGGCGGCATCGCGTGCGAGGTACTCCTTGAACTGCCCGACGGAGTACAGCGACTCGCCGACCGCGATGGGGATGGATGTCGATTCCACGAGGCGGGCGTGCGCCGACACGTCGTCGGCGGGCAGCGGCTCTTCGAGCCAGGAGATCCCGGACGGCTCGATCGCGCGGGCGAGAGCGCGCGCATCGGCGAGGGTGAGCCCCTGGTTCGCGTCGACCATGAGCGGGTAGCCCGGCCCGACGGCCGCACGCACGGCGGCGAGGCGCTCGACATCGCGGCGCGGGTCGGGCGAGCCGACCTTGAGCTTGGAGCCGTGCCAGCCGCCGTCGCGTGCGGCGACGGTGTTGGTGACGAGGGTGTCGGGGTCGATGTGCAGCCAGCCTCCCTCGGTGTCGTAGAGCCGCACCTCCGGATCGCTGCCCCCGACGGCACGCCAGAGCGGCTCTCCATTGCGCCGGCATCCGGCATCCCACACCGCCGTGTCGATCGCCGCGAGCGCGAGCGAGGTGATGGCGCCCACCGTGGTGGCGCGGGTCTGTGAGAACGCATGCCGCCAGACCGCCTCGGGGCGGCGCACGTCCTGCCCGATGATCGCGGGCAGGAGGTGGTCCCGCAGCATCGACAGCACGGCGCGGCCGCCGGTGCCGATCGTGTACGAGTAGCCGCGTCCGGGCGTGCCGTCGTCGGTCTCGAGGTCGACGAGGATCGTCTCCTGCTTCACGAACGACTGCACCGCGTCGGTGCGGACGGTCTCGACGGGGATGTCGACGAGCATGGCGCGAGCGCGCGTGATGACGGGCATGGCTTCTCCGGGAAGGACGGATGCCGCGGCGCGGCGTCAGCGGACGAGCGACTGGATGGCGGCCGCAGCGGCGCCGCGGGCCCAGTCCTGGAAGGTGTGCGGCCGCGTCACGATGCGGCAGCGGGCAGCGGCACCGAACGCGTGGGCGTCGAAGGCGTCGCGCAGGTTCTTCTCGAAGAGGTCGAAGTTCGACACTCCCTCGCCGCCGATGATGACGAGTTCAGGGCCGGCGAGGTTGACCAGCGTGGCGATCGCGGTGCCGATGAGACTGGCTGCCTCGCGGAACGCGGCCTCGGCGGCCGGGTCGCCCGCGTGCGCGAGGCGGACCGCCTCCTCGATGTCGACGTCGCGGCCGAGCGCGGCCGACACGGTGGCCGCGATCGCGGCCGTGGAGGCCACGGCCTCGACGCAGCCGCGGCGTCCGCACGAGCAGATGCGCGCGGGGTCGGCGAGCGGCAGGTGGCCGATCTCGCCGGACACCCCGAACGCGCCGGTGACGACCTGCCCGTTCAGGTGCAGGCCGCTGCCGATGCCGCGGCCGATGGTGACGATCGCGAACGACTCCATGCCGAGGCCGACGCCGAACCAGTGCTCGCCGACGGTGAGTGCGTGAACGTCGTTCTCCAGTGTCACGGGCCGGCCGAGCCGCTCCTGCAGCAGCCCGCCGAAGTCGACGTCCGCCCACCCCATGATCGCCGACTCCCGGACGACGCCGGTGGAGGTGTCGACGTCGCCCGACACCGAGACGCCGACGCCGGCGATGGCATCGCGCTTGTCGCCGAGGCGGTCTTCGAGACGGCGCACCACCTCGATGATCGCCTCCGCCGCCGACCCCGGATCGTGCGCGGCCAGCGGCCGGGTCTCGGCGGCGAGCACCGTCGTGGCGAGATCGGTGGCTACGCCGATCACCTCGTCGACGTTGACCTTGATGCCCAGCAGCACCATCGCATCGGGGACGATCGACACCGGCGCTGCGGGGCGACCGGGGTTTCCGTCGCGGTGGGTCGCGGGCGGGGCGTCGACGAGACCGGCGGCGACGAGAGGCGAGACCGCCTTGGTGACGGCGGCCTGCGACAGTCCGGTCTGGCGGGCGATGTCGATGCGGCTGATGGGGCTGCGGGTCAGGATGGTGGCGAACACCCTCGAGCCTGCTTCCGACGCCGAACGGATGAGCGTCGTGCGCGCAGCGGTGTCGTGATCCATCGGTTCCTTCGGTCTCAGTCGATACGGTAGCGAGTCCGCGGGTCAGGCGCTGGGGCGACCGGCGGTGAGTCGGAGCGGTGCCAGGTGCGCGGCGGCGAACTCGAGCGCGTTCTCCTCGTCGAGGTCGCCGCCCGCTTCGTGGCCGTTGTACGGCCACAGCACCACCTGCTTGGGTCCGGCGTAGGCCGTGAAAGCGGGGAGCACGGATGCCGGGGGCGCGATGCCGTCGCGGAGCCCGGTGCTCAGCAGGGCCGGCGCGGTGGCGCGCGTGGCGTGGTTCACGCCGTCGAAGTACCGCAGGGTGTCGAGGGCGGTGGCCGTGTCGAGGCGCCGGTCGGCGAAGTGCTGGGTCAGCAGGGCGTACGGGTGCTCGACGCTGAGCCGGGCCGCGCGATTCAGCTCGCACAGGAACGGCGCCTGGACGATCGCGACCGCGAGGTCGGGCACGAGTCCCGCGATCGCCAGCGCGATCCCGCCGCCCTGGCTCGCGCCGACGGCTCCGACGCGGGCCTCATCGACGATGTCGAGAGACCTCAGCGCCTCGACGGCCCGCACGGCGTCGGCGTACACCCGCCGGTAGTAGTACTCGTAGGGCGAGCGGATGCCGCGGGTGAGGAACCCGCCGGCGGAAGGTCCGCCGTCCGGGTGGTCGTCGTCGGTGTCGCCGTGGCCCTGGCCGCGGGCATCCACCACGAGGTGCGCGTAGCCGGCGGCCGCCCAGCGCAGGTCGCGCAGCGCGTGGCCGCGGCCGTTGCCGTAGCCGAAGAACTGCACGAGGCCGGGCAGCGGCGCCGTCGCGCCGTGCGGGACGCGCAGCCAGGCGTGGATCCGTGTGCCCCCGAAGCCGCGGAATGTGACGTCGAACACGTCGATGACCGCGAGGCCGGTATCCCGCGGCTCGACGGTGACGTCGAGCGGGTGGCGCCGCGTCTCGCCGAGGGTGTCGGCCCAGAACCGGTCGAAGTCCGGCGGCTCGGTCTGGGTGGTGGGCTCGTCGACGAGGGTGAGCTCACCGCGCACGGAGCACCCCGATCGCGAGGCCGGCGGCGTCGGTGAGCGCGTCCACCGGCACGTCGACGGTCCCGTCGGCGGGTACCCGGACCACCGCGCGGCCGCCCGCGCAGTCGACGATCACGTCGCGCTCGCCCCCGCGGATGCTGCGCAGCGTCGCCGACGCCAGCGCGCCGTCGCGCCACGCCAGGTCGACCACGAGGCCGGTTCGTGCGCCGAGTCCCTGCGCGTCGCCGTCGGTCCACGTGGACGGCAGGGCGGGCAGCAGCCGCACGACGCCGTCATGGCTCTGCACCAGCATCTCGGCGATGCCGGCCGGGAAGCCGAGATTGCCGTCGATCTGGAACGGGGGATGGGTGCTGAAGAGGTTGGGCAGCAGGCCGCCCCACTCCGACCCGTCCACGGGTCCGTGGCGGGTCGCGTCGCCGTCGAACGGCGCGAGCGCCTCGTCCAGGAGCGCCGCGGCGGCATCGCCGTCGCCGATGCGGGCGCGCAGCGCGATCTTCCACGCCCACGACCAGCCCATCGCTCCGGAGCCGCGCGCGTCGAGCAGGCGGACGCCGGCCTCGAAGAGCTCGCGATCGCGGTCGGGCGTGAGGGTGTCGAGCGGATACATGCCGACGAGGGGCGACAGGTGCCGGTGCAGCGGTTCGACCTCGACCACCTCGGCCGACCACTCGCTCAGCCGGCCGTCGGAGCGGATCCCCACCGGGGCGAGCGCGGCCAGCGCGCGATCGATCTCGGCCGTGAGCGGGTCGTCGTCGGCACCGAGCGCATCGATGGCCGTGAGGGCGCGCTCGAAGAGCGCCTGGATGAGGAAGACATCGGATGCCGCCGTCAGCCCGATCGCGGTGGACCCGCCGTCGGGTCCGATGAAGGAGTTCTCGGGCGCCGTCGACGGCGAGGTGCGCAGCATCCCGTCGGGACCGGGCACCAGCCAGTCGAGGCAGAACTCGACGGCGCCGCGCATGACCGGCCAGATGCGGGAGCGAAGCAGCTCGAGGTCTCCGCCGAACTCGTACGCGTCCCACAGGTTGTGGGTGAGCCACACGCCGCCCATCATCCAGATCGCCCAGCTGGGCGCACCGTGGCCGCCGCCGACCGGAAGGCTCCAGCCCCACACGTCCGAGTTGTGGTGCGCCACCCAGCCGCGGGCGCCGTACAGCTCGCGCGCGACGTCGGCACCGGTGCGGGCGAGATGCTCGACCAGCGCGAGCAGCGGCTCGGACGCGTCGTCGAGGCCGAGCACGGGCGCTGCCCAGTAGTTCATCTGCGTATTGATGTTGATCGTGTAATTGGACGACCACGCAGGACGCAGCTGGTCGTTCCAGATGCCCTGCAGGTTCGCGGGCGGCCCACCCGCCCGGGACGACGAGGCGAGCAGATACGCGCCGAACTCGGCGGCGATCGTCGCCTTCAGCTGCGCGTCGCCGGTGTGGAGGATGTCGCGGTCGATGTCCCACGTGCCTTCCCGTCGACCGCCGATCGCGAACCGTGCCCGAGCGTGGCGCCGACGATCGGCGATGTGCTCGGCGAGCAGCGCGGACGGTGCGCGGTGTGCCGCGGCATCCGCGCGCTGTATGGCACGGTCCCGGACCGCCTCGCGGGAGGCGGTCCGCCACTCCCCGTCCGCGTCGGCCCACCAAAACTCGGCGCGGGACGATGTGGAGAGGGCGATCAGCAGCCGGCGAGCCCCGTGGACGGCCGCGCGTGCAGGCGCGGCATCCACGAAACCGTCGGTGTCCAGCGCGACCGCGACGGCCGCGAAGGCGTCGAAGTCGGTGTCGGCCTCGGCGTACCGCAGGGGCGGCTCGACCGAGGTCTCGTGCAGGGGTGCCCCGTCGACCGGGATCTCGATGTCGAGACCGAGACCGTTCGCGGTGCCGCGGAGGGGTGTCGATAGCGAGAGGGATGCCGCGAACTCGACGTCCGCGGTGAGCTCGACGATCAGTGCCTGTGCGGGCGCCGACACCCAGGAGCGCCGGCGGACGGTGCCGCCGGGAACCTGCAGTGTCTCGGTCAGCACGGCTTCGTCGAGGTCGAGGATGCGCGCCGGGGTCACGGCGGTCGCGCCGGCGACTTCGACCGCGAGGTCGCCGAGCGGGAGGAACTCCTGCGAGTAGGGGCCTTCGAACGACATGAGCAGGGCTTCGGCGGTGCGGACGTCGCCGGCGTCGAGTGCCGCGCGGATCTCTGCGAGCCGCTCGGGTCCGGCGCCGCCGGCGAGCACGTCGCGCAGCGCCGCGGGTGGGCCGTCGGGGGTACCCGACCAGACGGTGGCGTCGTTGAGCGCGTACCGCCCGGTCGCGCCGCCGAAGACCATGGCGCCGATACGGCCGTTGCCCAGAGGTGCGGCCTCCTCCCACCGATCGGCGGGGGCGCTCCACGACAGTCGCAGGGTGTCGCTCATCTCGATCCTCGGTCGTCGGTGTCCGAGATCGCGAGTGTCCGTGGCGACCTCGCCTGCAGACCTCGGATCTTTGCTTGCGACGCCAGCGTAAACGTGATTAATTACCGATGTCAAGAAACTCGATGGAGGAGTTCGAATGGTCAACGGTGAAGGCGCCGTCCAGACGTTGCCGGCCACGGAAGCCGTGCCGGCAGCCGTCCACACGCTGCGAGCGGCAGGGACTGCGCTGGTCGTGGATCTCGCGGGCGCCATGCCCCGCGTGCTGCACTGGGGCGCCGATCTGGGCGCCCTGGACCCGCGGGGGATCGACGCACTGCGCGCGACATCCGTGCCTGCCGTGCTCAACAACTCGCCCGACGTCCCTCGCCTCTTCTCGGTGTGGCCGACGGAGCAGGACGGCTGGGCCGGGACCCCCGCTCAGGCCGGCCACCGCGGCGGCACCGCCACCACCCCGCGCCCGCGGCTCGTGGACGTGGACATCGAACCCGCACGCGACGGCGGCGGACGCATCGCGCTCCGCTTCGACGACGCCGTGGCCGGCACGCGCGCCCGGCTGACCTACCGGCTGGATGCCGCCGGCGTGCTGTCGGTCGACCTGTCGGTGGAGAACCCGGCGGAAGCGGCATCCGCGTATCTGGTCGACGGGCTGCGGGCGCTCGTGCCCGTGCCGGACCGCGCGGGAGAGCTCCTGGACTTCACCGGCAAGTGGTGCCGCGAGCGTGCGCCGCAGCGCCTGCCCTTCTCGTTCGGCACGCACGCCCGCCGCGCGCGCCGCGGAAAGCCCGGCCACGACACACCGTTCCTCCTGGTCGCGGGCACGCCGGCCTTCGGCTTCGCGCACGGCGAGCTGTGGGGCGTTCACCTCGCCTGGAGCGGCGACGGCGAGTACCTCGCCGAGCGGCTTCCCGAGGGCGCCGGGGCGCAGTCCCGCGTCATCGGCGCCGGCGAGCTGCTGCGCTCGGGCGAGGTGGTGCTGCAGCCCGGCGAGCGCTACGACGCCCCGACCGTGCTCTTCACGTGGTCGGACCGCGGGCTCGACGGGCTCTCCGCCCGATTCCACCGCCGGCTCCGCGCTCGCCGCGGTCACCCCGCGACGCCCCGCCCGCTGGTGCTCAACACCTGGGAGGCGGTCTACTTCGACCACGATCTCGACCGCCTCGTCGAGATCGCCGACCGCGCCGCCGAGGTCGGCGTCGAGCGGATCGTGCTCGACGACGGGTGGTTCCGCGGGCGCCGGGACGCGAACGCCGGGCTCGGCGACTGGCTCGTCGACGAGGGGGTGTGGCCCGACGGGCTGGGGCCGTTCGTCGACGCCGTGCGCGAGCGCGGCATGCAGTTCGGACTCTGGTTCGAGCCCGAGATGATCAGCCCCGACTCCGACCTCGCCCGGGACCACCCGGAATGGGTGCTCGCCCCCGGCCAGGGCGCCGGAGCCACCGCCCGCAACCAGCACGTCCTCGACATCGCCAATCCCGACGCCTACGCACTGGTGCTCGAGCGCATCAGCGCGCTGGTCGCCGAGCACGACATCGACTACCTCAAGTGGGACCACAACCGCGACCTCGTCGAACCCGTCGCGCGCCGCGACGGCGGCGACCGGCCCCTCGTGCACGAGCAGACGCTCGCCCTGTACCGGCTGCTGGACGAGCTGCGCACCCGCCACCCGCGCCTCGAGATCGAGACGTGCTCGGGCGGAGGCGGCCGCGTCGACCTCGGCATCCTCGACCGCACCGACCGCGTGTGGGCGTCGGACTGCAACGACCCGGTGGAGCGGGCGCGCATCGAGCGCTGGACGCGCCTCCTGGTGCCGCCCGAGCTCATCGGCTCGCACCTCGGCGCCCGCCGCTCCCACACCACCTCGCGCGAGACCGACCTGTCGTTCCGGCTCGCCGTCGCCCTCACCGCGCACGCGGGCATCGAGACCGATCTGACGGTGTCGGGCGCCGAAGACCTGCACACCATCACCGCCTGGGCGGCGCTGTACCGGGAGCTGCGCGAGCTCATCCACACGGGCGACGTCGTGAACGCCGACCTCGCCGACGACGCGACCATGCTCACCGGCATCGTCGCGGCCGGCGGGGAGCGGGCGCTGTTCACCTGGACCCGCCTCGCCACGTCCGCCGACGGGCAGAGCGGCCGGGTGCGCTTCCCCGGGCTCGACGCCGGATCGGTCTATCGCGTGCGGGTGAGGTCGGAGCTCGGCCCGGCCAGCCGCCACGAGGTGTCGGATCCGGACTGGATGCGTCTGGCGCTGGACGGCGGCATCGAGCTGCCCGGGTCGGTGCTCGGCGTCGCCGGCGTGCCGCTTCCCACCCTCAACCCGCAGCAGGCGCTGCTGTTCGATGTCGAGAGGCTCCCATGAGCCGCTGACGTCCGCTCCACCTTCTGGGAACCTGCGCGTACAGCGGCCACTGGGGCCAGGGCACGCGCGCGGGGTTCACCGTCGAACCCACCGCAGAGAGGAAACCATGGACACCTACGATCGCCATGCCCGCCGGCCACGCCGGCTCGCGGCATTCGCCGTCGGCGCGCTGACCCTCGGGCTCGGCGCCACGGCGGCGTATGCGGCACCGCCGGCGGAGGCATCCGTCTCCCCGGCGACGACCGCGCCCGCCGCCGCGGCGCCCGCCGCCGCGGCGCCGGCGCCCGAGGAAGAGCTCGGCGCCCGGCCCTACATGGGCTGGAGCAGCTACAGCATGCAGGTGTACTCGGGCAGCGGATCGACCTGGATCACCGCCGACCAGATCATCGCCCAGTCCGACGCCATGCACGAGAAGCTGCAGTCGGCGGGCTACGAGTACATCAACATCGATGCCGCGTGGAACGGTGGCACCGACGAGTACGGGCGCCCGACGCCCAGTACGACGCTGTTCCCGAACGGGCTGCAGGCCGTCATCGACCACATCCACGGCAACGGCCAGAAGGTCGGGCTCTACGCGATCCCCGGGATCTCGCCCGAGGTGTACGAGGCCGACCTGCCGATCTACGGCGCCCCCGACTGCTCCACGGGCGACATCGTCAAGCAGCCGATCCAGCAGGCGGACTACTGGAACATCGGCTATCGTCTCGACTTCGCGAACCCGTGCGCCCAGGCGTACGTGGACTCGATCGCCGACATGTTCGGCGAGTGGGGGATCGACTTCCTCAAGTTCGACAGCGTCACGCCCGGGTCGGGAATCGGCGACCTCTCCCTCGATGCCCGCGACGATGTCGCGGCCTGGTCGCAGGCGCTCGAGCGCAACGGCATCTGGTTCGAGCTCTCGTGGGCGCTCGACATCCGCTACGCCGACTACTGGGCAGAGCACGCCCAGGGCTGGCGCGTCGAGTGGGACGTCGAGTGCTACTGCGGCGACGAGGCCCTCACCACCTGGGACAACATCGCCCGCCTCTTCCCGCGTGCGGCCGACTGGTGGCGCTTCGCGGGACCGGATCGCGGCTGGAACGACTTCGACTCGCTCAACGTGGGCAACGGCTCGATGGACGGGCTGACGCGCGACGAGCGGCGCACGGCGACGACGCTCTGGGCGGTCGCGGCCGCGCCGATGTACGTCGGCAACGACATGACGCGGCTCGACGACTACGGCATCGAGCTGCTGACGAACCCTGAGGTCATCGCGGTGAACCAGGCGGGCCGCCCCGCCCACCCCGTGTCGACGGCGACGAAGCAGCAGACCTGGTACGCCATGAACCCCGACGGGTCGGTCACCGTCGCGCTGTTCAACCTCGGTCGGACGGACGCCGACATGAAGGTGTCGTTCGCCGACCTGGGCCTGCAGGGATCCGCGAAGGTGCGCGACCTCTGGGCGCAGAAGAACCTCGGCAGCTTCGACGGCGAGTTCACCGCCGACGACGTCCCGGTGCACGGCACGCGCCTGTTCACCGTCACGCCCGCCAAGGGCGGTGAGATCGCGCTGAACGACGACGACGCGCGTCTGTCGTACGAGGGCGAATGGTCCCGCAACGCGGGCAAGGAGATCGTGGCCACCTCGCAGGCGCTCACCGTGTCGTCGTACGACTCGTCGCAGGGCGGGACGGCGCCCGAGCCCGGTGCGTCGAACGTCGTGGCCGTCAACGACAGCGACTCCGCGATCGCCTACAGCGGCAACTGGGGTCACAGCACGGGCCGCGGGCTGGGCGACTACCAGGACGACGTCCACTACGCCGAGGCCGACGGCGCCGCGTTCGAGTACACGTTCGTCGGCACCGGGATCGACTGGGTGACCGAGACCCACTCATCGCAGGGTGAGGCCGAGGTCTACCTCGACGGCGTGCTGGTCGACACCGTCGACACGTATCTCGACCCGGCACAGGATCGCGGCGTGCAGCAGGTGGTGTACAGCGTGCGCGACCTCGCCGACGGCAGCCACACCATCCGCGTGGTCAAGAAGTCGGGGCAGTTCATGCTGCTCGACCGCCTCGACGTGGTGCAGCAGAGTCTGATCGACGTCGGCGCGGTCGTGTTCGACCGTGCGGCGCCCGCCGGTGCGACGGTCCGCATCCTGCGCGACCCGGGCGAGCTCGAAGGCATCTACCGCGACGGCACCGCGCTGAAGAGCGGGACCGACTACACCGTGGAAGCGGATGCCGTCACCGTCAGCGCGTCGTACCTGTCGACGCTTCCCGACGGCGACACGGCCCTCGACTTCCGGTTCCGCGGCGACCTGCGCGACGACGTCCACTGGACCGAGGACGACGACGCCGCCGTGGAACTGACCTTCCAGGGGACGGCCGTCACGGTGACCGGCCCGACCGCCCCCGACCAGGGCGAGGTCGAGGTCTACCTCGACGGTGCGCTGGTCGACACCGTGGACCTGCACAGCGCCGCGCGGATCACACAGCGCGAGGTCTTCTCGCAGGACGGCCTCGGCAAGGGCGAGCACACGCTGCGGCTCGTGAAGGCGTCGGGCGACGTGCTGCGCGTCGACGCCCTGTCGTACGTGACCAGATGACGTCGGAGTCGTACGTGACCGGCTGACGTCGGAGTCCGGGTGGCGGGGCGGGCGCCCCGTCGCCCGGGCTCAGGCCGGTCGCGCTGGGTCAGGCGTGGTCGCGGGGGTATCGGGCGGGGATGCCGTGCCCTCGTTGAGATCGTGGGCTCTCACCGAGAGCGCACGACGTTCACGTTCGTGACGTGTGCGTTCGGCGAGAGCGTGCGCTGTCGGCGGGGGCGACGGCCGTCAGCCGCCGGCCTCCGGCGCGGGTCGCCCGCGTTCGGCGAGAGCGCATGCTCTCGACGGAGGTCAGGCGCGGTCGCGCGCCTGGCGCAGCCACCGTTCGATGCCCGCGATGTGCACCTGGGCGATCGAGGTGGCGAGCTCCATGTCATGGTCGGCGATCGCGTCGAGGATCGCCCGGTGCTCGGCGAGGGTGCGCTCGACGGCGCCCTCCTGGGTCAGCCCTCGCCACACACGCGCTCGCACCGTCTGGCTGGTGAGGCTGTCCAGCAGGCTGGCGAGGTAGTCGTTGCCGGCGAGTCGCGCGATGGCGCTGTGGAAGCGCACGTCGTGCTCGACCAGGGACTCGATGTCGGTGTCAGGGGCGACGCCGCTGATCTCGGCATCCAGCGTCGCGACGTCGTCCTCGTCCGCCTGCTGCGCCGCCAGACCGGTCGCATGCGACTCGAGCACGCGGCGCACGGCGAAGATCTCGAGCAGCGAGTCGTCGTCGTGGAGGTCGACGACGAACGAGATCGCCTCGAGGAGCAGCTTCGGTTCGAGGCTCGTGACGTACGTGCCGTCGCCGCGCCGCACGTCGAGCACCCGGATGACCTCGAGAGCCTTCACGGCCTCGCGCATAGAGCTGCGCGAGAGGCCCAGACGCTCGGCGAGATCCTTCTCGGGAGGCAGGCGCGACCCGGGGGCGAGCTCGCCGCGCACGATCATGTCCTTGATCTTCTCGATCGCTTCGTCGGTGACGGCCACGCGCCCATCATAGACATCGGATGTCATCCGGTCGGGATGCCGCGGCAAGGACGCGTCGGCGTCACAATGGAGGCATGCGAGTCGTGGACGGACACCTCCATCTCTGGGACCCCGAGGTCCTGACCTACGAGTGGCTGGAGGGACCGCTGCTCCGATCATTCGGACCCGACGAGCTCGATCTCGCCTTGCAGGACGCGCCCGACGACGACTTCGGCTTCGTGTTCGTCCAGGCGGAGTGCACGCCGGAGCAGTCGGTCGCCGAGGTCGACTGGGTCGCGTCGCTGGCACCGCGCGTGCCGCTGCGCGGCATCGTCGCGCGCGCGCCGCTCGAGGACCCCGCAGCGACCGACGAGCACCTCGCGGCGTACGAGAGCAGACCGCTCGTGGTCGGGGTGCGCCGCCTGCTGCAGTCCGAGCCCGACGGCTTCTCGGCGGCGCAGGGCTTCCGTGACGCCGCGCGGGCGGTGGCGGCGGCCGGTCTCACGTTCGACGCGTGCGTGCGCTGGAGCCAGCTGTCCGACGTGATCGCCCTGGCCGATGCGGTGCCCGAGCTCACGATCGTGCTCGACCACCTCGGCAAGCCGCCGGTCGGATCGGCGGATGCCGCGGCCCCCGCAGAAGGCACGCCGTGGGCGACGGAGCTGCACAGGCTCGCCCGGCGTCACAATGTCGTCTGCAAGCTGTCGGGACTGCCCGCGGAGTCGCAGGGAGAGTGGACCGCCGCACAGCTGCGCCCGTTCCTCGACGTCGCACTGGACGCCTTCGGCCCGCACCGCCTCCTGTTCGGCGGCGACTGGCCGGTCTCGGGTCCGTATGGCCGCTGGGTCGAGACCGTGTCGTCGTGGGTCACGGACCGGCTCGGCGAGGACGACCGCGAGGCCGTGCTCGCCTCGAACGCCGAGCGGGTCTATCGCCTCGCCTGAGCGCCCCACCCGCCCACCCCGTCGCCGCTCCACGGAGTCTCCGGGCGTTCACTTGCGCTGAACGTACGGCTCGGCGGGCGTTTCGCGTACATTCAGCGCAAGTGAGCGGAGAGACGACGGGGTCAGGAGCTGCGGGCTGACGCGGACGCACGGGCTGACGCGGATGCACGGGCGGACCCGCGGGCAACCGCGCGGGCCTCAGGACCCGGCCGGGTTGACCCGCGGGGCAACCGCGCGGGCCTCAGGACCCGGCCGGGCGGAGGCGGAGGGGCGACATCCCGCCGTCCACCTCGATGTAGGTGCCCGTGGTCGAGCCGGCGCGGGGGCTCACGAGGTAGAGCACGGCGCCGGCGACCTCGTCGGCCGAGACGAGGCGCCCGTGCGGCTGCCGGGCCTCAAGCGCTGCGCGCTCTCCAGCCGGGTCGGGCGCGCTGGCGAGCAGGCGGCCGATCCACGGGGTGTCGGCTGTGCCCGGGTTGACGGCGTTGACGCGGATGCCCTCGCGCAGGTGGTCGGCCGCCATCGCCCTGGTGAGCGACAGCACCGCCCCCTTCGACGCGCTGTACAGCGCGCGCTGCGGGAGGCCCGCGGTCGCGGCGATCGACGACGTGTTGCAGATGGCCGCGGCGGGCGACTGCCGCAGCCACGGCAGCGCCGCGGCGCTCACGCGCGCGATCCCCGTGACGTTGATCGACAGCACGCGCGCCCACTCGTCGTCGTCGTTCGCGGCGACGTCGCCCTGCGCGCCGATGCCGGCGTTGTTGACGAGGATGTCGATGCGGCCGAACCGTTCGGCCACGGCAGCGATCGCGTCCTCGACGCCGGCGCGGTCCGACACGTCGGCGGCGAACGCGGCGAACCGCGGGTCGGCGCCCGAGGTGTCGCGGTCGAGCACGGCGACCTCGGCGCCTTCGTCGGCCAGTGCGCTTGCGATCGCGGCGCCGATGCCCGAGGCGCCCCCGGTGACGACGGCGACGAGTCCGTCCAGCTGTCCGGTCATCGTGCTGCCTCCCATGCCACGAACTCCTGGCGCTGGGCGCCCACACCCTCGATCTCGATGTCGACGATGTCACCCGGTGCGAGATACGGGAAGCGCCCCGACAGGGCGACGCCCTGCGGGGTCCCGGTCAGCACGAGGTCGCCAGGCTCGAGCGTGAGGAACTGCGAGAGGTGCCACACGATGTGGTCGACCGGGAAGATCATGTCGGCCGTCGACGAGTCCTGGCGCGGCTCGCCGTTGACGCGGCTCTGCAGCCGCAGCGCCTGCGGGTCGACCTCGTCGGGCGTGACCAGCCACGGGCCGGTCGGGTTGAACCCGGGCGCGCACTTGCCCTTGGACCACTGCCCGCCCGACACCTCGAGCTGGAACGTCCGCTCCGACACGTCGTTGGCGGTGACGAAGCCGGCGATGTGGTCCGCCGCCTGCGCGGGGGAGTCCAGGTACGCGGCGCGGCGTCCGATGACGATGCCGAGCTCGACCTCCCAGTCGGTCTTCTCGCTGCCCCGGGGGATCGTGACGGCGTCGTTCGGACCGACGACGGTGTTCGGGGTCTTGAGGAACATCACCGGGATGCTCGGCGGGGTCGCCCCGGACTCCGCGGCGTGGGCGGCGTAGTTCATGCCGATGCACACGACGGCGCTCGGCCGCGCGATGGGGGCGCCGATGCGGAGCGCGTCGGCGCCCGGCAGCTCGGGCAGGAGCCCCGCGGCGATCGCGGCGGACGTGCGGCCGACGGGATCGTCGGCGAGGAAGCTGCCGTCGACATCGGATGTGAGCGGGCGCAGATCGAGGCGACGATCGCCGTCGAGGACGACGGGGATCTCGCTACCGGACTCGCCGAGGCGCGCGAACTTCATTGCTCTCCTGGATTCTCCGTGCGGGGCGGCGTCGATGCCGTCGCGGCCCGCGGGGCGTGATTGACAGTATAGACATCGGATGTTTACACTGCGAGCGGTTCGACTTCCGGACCGCGAACTGCAGGAGACCGCCCCGTGAGCCGCATCGTCGCCTTCGAGACGACAGACATCCGATTCCCCACCTCGCTCAGCCTCGACGGCTCCGATGCGATGAACCACGATCCCGACTACTCCGCCGCGTACCTCCGGATCGTGACGGATGCCGCCGACGGCGTCAGCGGGCACGCCTTCGTGTTCACGATCGGGCGCGGCAACGACGTGCAGGTCGCGGCGCTCGACGCGCTCGCCGGGCATCTGGTCGGCCGCGAGGTGGAGCTGCTCCTCGACGACATGGGCGCGACCAACCGCGAGCTCATCGGCGACTCGCAGCTGCGCTGGCTCGGCCCCGAGAAGGGCGTCATGCACATGGCGATCGGCGCGGTCGTCAACGCGCTGTGGGACATCAAGGCCAAGCGTGCAGGCCTCCCGCTCTGGCAGCTGCTCTCGCGCATGAGCCCCGAAGAGATCGTGGCCCTCGTCGACTTCCGCTACCTCACGAACGCCCTCACGCCCGCGGATGCCCTGCAGATCCTCCGCGACGCCGAGCCGGGCCGCGCCGAGCGCGAGCAGGAGCTCCTCGCCACGGGTTTCCCGGCGTACACGACGAGCCCCGGCTGGCTCGGCTACTCCGACGAGAAGCTCGCGCGGCTGTGCCGCGAGGCGATCGCCGACGGCTTCGGCCAGATCAAGCTCAAGGTGGGCGCCGACCTCGACGACGACGTCCGCCGCCTCCGCGTCGCCCGCGAGGTGTGCGGACCCGACTTCCCGATCGCCATCGACGCGAACCAGCGCTGGGAGGTGTCGGAGGCGATCGCGTGGGTGAACGCGCTCGCCGAGTTCGGCATCGCCTGGATCGAGGAGCCCACGAGCCCTGACGACGTGCTCGGCCACGCCGAGATCGCCCGGGGCGTCGCGCCGGTGCGCGTGGCGACGGGCGAGCACGCGCAGAACCGCGTGATCTTCAAGCAGCTGCTGCAGGCGGACGCCATCGCCGTCATGCAGATCGACGCCGCGCGCGTCGGCGGCGTCAACGAGAACATCGCCAACCTGCTGCTCGCGGCGAAGTTCGGTGTGCCGGTGTGCCCGCACGCCGGCGGCGTGGGGCTCTGCGAGGCGGTGCAGCACCTGTCGATGTTCGACTTCGTGGCGGTGAGCGGCAGCCGCGAGGGCCGCATGATCGAGTACGTCGATCACCTGCACGAGCACTTCGTCGTGCCGACCGACGTGCACGGCGGCGTCTACCGCGCCCCGCTCGCGCCGGGGATCGGCATGGAGATGAAGGCGGCCAGTCGCGCCGCGTACGAGTTCGGGAGCACGGATGCCGCGGCCTGACCCGACCGGCTCCGACGCCCCCGCGCTGACGCGCCTCGGCTACGGCGCGGCGAACGTCGGCAACCTCTTCCGCGAGCTCACCGACGATCAGGCGTGGGCCATCCTCGATGCGGCCTGGGAGAGCGGCATCCGCTACTTCGACACCGCCCCTCACTACGGCCTCGGTCTCTCGGAGCGGCGGCTCGGCGCGTTCCTGCGGACGAAGCCCCGCGACGAGTTCGTGATCTCGACGAAGGCGGGGCGGCTGCTGCGTCCGAACCCCGACGACGACGGCGGACTGGACCTCGCCGCGGACTTCCACGTGCGCACGACGCTGCGCCGCGAGTGGGACTTCTCCGAGGCCGGCATCCGCGCGAGCCTCGACGAATCGCTCGAACGTCTCGGGATCGACCGCATCGATATCCTGTACCTGCACGACCCCGAGCGCCACGACCTCGACCTCGCGCTGCAGGAGGCCTTCCCGGCTCTCGAGCAGCTCCGGGCGGAGGGCGCCGTCGACGCCATCGGCATCGGCTCGATGACCGCCGACGCGCTCGCCGCGGGCGTTCGCGGCGCCGATCTCGACCTCATCATGATCGCTGGCCGCTACACGCTGCTCGAGCAGCCGGCCGCCGACGAGGTGCTGCCGGCGTGCCACGAGCGCGGGACCGGCGTGGTCGCGGCATCCGTCTTCAACTCCGGTCTGCTGGCGAAGGACGAGCCCACGCGCGACGACCGGTACGAGTACGGACGGATGCCGGAGCCGCTGTGGCAGCACCTGCAGCGCATCGTCGCGGTCTGCCGCGCTCACGACGTGCCGCTGCCGGCCGCCGCGGTGCAGTTCGCGCTGCGGGACCCGGCCGTCCGCTCGGTCGTCGTGGGCGGGAGCCGACCCGAGCAGCTGCGCCGCAACGCCGAGCTCATGGAGGTCGACATCCCGGGCGGCCTGTGGGACGATCTGGCCGCCGAAGGCCTCATCCGCTGACGAAAGGGAATCCCATGCTCGAGGGCATCCACCCGCTGCTGACGGGGGAGCTGCTGCTGCACCTGGACCGGATGGGCCACTCCGACGCCGTCGTGATCGCCGACGCGCACTTTCCGGCGTGGGCGATCGGCGCGCGCGTCGTGGACCTGCCCGGGACGACCACGCCCGAGGTGGTGGCCGCCGTGCGCACGGTGCTGCCGCTCGACGATGCGCCCGCGCTCGACCTCATGGCGTCGGCTGACGGCGAGGTGCTCGACGTGCAGCGCGAGCTCGCCGCCGCGGCAGGCACGGATGCCCCGCGCTACGTCGACCGGTTCGAGTACTACGAGCAGGCGAAGCGCGCGTACCTCATCCTGCGCACGGGCGAGACCCGCAAGTACGGCAACGCGCTGCTGCGCAAGGGCGTCGTCGGGCACCCGTCCGCCGGCTGACCCTCCCCGGGCTGACCGTCCGCCAGGTGAACGGCGGCGGTCTCAGCCGTTGAGGCCGAACAGGTCCAGCGGGTGCGTCAGCCGCCACCACGGCGACGGGTCGGTGATGTCGGCGGCGAGCTGCAGGTCGACCGTGGTGTCGTCGAGCGGTCCGGTCACGCTGAGGGAGCCGACCGCGTCGCCCGCATCGCGGCTCTCGCCGAGGTGGTAGGTCGTGGCGACGGTGCCGCTGCCGCCGTTCCACAGGACCACCGACGCGTCGCCCGACGTCACGATGTCCACCTCGTCGCCCCACAGGGTCTCGACCTGTCCGGCGACGGTGTTCGCCGTCACCGAGGGCTTCAGCTGCAGCTCGCTCTCGAGCTGTGCGTACAGCGCGCGGGACGCGGCGAGACGGCTCTCGTCGTCGGGCTGTCCGAGCACCGACGCGTAGAGGCGCACCGTCGTGTCGCCGATCGTGACGTCCTTCGCCGACAGCAGGTTCCAGGAGTCGAGCGTCCCGGTCTTCAGGCCCACGACACCCGGGTCGGCGAGCAGCCCGTTGGTGTTCTCGACGAGCCCGGCACCGGGCAGGTCGACGGACTGCTTCGCGACGATCTCGGCGATCACCGGGTTCGCGAGGGCCTTCTGCGCGAGCACGACGAGGGTCTCAGGGCTCGCGGTGTTGCGCGGGTCCATCCCCGTCGGCTCGTAGACGGTCACACCGGGGACGCCGTGCGTGGAGAGCCAGGACGAGGCCGCCGAGGCGAAGACGGCATCCGACGGCCAGATGCTCTGCGCCAGGCGGTCGGCGTAGTTGTTCGCCGAGCCGACCAGCATGCCCTCGAGCATCTGGTACTCGGTGAGCGAGCCGCCGGCGGGCACGTTCAGCGCGGACTCGCCGTTGCTGAGGTACTGCCAGTAGCGGGAGCGATCCGCCGAGGTGAAGCGGTACTCGGGACCCTGCTCGCCGAGCGCGAGCGGCATCTCCTCGAGGACGACCAGGGCGGTCACGAGCTTGGTGACGCTGGCGATGGAGTCGGGATCCGCCGTCGTGGCCAGTGTCCCCGAGATGCCTCCGACCGCTTCGGCCGCGCTGCCCTGCGCGGGCCACACCGGCGCCGCGGCGGGGGCCGCGACCGGCTGGACCTCCATGGCGGTGACCGTGGGTGCGACGGCGTGCAGCGGCCACAGCAGCGTCGTCCCCGCATACGCGCCGAGCACGGCCGCGATCGCGAGGGTGGGAACCACGACGCCGGCGCGCAGCGGCGAGCGCCGCGGCGCGTCGGAGAGCAGGTCGGCGTCGACCGTGACGTAGGGGGTGGCCGCGGCGGTCAGATCGCCGGGAGCGGCGCCGAGGCCCACGGCCGTCTCATCGACCCACGCGAGCGCGGTTCGTCCGCCGCCCGCCGCGGGGCGCGCATCCTCGGCGACCGGGACGTCGGCGAGGGCGTCGTGGCCCGCGGGATCCCAGGTGGCGACGGGGACCGACGGCTCGGGAAGGAGCCCGGGGATGACCGGCCCGGTCTGCGCGTCCGAATCGAACAGGGGCATCGTCGGCGCGATCGCCGTCGGGCTGTCGCCGAGCGGCACCGTGGCGATGGTCGGCGCAACGGTGGGCACATCGACGGGGGCGGTGGTGCTGCCCGGGTGCACGATGTCAGCCTCACCGGTGGCGACGGTCAGGATGCCGCCTTCCGGGGCACCGGCCGAAGCCGGGGTCGGCACGGCACCGGTCTGCGCCCGGCGCGCGCGACGCGTGGGCACGGGGGTGTCGTCCGGAGTCACCCCCTCAAAATACCCGTCATCGCGGCGGTATACTCAACGCCATAACCACGGGAGTCCGGTGAGCCGGGCTGAGAGGAAGCGATCCACGCTTCGACCGTCGAACCTGATCCGGATCATGCCGGCGCAGGGAGGAGTTCACATGCACACGTCCGCGTCCGCATCCACCCCCGTTGCGGCCACCCCTTCGGGCCCCCGCAGCCTGCGCTGGCGAGTCGTCGATATCGTCGTCGCGGCGGTGCTCGGCGTCGCCATCGGCCTCGTCTTCTGGGCCTGGAACACCGTCGGCTACGCCTGGTTCATCGCCATGGACGGCCTGACGCCCGGCCTCGGCGGACTCGCCGTCGGCATCTGGCTGATCGGCGGCGTCATCGGCGGTCTCGTCATCCGCAAGCCCGGTGCGGCACTCCTCGTCGAGGTGATCGCCGCGATCGTGTCGATGCTCATCGGCAACGTGTGGGGCGTGTCCACCCTGCTGTCGGGCCTGGTCCAGGGTCTCGGCGCCGAGCTGATCTTCGCCCTCTTCCTCTACCGCCGTTTCACCCTGCCTGTCGCGATGCTGGCCGGTGCGGGCGCCGCCGCCGGCGCCTGGGTGTTCGAGCTGTTCTACGGCAGCTCGCCGAACATCCTGAAGACGCTCGAGTTCAACGTCATCTACCTCGTCTCGCTCGTCGTCTCGGGTGCCGTGCTCGCGGGTGTCGTCGGCTGGCTCGCCGTCCGCGGGCTCGCCGCCACCGGTGCGCTCAACCGCTTCGCGGCAGGACGCGAAGCGCGCCGCGAGGTCTGACGATGGCCTCGACCCGTCCGGCCCGCCTCACGGCGGACGGCTGGGGATGGCGCTACGCAGGCCGGCGCGCGCCCGCCGTCCGCGACGTGTCGTTCACGATCGAGCCGGGGGAGCGCGTGCTGCTGCTCGGTGCCTCGGGTGCCGGCAAGTCGACGCTCCTCGCCGGCATGGCGGGCCTTCTCGGCGGGGCCGACGAGGGCGATGAGACGGGATCGCTGCTGATCGACGGCGAGCGGCCGGAGGCCCACCGCGGGCGCGTCGGGCTCGTGCTGCAGGATCCCGATTCGGGCGTCGTGCTGTCGAAGGTCGGCGACGACGTGGCCTTCGGCTGCGAGAACCTCGGGGTGCCGGCGGCCGAGATCCCCGCCCGCGTCGCCGAGGCGCTCGAGGCCGTCGGGCTCGACGTCCCGCTCGCGCGGCCGACGAAGGCGCTGTCGGGCGGGCAGAAGCAGCGGCTCGCGCTCGCCGGCGTGCTCGCGATGCGACCCGGCGTGCTGCTGCTCGACGAGCCGACCGCGAATCTCGATCCCGACGGCGTCCGCGAGGTGCGCGCGAGCATCGAGCACGCTCTCGCCGAGACGGGGGCGACGCTCGTGGTGATCGAGCACCGCACGGCCGTCTGGGCCGACCTGATGGACCGTGTGCTCGTCGTCGGCGCCGACGGCGGCCTCCTCGCCGACGGCACTCCGGCCGAGGTGTTCGCCCGTCACGGTGCGGAGCTCGCCGCCGCGGGCGTGTGGGTGCCGGGTCGCCCCGTCGACCTGCCCGTCCTGCCCGCGGCGCCGGCCGCCGCCGCGGCGGCGGTGGCGGCATCCGCTCTCTCGATCTCCCGCGATGGCCGCACCGTCGTGCGGGCGGGGCTGGATCTCAGCGTGCCGCGCGGGGCGGCGACGGTGATCACCGGGCCCAACGGCGCCGGCAAGTCCACCCTCGCGCTGACGCTCGCGGGGCTCCTGCCCGAGGCGGCGGGCGAGGTCGTCGCGGCGCCGGAGCTCGCCGGCCGCTCGGGCCGCCGCCCGTCGCGGTGGTCCTCGCGCGAGCTGCTGACCCGCATCGGCACAGTGTTCCAGGAGCCGGAGCATCAGTTCCTCGCCTCGACCGTGCGCGACGAGCTCGCGATCGGGCCGCGCTCGCGCGGCGTGGCCGCGGACGCCGTCGGCCTGATCGTCGACGAGCTGCTCGAGCGACTGCACCTCGCGCCGCTCGCCGCCGCGAACCCCTTCACGCTGTCGGGGGGACAGAAGCGCCGGCTCTCGGTCGCGACCGTGCTCGCCGACGCACCGCCCGTCATCGTGCTCGACGAGCCGACGTTCGGCCAGGACCGCCGCGGCTGGATCGAGCTCGTGCAGCTGCTGCAGTCCGAGATCGCCGCCGGCACGACCGTCGTCGCCGTCACGCACGACGAAGACGTGCTGCACCATCTCGGCGGCCACCGCATCGATCTCGGTGCGGGGCCCGCAGTCCCGGAGGCCCCATCCGGCGCACCCAGGCGCTCGCGGCCGGTGGGGGTGCGGTCGTGACCGCCGTCGACGCCCGTACCGACGCGCATGACGTCGGTGCCGAGCGGGCGGCCTGGCTCGACGGCGTCAACCCGGTGACCAAGATCGTGCTCGCGCTGCTGCTGTCGGTGGCGCTGCTCGCGTCGATCGACGTGACGAGCGCCCTCGTGGCCATCGCGCTGCAGCTCGCCTGCATCCCGCTGACCGGTCTCGGAGCCATGACCGTCCTGATGCGGATGCTGCCGATCCTCGTCTTCGCCCCTGTCGCGGGCATCAGCATGCTGCTGTATGCCGAGCCGGGCGGAACGGTCTACTGGTCGTTCTGGTACGCCACGATCAGCGACGACTCGATCGCTCTCGCCGTCGCGGTGTGCCTGCGCGTGCTCGCCCTCGCCCTGCCGACGATCCTGCTGTTCGGCCGCACCGACCCCACCGAGCTCGCCGACGCCCTCGCGCAGGTCGCGAAGCTGCCGAGCCGCTTCGTGCTCGGGGTGCTCGCCGGCACGCGCACGCTGGGCCTCTTCCTCGACGACTGGCGCAGCATGGGCCTCGCGCGCCGCGCGCGCGGCGTGGGCGACAGCGGCGCGATCCGGCGCTTCTTCTCCATGGCGTTCGTGCTGCTCGTGTTCGCCGTGCGGCGCGGCACCAAGCTCGCGATGGCGATGGAGGCGCGCGGCTTCGGCTCCGGCATCCCGCGCACGTGGTCACGTCCCTCGCGGCTCCACCCCCGCGACCTGGTGGCGCTGCTCGGCGCCGCCGCGATCATGGCCGTGGCGATCGCCGCCGCGGTCGCCGCCGGCACGTTCCGGTTCGTGTGGTCCTGAGTCGGGCCGGCTCCTGCGGTCCAGGTTCCGCGGTGTCTGGGATGCCGGATGCTGCGCTTTCCGGACCGCACCGCGCGCGCGTGCCGACCCCGGCGCGGTGAGGTCCAGGTTTCGCGGGTTCTGGGATGCCGGAACCGGCGTTTGCCGGACTGCAGAACGTGCGCACCGCACGCCTCACTCGGAGCGGCGCTGCAGCGAGGTTCGGCGCGTTTCGTCTCGGTCGCTGGCGCTCCCTCGCTCAACGACCGGAGCCTTCCCCCCCCCCGGTCGCTGGCGCTCCCTCGCTCAACGACCGGAGCCCCCCCGGGGTCGCTGGCGCTCCTCGCTCAACGACCGGAGCCTTCCCCCGGTCGTTGAGCGAGCTTGCGAGTCGAAACGCAGAGACGAAAGGCCCGGACGACGGGCGAGCGCGGTGCGCCGCGTCAGTCGGCGGCGACGAGCCGCTCGTAGGCGGGCTGCAGGGTGGGGAAGTAGTCGTCCCACGAGACGGAGCCGGCGTCGAGACCGGCCTGCGCGGCGACGAGCCGGTCGAGGTAGTACTCCCAGCCCGGACCGATCGAGCCGACGTCCTCGCCCGGGTTCAGCCGCTGGCCGAACGTGAGGATCGTGTCGCCCGGCGCCTCCTCGGCGAGCTCGAACCACAGATGCCAGGCACCTCCGGCCGCCGACGTGTCGCCGGCGAAGCGCCGGGGCCGGTCGCACTCGAGGATCGTGTACTCCTCGCCCGCGGCATCCTCGGCCTCCGCCGTCATGTAGAACGTGACGTGCCCGCTCGACGGGTCGCCGTCCCAGCGGCCGATCCAGCGCTCGAGCCGCGCCGACTCGGTGAGCTCGCGCCAGATCTCGTCGGCGGTCGCGCGGAAGCGCCGCAGGATCACGAGGTTCGGATGGCCGTCGATCTTGCAGACGTTGCCGGTGATCTCGGTCATGTCGCGTTCCACAGCTCTCGGTAGTACGACAGGCGCGCGCGGTCGGGCTCGACACCGTACGCCTCGATGAGGGCGTCCTCCCATCCCTCGCCATAGTTCCACGCCGTCGACATCGACGCCACGGCGATGTCGGCCCAGCGGTCGGCGAGGCCGAGTGCTCCGAGGTCGACATGCCCGCTCCAGCGGCCGTCGTCGCCGATGAGCGTGTTGGGGCAGCAGGCGTCGGCATGGCAGACCACGAGCCGGTCGACCGGCGGCGGCTCGCGCAGGGCCTCGGGAACGCGGATGCCGCGGCCGGCCGCGTTCGCGATGCGGGAGGGCACGCGCCAGTCGAAGGGGCAGTCGGCGACCGGCAGCGCGTCGTGCAGGGCACGCAGGCCCTCGCCGACGGCGCGGACGGCGGTGGCGGGCTCGGCGACCCAGCGCGCGTCGACGGCGGAGAGCCCCGGGAGCGCCGCCGTGACGAGGTACTCGTGGCTGTCGTCGCCGCCGACCTCGAGCAGGAGCGGCACCCGCGCGTGCGGCTGCGCCCACGCCAGGCGCGCGGCCTCGCCGGCGAACGACGTCTCGGCGTTGCGCGGACCGTGCTTGATGAAGCGGCCGTCGTCGGTGCGGAACGTCATGCCGCCGTAGTCGTTCCGCCAGACCGGCGTGAGCGCGGCGCCGCGCGCGAGCCGCACGACGGTCTCGGACACGGGCACGGGTTCGGCGGGGATCGACACGCTCCCATCCTGCCCGCCTGCCGGTTCCGCTCGCCCGTCACGTTTCGCGGTGTGAGCGGACCGTTTGTGACAGGCGAGCGGGAAGGGATTCAACTCGAGCGGCGGAGCGTGCGCCGGCCGCATGATGGGATGAGGTCATGTCCGCCACCACACGTGTCACGCGCCGCCGAGGACCGCTCACGGCTCTGGAGGGGCCGGAGGCGGCGCTGGCGATCGGCGATGCCGCCGCCCGGCACGTGCGGTTGACCCCCGGCGGACTTGCGCCCTGGCTGGGGGACTCGCCGGGCGGCTTCATGCCGTGGGACGCGGTGCGCCTGCTCACGGTGCAGCCGCCGACGACGCTGTGGCCCCACCCTGCGATCGGCGACTCCGTCGGGCCGCTGCTGGAGGGGCTCCTCAGCGGCGGCGGCTCGTTCGTCGAGGGAGCCGAGACGCCGACCTTCCCGGTGCGCGTCGGCACCGCCGGCGCCGACATCGAATGGGGCGTCACTCAGCACTATCTCTCGGGGTACCGTCGCGCCGAGGCGCGTGCGACCACACGACTGGCCGAGTACCTCACCGATCGGCCCGAGGCGCGCGTGCTGCTGGCGCGCCCCGCGGAACTCCTCGATCGCATCGCCACGCTGGTACGGGTGCGGAGGCCGCTCATCGAGTGACCGTGTGGCGGCACGACTAGCCTGGGTCGTGCGCCGCCCGGCATGACCTGGGACTCAGTCCCGCGTATGCTGATACGCGGTTCCGCAGCATCCGGACTTCGAAGGAGAATCCATGGACCTCACGGGTGCCTCCGCGCTCGTCACCGGTGGCGCGAGCGGCCTCGGTCTCGCGACCGCCCGCCGCCTCGCCGCAGCCGGCGCTGCCGTGACGATCGTCGACCTGCCGTCCTCCGCCGGCGCCGATGTCGCCGCAGAGCTCGGGGGAGCGTTCGCGCCGGCCGACGTCACCGAGGCGGAGCAGGTGGCCGCCGCGGTCGCGACGGCCGCGGCATCCGGTCCCCTCCGCGTCGTGGTGAACTGCGCCGGCATCGCGCCGCCCGCGAAGGTCCTCGACCGCGACGGCAACCCGTCGCCGCTGGAGGGCTTCGAGCGCATCGTGCGCGTCAACCTCATCGGCACGTACAACGTCATCGCGCAGGCCTCCGCCGCGATCGCGAAGACGGAGCCGACCGCCGACGGCGACCGCGGCGTCATCGTCAGCACCGCGAGCGTCGCGGCGTTCGACGGGCAGATCGGCCAGCCCGCGTATGCCGCATCGAAGGGCGGCGTGCACGCGATGACGCTGCCGATCGCGCGCGAGCTCGCGCGCTACGGCATCCGCGTGGTGACGATCGCCCCGGGCATCATGGAGACCCCGATGCTCATGGGACTCCCGCAGGCCGCCCAGGACTCGCTCGGCGAGCAGGTGCCGTACCCGCAGCGACTCGGCAAGCCCGACGAGTACGCGCGGCTGGTGATGTCGATCGTCGACAACGGCTACCTCAACGGCGAGACCATCCGCCTCGACGGTGCCATCCGGATGGCACCGAAGTAAGCCCCGACCGCAGGAGAACAATGAGCGACTCGATCCTCGTCACGCGCGACGGCGCCCTCGCACGCGTCACCTTCAACCGGCCCGCGTTCCTCAACGCGATGGGCTTCGAGATGGGCCGCCGCTGGCGCGACGTCGCCCACGAGATCACGTCCGACGAGTCGGTCGGCGCGGTGATCCTGGATGCCGCGGGCCCGGCCTTCTGCGCGGGCGGCGACGTCCTCGAGATGGCGACGTCGGGCGCGTCCGGCCCCGACGTCACGGGCGCCGCGCAGACCATCCACGACGGCATCCGCACGTTCGTCGAGTCCGGCAAGCCCATCGTCGCGGCCGTGCAGGGTGCGGTGGCGGGCGGCGGGCTCGGGCTCATGCTCACCGCCGACTACATCGTCGCGTCGGAGCAGTCGAGGTTCGTGAGCAAGTACGCGAACATCGGGCTGACGCCGGACCTCGGCGTCTCGACGCTGCTGCCGGCGGCGGTCGGCCAGCGCCGCGCGCTGCAGCTGCTGCTGCAGGACCTCACGATCGACGCCGAGACGGCGCTCGACTGGGGTCTCGTCACCGAAGTGGTGCCCGCGGCGGACGTCGCCGCCCGCGCCGAGGCGGTCGCCCGGTTCTGGCTCGACAACGCCACCGGCGCCTTCGGCCAGGCGAAGCGGCTGGTCCGCACCGGGGCGGGGCGCTCGCTCGCCGAGAACCTCGACGACGAGGCCGCCTCGATCGGCGCCCGCTTCGACACGCAGGAGGCCCGCGCCCGCGTCGCGGCCTTCGCGGCGGCATCCGCCAAGTCCCGTTCCTGACCCGAGGAGAACCCGAGATGAGCGACAAGCCCCTGGCCGGAAAGACCATCCTGATGTCGGGCGGCAGCCGCGGCATCGGCCTCGCGATCGCGCTGCGCGCGGCGCGGGACGGCGCCAACATCGCGCTGCTCGCCAAGACCGACACGCCCCACCCCAAGCTCGAAGGCACGGTGCACTCGGCGGCGGAGCAGATCCGCGCGGCCGGCGGGAACGCACTGCCCATCGTCGGCGATGTGCGCAACGACGACGACGTCACCGAGGCCGTGCTCAAGACGCAGGGCGAGTTCGGCGGCATCGACATCGTCGTCAACAACGCCTCGGTGATCGACCTGTCGCGCTCGCTCGACCTCGACGCCAAGAAATACGACCTCATGCAGGACGTCAACGTGCGCGGCACCTTCATGCTCTCGCGTGCCGCGATCCCGATCCTGAAGGATGCCGCGAACCCGCACATCCTCTCCCTCTCGCCGCCGCTGAACCTCTCGCCGAAGTGGCTGGGCGGCCACACCGGCTACACGCTCGCGAAGTACGGCATGACGATGGCGACCCTGGGGCTCGCGGCGGAGTTCGCGTCGGCCGGCATCGCCGCCAACACGCTGTGGCCGCGCACGACGATCGCGACCGCGGCGGTGCAGTTCGCGCTCGGCGGCGACCGCATGATGAAGGTGAGCCGCACGCCCGAGATCTACGCCGACGCCGCATACGAGATCTTCACCCAGCCGGCGCGCGGGTACACCGGCCAGACGCTCATCGTCGAGGACGTGCTGGAAGCGGCCGGCGTGACCGACTTCTCGGGCTACGCGGCCGTCCCCGGTACCCCGGACTCGGCCCTGTTCCCCGACATCTTCCTGGACTGAGCAGTCCCTTTCGAGACCCACGACGGCGACGTAGGGTGGCCCCATGGGGGTACGGAGCCTGTTCCCGATCCTGCTGGTGCGAGACCTGCCGGAGCTCGTGCGGTTCTACGAGAGCGCCCTCGGCGCGACGGTGACCTACCGGTTCGGCAGCGGCGACGAGGACGATTACGTGTCGCTGCAGGTCGGCGAGACGTCGCTGGGCATCGGCCGCGACCCCGACGCGCTGCCGCCGTCGGTCGGCGACCGCGTCGCGCTCTGGTTCTACGTCGACGACGTGGATGCGACCTACGCGGCGTGGGTGCACGCCGGCGGGCGGGCCGAGCAGGCGCCCGCCGACATGCCATGGGGCGAGCGGGTCGCGCAGGTACGCGACCCCGGGGGCACCCTCGTCAACCTCGGGATGGAAGTCCGCGAGCAGCCGTGACACCGCGGCCGGGCCGCCTCGAACGGCGGCGACGCCGGATCAGATGAGGCCGAGCCGCCGGAACGCGTGGGCGATGCCGTCGTCGAGGACGTCGGTCGTGACCATGTCGGCGAGCTCCTTGAGCTCGGGCTGCGCGTTGCCCATCGCCACCGCGACGCCGCACACCTGGAACATCTCGACGTCGTTCCAGCTGTCGCCGACCGCGACGGCGTCGGCGGCATCCATCCCGAGGTGCGCCAGCAGCAGCTCGATCGCCGAGCCCTTGGTGGTGCCGCGTTCACTGATCTCGCCGTTCGAGCCGCCGGGCAGCGGCATGCTGCCGGGGACGATGAGGAACTCGTCGCCCAGATCGGCACGGAGTTCGTCGATGCCCTCCTCGTGGTCGCTGACGAACACGGCCTTGTCGATGCGGCCGAGGTCCGCCTCTGCCACACCCGGGAACCTCCGCTGGGCGAGGCCGACGAGCGAGTCCTCCGGGCGCACCTCCTGACCTGCCTGCACGCGGGCCTCGAGCGCGACGGCGTAGTCGCGCATCAGCTCGGCCATGTCGTCGCTCGCGTAGACGGCGTCACGGGTCTGCAGGAAGTAGCGGATGCCGCGGCTGCGCAGCGCCGTCAGCATCCGGTCCGTCGCCTCCGCCGACAGCGGGCGTTCGACGACCACCTCGCCGTCGGACGTCACGAGCGCGCCGGAGTTGGTGACGGCGCCATCGAAGCCGATCTCGGCGACGACCGGATGGATGTCGGCGGCGGATCGCCCGGTGCTGAGGTACACCAGGTGCCCGGCCGCGCGGGCGGCGCGAACGGCGCCCGGGGTCGAGGGGGAGATGTGCGAGCCGTGCTCCAGGATCGTCCCGTCGACGTCGAGGAAGATGATGCGCCGGCCGCTCGCTCGCTGCGGTCCGGCATCCGGGGTCGTCGAAGAGTCCATCAGTGCTTGTTCCCGGTGAAGAGGAGGATGCCGCCCAGGCCGATCATCAAGCCGCCGCCGGTCGCCGACAAGGTCGAGATGCGCTTGGGCGAGCGGCCGAACCACCCGCGGGCGCCGGCGGCCACGAGAGCCCAGATGCCGTCGGAGATGAGTGCGATGACGAAGAAGACGAGGCCGAGCACGACCATCTGCAGCGGCACCATGCCCGCGTTCAGATCGACGAACTGCGGCAGCACCGCCACGAAGAACGCGATCGTCTTCGGGTTGGTTACGCCGACGATGAAGCCCTCGCCGAGCTGACGCCACGCGGAACGGGGCAGGACGCCCCCGTTCGCCTCGGCGGCGGCGCGGTGGCGGTGACGGATCGCCTGGACGCCGAGATACATGAGGTACAGCGCCCCGGCGACCTTGACGATCGTGAAGAGCACGACCGACTGCGCCACGATGCCGCCGACGCCGAGCGCGACGAGGCCGACGACCGGCAGGAGGCCGAGCGCGTTGCCGAGCACGCTGAGGAGCCCGCCGATGCGTCCGAGGGCGAGTGCGCGCCCGATCGTGAACAGCACGCTCGGGCCCGGGATCACGATCAGGACGAGCGCGGCGAGCGTGAAGGCGAGAAGGTTCTCGAGCGGGACCACACGGCGAGCCTAGCCGCGACGCTCCTGCTCGAGTCGCTTGCGCAGGAAGACCTGCTCGGTGCCGTCGTCGCCCGGCACACGCTGGGTCTCGGCATACCCGACGCGCTCGTAGAGGCGGATGTTCGCCTCGCTGAGCGACCCGGTGAACAGCTCCGCGTCCGTGGCACCCCGGTCGGCGCCGCGTCGCTCGACGGCCTCCAGCAGCGCGCTGCCGATGCCCTCGCCCGCGCGGTCCGGCGCGATCGCGATGCGGCCGACGAGCAGGAGGTCGCCGTCGATGCGCGCCCGCAGCGCTCCGATCATGCGGGTGCCGTCGAGGGCGACGACGCCGAGATTCTCCTCCAGCTCGGCCTGCACCTCCTCCAGCGTCTGCGTGAGCGGCGGCATGTCGGGCGTGCCGTAGATGAGTGCCTCCTGCACGAATGCCGCACGCTGCAGCGTCAGCACCTCGCCGGCATCGCCGGGCTCGATCGGCCGGATCATCGCGTCGCTCTTGTCGCTCACGCCGTCACGCTAGCCGGGCCGGCCGCACGCCGGGCGGGGGTTGCGCGATGCGCCGGCATCGGCATCCGTCCAGGCGTGTCCCCTACCCTGGTTCTCATGACCGATTCGCCCGTGCGCGCCACGAAGCCCAGGCAGGTGCGTCCGGCGACCGAGGGCTGGACCCAGAAGAAGGATGCCGAGGGCCGGCCGCTCCTGCAGTTCGCGAGCCCCAAGCGCGGCAAGCCGCCGGTGCACCTCGCCGACTTCACCCCCGAGCAGCGCGTCGAGAAGGTCAAGGAGCTCGGGCTTCCCGGCTTCCGGGCGAAGCAGCTCGAGAAGCACTACTTCCAGCACTGGACCCACAACCCCGCCGATATGACCGACCTCCCCGCGGAGGGCCGCGAGGAGTTCGTCCACGGCATGCTGCCGGCCCTGCTCACGGAAGTGCGGCGTCTCGAGACCGACCGCGGCGACACGATCAAGTTCCTGTGGAAGCTCCACGACGGCGCCCTCGTCGAGTCGGTGCTCATGCGCTACCCCGGCCGGATCACGCTGTGCGTGTCGAGCCAGGCCGGCTGCGGCATGAACTGCCCCTTCTGCGCCACCGGGCAGGCGGGCCTCACCCGCAACATGTCGGCGGCGGAGATCGTCGAGCAGATCGTGCGCGCCAACCGCCTGATCGCCGACGGCGGGCTCGGCGGCAAGAAGAAGGACGACCGCTCCGCCGAGCGGGTGTCGAACATCGTCTTCATGGGGATGGGCGAGCCGCTCGCGAACTACGCGCGGGTGATGCAGGCGGTGCGGGTCATGACCGACAAGCAGCACGGCCTCGGCATGAGCGCTCGCGGCATCACGGTGTCGACCGTCGGTCTCGTGCCTGCGATCACGAAGCTCGCGAACGAGGACATCCCGGTGACGTTCGCGCTCTCGCTGCACGCGCCGGACGACAAGCTCCGCGACGAGCTGATCCCGGTCAACTCCCGCTGGAAGGTCGACGAGGCCCTCGATGCCGCCCGCGCCTACTTCGACAAGACCGGACGCCGCGTGTCGATCGAGTACGCGCTCATCAAGGACATGAACGACCACGGCTGGCGCGCCGATCTCCTCGCCGAGAAGCTCAACGCGCGCGGTCGCGGCTGGGTGCACGTCAACCCCATCCCGCTGAACCCGACCCCCGGCTCGATCTGGACGGCCTCCGACGTGCCGGTGCAGAACGAGTTCGTCCGGCGCCTCAACGACGCCGGCATCCCGACGACCCTCCGCGACACCCGCGGCAAGGAGATCGACGGCGCCTGCGGCCAGCTCGTCGCCACCGAAGAGGACGAGGCGGTCGCGGCCGTCACCCCGCTCGAGGACTGAGCCGAAGCGCTCGGTTCTCGTGTCGCTCGGTCGATTCACGACCGGAAGCACGGTCGTTGAGCGAGCGAGGAACGAGCGAGACGAAACGCTTGCGGCCCCCGTCGATCCAGGATTCGTCCACCTGCCGCACAGGTTGGCCTGTCTAGGGTGTCCGGATGTCATTCTCCGCACACCGGCCGGGCAGATTCGGCTCCGACGGCCGCATCGAGTTCGAGACGGACGGCGACCGAACCGCGGATCTCTACCTCGATGACGTGCGCGCCCAGCAGGCGGCCGGGGAGCCGAGCGACCAGCGTCTCGATGGAGAGGGTCCCGATGACCCGTACCCGGTGACGCGCGATCTGCTCGAGGACGCGCTGGCGATGAACCCGACGCAGCCCGTCACGGTGGTGGCCGACAGGGCGGCGGTGGCGGACACCGAGCCGGCGGCGGCCGTGGAGACCGCCCCGATCGGGGAGTGGGGCGCTGCGGCGGAGCCGGACCCGACCGCCGAGCCCGCTGTCGTCGAGGACCCCGCCCCGGCGGACGCCGCTCCTACGCGCCCGGGTCGCGCGAAGCGCGGCGCGCGCCGTCGCGAGCGCGGCTCGGGCTGGCGGAGGCTCGCCGTGCTCGGCGGAGCGGACGCGTCGGTGCTCGACCAGGTGCCCACCGAGACGCCCCGCTTCGTGCAGATGTTCTTCGTGATCGCCGGCACCGCGCTGATCTCCGCGATCTCGATGTACTTCGCCCTGACCACGGGTGTCCGGATCGTCGCGTGGGGCGCGCTGCCGCTCGCGATCGTGTGGGCGCTGATCATCTTCAACCTCGACCGCTTCCTCACCTCGACCATGCGCTCGACGCACAGTGTGGGCCGGCTGATCGGGCTCGCCATCCCCCGGGTGATCATGGCGGCGGTCATCGGCATCGTCGTGGCCGAGCCTCTCGTGCTGCAGATCTTCCACAACGACATCGCCCGCGAGGTGAACGCGACGAACATCACGCAGGCGCAGGCGGATCAGGATGCCGTCACCGCCGGTCCTGAGAAGCAGGCGCTGGATGCCGCGAGCGAGCGCGTCGCCGCGCTCGAGAGCCAGGCGGCCAGCGGCGTCGTGGCGGGCGCCGACACGACGTCTGCGTCGACCGCCTCGGCGCAGCAGACCGTCGACGACCTGACCGCGAAGCTCGCCGCGCAGCAGACGGTGATCGATCAGGCGCGCGCCATCTACCAGTGCGAGCTCACCGGCCAGGGGGCCGGTGAGGTCGCGGGCTGCAGCGGCGTCGCGGGCGAGGGCGCGAGCTCGGGCGCCGCGCAGGATCAGCTCGCCGCCGCGCAGGCCTCGTACGACGACCTGGCCTCCCAGCTGACCACCGCCCAGGCGGATCTGGCCGCGGCGCAGGCGGCGGGCACGGCCGAGGTCGGCGCGTCGGAGGCGCAGAACAAGCAGCAGGCGAACGACGAGCTCCCCGGGGCGCGCGAGCAGTACCAGGCGGCTCTGGCGGCCTACGACGCCCGCGCCGCGGAGATCGCCGGCGGCAACTCCGGCGCCGTGGGGCTGCTCAGCCAGATCAGCGGACTGGAGCGGCTGTCGCAGCGCGAGCCGATCCTCTCCTGGGCGCACTGGCTCATCGCCGGGCTTTTCTTCATGATCGAGCTGCTGCCCGTGCTCGTGAAGGTGCTGACGAGCTACGGCCAGCCGTCGCTCTACGAGCAGGCCGACGCCCTGCGCCGCCAGGTGGCGCTGGATCGCGTCACCGCGCGCAGCTGGCGCGAGCGCGCCGACATCGCCCAGGGCGGGCAGGCCTGACCTGCGGCATCCCTCGCTCGTCGGCCGTGGACCGGAGTGACAGTACGCGATATATCGTGTTAGAGTGACCGGCGGACGGCCCGGGAACGCCGTCCGATCAGCCGTTCGCCCTCCGTGAACGGGACTGCCGCGATGTCGGCGGCCCGTGCAATGGTGGGTCGGCACACCATGACCACCGCATCAGGCGGTGATTCGTCATGGCCTCGTCACGTCTGGGAGAACTCCGTGCTCGCCAAACTCCTCGTCCGCTATCTCAAACCGTCCGGCTGGCTGCTGCTCGGGGTGCTGCTGTTCCAGTCCGCCTCGGCCCTCGCCTCGCTCTACCTGCCCAGCCTCAACGCCGACATCATCGACAACGGCGTCTCAAAGGGCGACACCGAGTACATCTGGCGCACCGGCATGGTGATGCTGACGGTGTCACTCGCCCAGATCGTCGCCTCGATCATCGCCACCTACTTCGCCGCGCGGGCGGCGATGAAGCTCGGGCGAGACATCCGTGACGACGTCTTCGAGCGCGTCTCGGGGTTCTCCGAGCGCGAGGTCACCGGGTTCGGGGCCGGCTCGCTCATCACCCGCAACACCAACGACGTGCAGCAGGTGCAGATGCTGGCGATGATGGCGGCCACCTTCCTGGTCACGGCGCCTCTGCTCGCGATCGGCGGCATCATCCTCGCGATCGAACAGGCGGCGAGCCTGGCCTGGATCATCGCCGTCGCCGTGCCCGTGCTGCTGCTCGTCGCGGGTCTCGTCATCGCACGCATGGTTCCGCTGTTCCGCAGCTTCCAGTCACGTCTCGACGGCGTGAACCGCATCATGCGCGAGCAGCTCACCGGCATCCGCGTCATCCGCGCGTTCGTGCGGGAGCCGATCGAAGAGCAGCGCTTCCGCGAGGCCAACACCGAGATCATGGTGGTCGGCCGCAAGGTCGGCTCGCTGTTCGTGGTGCTCTTCCCCGCCGTCATGCTCATCCTCAACGTGACCGTGATCGGCGTGATCTGGTTCGGCGGCATGCAGGTCGATTCGGGCGAGATCCAGATCGGCACGCTGTTCGCCTTCATGCAGTACGCCATGATCATCCTCTCGGGCGTCTTGATGGCGAGCTTCATGACGCTGATGATCCCGCGCGCCGCGGTGTCGGCCGAGCGCATCGGCGAGGTCCTCGACACGTCTTCATCGCTCGCGCGGGCGGCGGATGCACCCGCCGAGTTCCCTGCGCCGGGCACCGTCGAGTTCACGGACGTCACCTTCACCTACCCGGGCGCCGAGCACCCCATCCTCTCGGGCATCAGCTTCCGCGCCGAGCCGGGTGAGACCGTCGCGGTCGTCGGCTCGACCGGCGCGGGCAAGACCACGCTGATCTCGATGATCCCGCGTCTGTTCGACGTGACGGACGGCGTCGTGGAGGTGGGCGGCCTGGATGTGCGCCGCGCCGATCTCGAAGCGCTCTGGGCCACGATCGGCCTGGTGCCGCAGCGGCCGTTCCTGTTCTCGGGGACGATCGCCTCGAATCTGCGGTTCGGGCGTGAGGAGGCGACGGATGCCGAGCTCTGGCATGCGCTCGAGATCGCCCAGGCGAGCGACTTCGTGAGCCAGATGGACGGCGGGCTCGACGCCCCGATCTCGCAGGGCGGCACCAACGTGTCAGGCGGTCAGCGCCAGCGCCTCGCCATCGCCCGGGCGATCGTCCACCAGCCGCGCGTGCTCGTCTTCGACGACTCGTTCTCGGCGCTCGATCTCACCACCGACGCGAGGCTGAGGCAGGCGCTGTGGCGAGAGCTGCCGGACGTCACGAAGATCGTCGTCGCCCAGCGCGTCTCGACGATCACCGACGCCGACCGCATCATCGTCCTCGACGACGGCGGCATCGTCGGACTCGGCACGCACGAGCAGCTGCTCGAGACGAGCCAGACCTACCGCGAGATCGTCGAATCCCAGCTCGGAGCGGAGGTCGCCCGATGAGCGCCGAACACCCCTCGAACCCTGAACCACAGTCCGGCACCGGCAAGTCCACCAGCCGCCGCCGCGCACGCGATGCGATCGCAGAGCTGAGCCCCGAGGAGAAGCTCGAGATCGAGCTCGGCGAGCAGGCCCGCATCTCGGCCGACGACTGGAGCGGCGCCGTCGCCCCGGGCAAGGCCGCGCGCTTCGGGCCCTCCTTCCGCCGCCTCATCGGGCTCCTGCGGCCCAACGCGGTCGGCTTCATCTTCGTGTCGATCCTCGGCTCGATCGGCGTCGTGCTGGCGGTGCTCTCGCCGAAGGTGCTCGGCGAGGCGACCAACATCCTCTTCGAGGGCGTCGTGTCGTCGATGGCGCCGTCCGGCGCCACCAAAGAGCAGGTCGTCCAGGGGCTCGAGGCCTCCGGTGAGCAGGACCTCGCCAACATGGTCGAGGCAATGGAGCACTTCGTGCCCGGCGCGGGCGTCGACTTCATGGCGCTCAGCCGCGTGCTGCTCATCGTGCTCGCGCTGTACTTCGCGTCGTCGGTGCTGATGTGGGTGCAGGGCTACGTCATCAACGTGATCATGGTGCGCGTCATGTGGCGCCTGCGCGAAGACGTCGAGGCGAAGATCAACCGGCTGCCGCTGCGCTACTTCGACCGGGTGCAGCGCGGCGAGCTGATCTCCCGCGTCACCAACGACATCGACAACATCACCCAGATGATGCAGCAGTCGCTGTCGCAGGCGCTCACTGCCGTGCTCACCGTGATCGGCGTGCTCATCATGATGCTGACGATCTCGTGGCAGCTGACCCTCGTGGTGCTGGTGAGCTTCCCGCTCATGGCGGTGCTGTTCGGCGTCATCGGCCCGCGCTCGCAGAAGGCGTTCGGCATCCAGTGGCGCAAGGTCGGCCGTCTCAACGCACGTGTCGAGGAGTCGTTCTCGGGCCACGCGCTCGTCAAGGTCTTCGGCCGTGAGCAGGCGTCCCGCGAGGCATTCCGCGCCGAGAACGAGGAGCTCTACGCGGCCTCCTTCAAGGCGCAGTTCCTGTCGAACATCATGATGCCCGCGATGATGTTCATCGGGAACCTGACCTACGTCGGCATCGCCGTCTTCGGTGCGCTGATGGTCGCGGGCGGACAGCTGCGCCTCGGCGACGTGCAGGCCTTCATCCAGTACTCGCAGCAGTTCACCCAGCCGCTGTCGGAACTGGGCGGCATGGCCGCGGTCGTGCAGTCCGGAACCGCCTCGGCCGAGCGGGTGTTCGAGCTGCTCGACGAGGACGAGCAGGAGCCCGACGCGCAGGATGCCCCGGCGCCTGTCGACGGCGACGGCACCATCGAGTTCCAGGACGTGGCGTTCTCGTACTCGCCCGACCGTCCCCTCATCCACGATCTGTCCTTCCGGGTGGAGCCGGGGCAGACGGTCGCGATCGTCGGCCCGACCGGTGCCGGCAAGACGACGCTCGTGAACCTGCTGATGCGCTTCTACGAGCTCGACGGCGGCCGCATCCTCCTCAACGGGCAGGACATCGCTCAGCTCACGCGGCGCGACATCCGCGCCAAGACGGGCATGGTGCTGCAGGACCCGTGGCTGTTCGCCGGCACGATCCGAGAGAACATCCGGTACGGCCGCGCCGACGCCACCGACGACGAGATCCTCGCCGCCGCGCGGGCGACGTACGTCGACCGCTTCGTGCACTCCCTGCCGGACGGCTACGACACGCTCCTCGACGAGGACGCGTCGAACATCTCGGCCGGCGAGAAGCAGCTCATCACGATCGCCCGCGCGTTCGTCGCGCAGCCGTCGGTGCTGATCCTCGACGAGGCGACCAGCTCCGTCGACACCCGCACCGAGCTGCTGCTGCAACACGCGATGGCGGCGCTGCGCGAGGGCCGGACGTCCTTCGTGATCGCGCACCGCCTGTCGACGATCCGCGACGCCGATCTCATCCTCGTGATGGAGAACGGCGGCATCGTCGAGAAGGGCACGCACGACGAGCTCATCGTCGCCAAGGGCGCGTACTTCCGGCTCTACAACTCGCAGTTCGAGCAGGCGGCGACCGATCTCGACGAAGAGGCGCATGCGCTCTCCGAGGCCGAGCGCGGCGAGCCGTCGGCCGGGGCCGCCGATGACGCCGTCGAGGACGAGTCCGCCCGCGTCGTCTGACCGACTCCTGACGACGGATGCCGCGACCGGTGCTCACGCGCCGGTCGCGGCATCCGTTCGTCCCGGCTGCCGGTCCTCACCCCCGACCGCTCGCCTGTCACGAATCGGGGACGAGGCTCACCATTCGCGACAGGTGAGCGGGATCGCGCCGGCACCTCTGCGGAGGCAGGTAGCGTTTTCCTCATGGTCAATTA